>JBKJSN010000055.1:0-4429 GCA_046595815.1 Mycobacteriales bacterium
AGGGGAGCGGCATCGCGATGATCTGCACCTTCGGCGACACGACTGACGTGCTGTGGTGGCGCGAGCTGGACCTGCCGGTCCGCAGCGTCATCGGTCGCGACGGCCGGTTCCTCGCCACGCCGCCCGCACCGGTCGACGCCGAGGGCGCGTACGCCGAACTGGCCGGCAAGACGGCCAAGCAGGCGCAGAAGCGCATCGTCGAGCTGCTGGTGGAGTCGGGCGACCTGGTGGGGGAGCCGAAGCCGATCACCCACCCGGTGAAGTTCTTCGAGAAGGGCGACCGGCCGCTGGAGATCGTCACCAGCCGGCAGTGGTACATCCGCAACGGCGGGCGCGACGAGGGACCGCGCGCGGAGCTGCTCGCGCGCGGAGCCGCCCTGCGCTGGCACCCGACCCACATGCAGGCGCGCTACGACAACTGGGTCTCAGGCCTGAACGGCGACTGGCTCATCAGCCGGCAGCGCTTCTTCGGCGTGCCGATCCCGCTGTGGTACCAGCTCGACGACAGCGGCGAGCCCGTGTACGACGCCCCGATCATGCCCGCGGAGTCGGCCCTGCCGATCGACCCGTCGAGCGACACCCCACCCGGGTACGACGAGAGCCAGCGCGGCATCCCGGGCGGCTTCGCTGGCGACGCCGATGTCATGGACACGTGGGCGACCTCCTCCCTGACGCCGCAGATCGCCGGTCGCTGGGAGGACGACCCGGACCTGTTCGGTCGCATCTTCCCCATGGACCTGCGGCCCCAGGGACCGGAGATCATTCGCACCTGGCTGTTCTCGACCGTGGTCCGGTCGCACCTGGAGCACGACTGCCTGCCGTGGCGGGACGCCACCATCAACGGCTGGGTGCTCGACCCTGATCGCAAGAAGATGAGCAAGAGCAAGGGCAACGTCGTGACGCCCCTGCCGTTGCTGGAGGAGTACGGCTCCGACGCCATCCGCTACTGGGCGTGCAGCGGCCGTCCCGGCACCGACACGGCGGTCGACTTCGGCCAGATGAAGGTCGGTCGGCGGCTGGCGATGAAGCTGCTCAACGCCTCGAAGTTCGTCCTCGCCTTCCCCGCCGCCACCGATGCGGAGGTCACCGAGGCCACCGACCTGGCGATGCTGCAGGCGCTGTCGGAGGTCGTCGCGTCGGTCACGGAGGCCTTCGAGGGCTACGACTACGCCCGCGCGCTGGAGCGCGCGGAGACCTTCTTCTGGAGCTTCTGCGACGACTACATCGAGCTCGTCAAGGCACGCGCGTACGACCAGGGCCCGGCCGCCGACAGCGCAGGGTCGGCGCTGCGCCTGGCCCTGTCCACGATGCTTCGCCTGTTCGCCCCCGTGTTGCCGTTCGTCACCGAAGAGGTCTGGTCCTGGTGGCAGGAGGGCTCGGTGCACCGGGCCCCGTGGCCGGTCGCCGCCGAGCTCAAGACCGCGGGCGACCCCGCCGTACTCGCGATCGCAGGTGAGGTGCTCGGGCAGGTCCGCAAGGCCAAGAGCAGTGCGCAGGCGAGTATGAAGACGGAGGTCGAGCGGCTGGTCATCAGCGATGCAGCCGAGCGCCTCGAGCTCGTCCGCCAGGCCAAGAGTGACCTCGTGAACGCCTGCGTGGTCACCGGGGAGCTCGTGCTCCAGGTTGGGGAAGCAGCCGTCGACGTGACGCTGGCGGCGCGCACTTCATGACGCTCGAGCGGGTCATGGCCGCCCTTGCCGAGCGCTTTCCCTCCGAGGACCAGATGCAGCCGGACCTGGACCGGATCAAGGTCCTGTGCGACTACCTCGGGGACCCGCAGCTGTCCTTCCCGTCGATCCACCTCACGGGGACCAACGGCAAGACCAGCACGGCCCGCATGATCGACACCCTGCTGCGGGAGACCGCGCTGCGGGTGGGGAGGTACACCAGCCCACACCTGAACAGCGTCAACGAGCGCATCGTCGTCGACGGGGAGGCGTTGCCCGAGGACCGCTTCGCCGCCGTGTACGACGAGGTGGCGCCGTATATCGAACTGGTGGACGCGCGGTCGTCGCACCGGATGACCTTCTTCGAGGTCCTGACCGGGATGGCCTTCGCAGCCTTCGCCGACGCTCCCGTGGACGTCGCCGTTCTGGAGGTCGGTCTGGGCGGGCGTTGGGACGCCACCAATGTCGTGGAGGCCAAGACCTGTGTGGTCCTCCCGATCGGCCTGGACCACACACAGCTGCTCGGAAGCACGGTGGCGGAGATCGCCGCGGAGAAGGCCGGCATCATCCACGCCGGCGCCACCGTCGTGCTCGCGGCTCAGCCGCCGGAGGCCGCGGAGGTGCTGCTGCGGCACTGCGTCGAGGTCGGGGCCTCCGTCGCTAGGGAGGGTCTGGAGTTCGGCGTGGTCGACCGCCGTACTGCCGTGGGTGGACAGGTCGTGTCGGTGCAGGGGCTGGCGGCGAGGTACGACGACCTGTTCCTGCCGCTGCACGGGGCGCACCAGGCAGCCAACGCCGCGGCCGCCGTGGCGGCTGTGGAGGCCTTCCTCGGCCACGGCGAGGCGCTGGACGCTGACCTGCTCCGCGCGGCTTTCGCCGGCCTGACCTCGCCCGGCCGGCTCGAGGTCGTGCGGTCATCGCCGACCGTGCTGGTCGACGCGGCGCACAACCCGCACGGCATGGTGGCCACGGTCGAGGCGCTCACCGACGCCTTCGCCTTCAACCACTTGGTCGCGGTTGTGGCGTGCATGGCCGACAAGGACGTCCGCACGATGCTCGAGGTGCTCGAGCCGGCCGTGGCGAGCATCGTCGTCAGCCAGAACAGCTCGCCGCGTGCGATGCCCGTCGATGAGTTGCGCGCTCTGGCGGAGGAGGTCTTCGGTGAGGACAGGGTCGCCGTGGAGGACCGTCTCGATGACGCCCTCGACGCCGCGGTGGCGCTGGTGGATGCCGAGGCTGCCGGTGCGGGCGGTGCCGGAGGGGTCGGCGTGCTCGTGACGGGGTCCGTCGTGACCGCCGGCGAGGCGAGGGCACTGCTCGCGCACCGGTAGCCTGGCGCCGACAACCCCATCGACCGCCCGCCGAGACGGTCGAACTTCCCTTTCCTTCAGGAGATATTCCAGTGGCCACCGAGCGCACCCTCGTCCTCGTCAAGCCCGACGGCGTCCGCCGCGGCCTCGCCGGCGAGGTCATCAGCCGGCTCGAGCGCAAGGGCCTGGCTCTGGTCGCGATGGAGCTGCGCACCCTGGAGCGCGCGAAGGCCGAGGCGCACTACGCCGAGCACTCCGAGCGTCCGTTCTTCGGCGAGCTCGTGGACTTCATCACAGGCGGCCCGCTCGTTGCGCTCGTCGTCGAGGGTCCGAACGCGATCGCCGCGACCCGCCGCCTGATGGGCGTCACGAACCCGGTCGAGGCCACGCCTGGCTCGATCCGTGGCGACTACGCCCTTGAGATCGGCCAGAACCTCGTCCACGGCTCAGACTCGCCCGAGTCCGCGGCCCGCGAGATCGAGATCTTCTTCCCCGGTCTGTAGTCCCCTCCTGGCGTGACGGAGGGCACATCGGCGCGGGGGGACTGGACAGTCGGGCTACGATGGCACCTTCCCCATGAATGCCGTGCGTCCTTCCGTTGAAGCCGGGAGGCGCGCTTCCTGCTGAAGGGTCAGCTCTCGACATGGCGAAGAACGCCAACAGCATGTCTTTCCTCGGCCGCGACATGGCCGTCGACCTCGGTACTGCGAACACCCTCGTCTACGTCCGCGGACGTGGCGTCGTGCTCAACGAGCCCTCGGTCGTCGCCATCAACACGAGCACGAGCGGCATCCTCGCCGTCGGCACCGAGGCCAAGCGGATGATCGGGCGTACGCCCGGCAACATCGTCGCGATCCGGCCTCTGAAGGACGGCGTCATCGCCGACTTCGACACGACCGAGCGGATGCTGCGCTACTTCATCCAGAAGGTGCACCGCCGTCGCCACTTCGCCAAGCCGCGCATCGTCATCTGCGTGCCCTCGGGCATCACAGGCGTCGAGCAGCGCGCAGTGAAGGACGCCGGCTACCAGGCCGGTGCGCGCAAGGTGTACATCATCGAGGAGCCCATGGCTGCTGCCATCGGCGCCGGGCTGCCGGTCCACGAGCCGACGGGCAACATGATCGTCGACATCGGTGGTGGCACCACCGAGGTCGCCGTCATCTCCCTCGGCGGCATCGTGACGAGCCAGTCCATTCGCACCGGTGGCGACGAGCTCGACAGCGCGATCATCTCCTACGTCAAGAAGGAGTACTCGCTGATGCTCGGCGAGCGCACCGCCGAGGAGATCAAGATGGCCATCGGCTCGGCGTTCCCGATGCCCGATGAGCCGCACGCGGAGATCCGCGGTCGCGACCTCGTCAGCGGTCTGCCGAAGACGATCGTCGTGAGCGCCGAGGAGATCCGCAAGGCGATCGAGGAGCCGGTCAACGCGATCGTCGACGCGGTCAAGAA
>JBKJSN010000118.1:0-22072 GCA_046595815.1 Mycobacteriales bacterium
TCGGCCAGCAAGCGGTCCAGGTGCACCTCGACGTGGTGCAGGTCCTGCTCCACGGCGGTGGCCTCCGGCGCGGTCTCGGGGCGGCGGGCTCTCATACCGTCGCGTCCAGGTCCTCGCGCATCGCGACGGCGTGCGCCATGACCCTGCCGAGGGAGACCAGCCCGGCACCGGTCAGGAGCGTGGACCAAGACAGGTGAAGCCCGATGTCCCAGTACCCGCCCGTGGGGAGCAACGTGTCGAGCAGCTGCTTGCGGGCCGCGAGCACGACGATGCTGGTGAGGAGCGAGCCGGCGGCCAGGTAGACCCCGAGCCAGGTGAGCCCCCGCGCCACGGAGGCGACGAAGAACCCCTCCCGGCGGGCGCGCCTGGCGAGCAGCCACACGAAGGTCAGCGCCCCCATGCCGAAGAGCGCCGGGGGGTAGACGGCGAGCCGGTTCCACCACCGCTGCGTGCTGGTCGGGTGGGTGGCCTCTAGGCCGGGGACGCGACGCGCGAGCTCCTCGGAGACGTCGGCTGCGCACACCGCGATCTTCTTGGGGTTGAGGGTCGTGCCCGCTGGGGGCGTTCTCGGCTTGTTCTCGGCCTCTGATGCCGAGCTCCCTCCACCCGGCAGGTACACGGACGCAGGCCCGTTGCGTACATCGACACACGCGTCGCCCTCCCCCAGGAAGGTGCTGTGGTCGCGGTCGAACACCAAGAACGCGAGGGCCATGACTATCAGGAAGGCGTTGAAGGCGAGCAGGACGGTGGCGACGAACTCGACGGGGGCGAGGGGGTCACGCGGGGTGCGGCGCACAGGTGTCTCCAGAGGTATCGATTGTCGATAGCCTATCGTTAATCGATACTCCGCAAGGGGGGTCAGTCGCGGGCCACCTCGGGCTCAAGACCCTCCGTCGGCTCGACGGGCGGACGGCCGCGTTCGACGCGCCAGATCGAGAACGCGGCCGTCATCGCGATCAGCCAGGCGAGGCCGAGGACGAAACCGCCCAGCACGTCGCTGATGAAGTGCACCCCCAGGCCCAGGCGCGAGAAGGCGATGAGCGCGACCAGCACCAGCCACCCGGCGATGGCGGGTACCCGCAGTCGGCGGGGGAGCAGTGGCAGGAAGGTGAGCAGCAACGCGCCGTACCCGTAGGTCGCGAGCATCGTGTGACCGCTGGGGAAGCTCTGCCCGTGCGCGGTCGCGATCGGGTCCTCCAAGGAGGGCCGGTCCCGGTTGACGACCACCTTCACGACCGTGTCGACCAGGCCGCCCATGAGGCCGGTGACGACGAGGAAGATGCTCAGCCTCCGCTGGGCTCCCCGGAACCACCAGAAGGCCGCAGCGGACCCGGTCAGCAGGTAGAACCAGATCGGGCTGCCCAGGAAGGACAGCGCCCGAAGCGCCTGCTCGGCGTTCGGATGCTCCAGCACCCAGCTGTGGAGGTGGTTCGCCGCGTAGGTGTCCACCCGCACGAGCGGCCCGTTGGTCTTGACCTGCGCGAGCAGCAGCCCGAAGGGGATGCCGACGAGGGCAAGCGCGGCGGCGAGCAGCGTCACGCGCAGGCCGAAGCGCGCGCCGGGTTCGAGCCGGCGCGCGAGAGGGCCCGGAAGGCCTGTCATCACCACCTGGTGTTTGTCGCCGGTCTGGAGCGTGCACAAACCCTGGCATGACCGTGACCCGCGCAACCTCGACCCTCCGGACCTGGCGCCGGCCGCTGCTGGTGCTCGCCGGCCTTCGAGCCTTGCTCGGCGTCGTGGCCATCCCGTTGGCAGCAGTGCTCTACGAGGACCACTTCGTCCTGCTGGTGCTGCTGCGTCCGACGAAGGAGGTGCTGCTCGCCGGTGGGTTCCTCGTCCGCCAGGGGGAGGTGGACCTGCTCGTGCTACTGCTGGCCGCAGTGCCCCTCATGATCCTGGGGGTCTGGCAGTTCTTCGCCCTCGGCCGTGGCTACAAGCGCGAGATCAGCCGCGGTGACCTGCCGGGTCTCGGTGGCCGGGTCCTGCCGGCGAAGCGCATCACCGACATCCGCAAGGTGCTGACCGACAAGGGTGCTCGGCTGGTCTTCCTCGGCAGGCTCGCTGCGTTCCCGTCCGCTCTCGTCGCTGCTGCGGCCGGGGCGTCGTCGATGCCCGCCCGCACGTTCCTGGTTGCCGACGGCCTCGGTGGCTTGCTCAGCGTGGTGGAGGTTGTGGGGGCCGGGATGCTGCTGGGTTCGACGTACAAGCAGGCAGGTCCGTGGCTCACCCTGACCGGCGTGGCTGTGCTGCTGGGGATGCTCTGGCTCGCCGGGCGCTACCTCAAGCGGGTGTGAGCGCCCGGCCGTAGACGCGGAGCCGCCGAGGCGCCTTGCGCACGGTCACTTCGCGGGGACCGTCGAACACCTCGCCGTCGCGGGACAGCCGCAGGTTGCCCTCCAGTGACCGGACGTGCATCGACGAGACCGTCCGCTGCTCGTACGCCCGGCACCGGCTCAGCGTCCCCGTCAGGGCCGCGAAGACCAGCCGCAGCCGCGCGTGGGGAACGTCAGCACGCAGCACCCGCACGTCGATCAGGCCATCGTCCAGTCGCCCGCGCCAGGCCGGTGCGAAGCCTTCCGGGTGGTAGCGCCCGTTGCCGAAGAACACCATCCAGGCCCGGTACGGCGAGCCGTCGAGCTCGAGGTCCACTGGGGGGCACGAGCGCAGCACGTGGGTGAGCGCGACCGCCGCGGCGGGCCACTTGCCGATCCGGTGCTCGAGCTTCTCGCGGGCGTGCACCAGCTCGACGTAGGCCCCGATCGACGCGGTGTTGAGGAAGATGTCGTCCCCGAGCAGGCCGACGTCCACCCCTGCCACCGCACCTGACTCAAGGGCACAGGCGGTGTCCTCGGCGGTGTCCAGCCCGATGTCGCGGGCGAAGTGGTTGAGCGTCCCGGCCGGGACCACCACGAGCGGCAGGTCGTGCTCCAGTGCGACGGCCGCCGCTGCGTTCACGGACCCGTCGCCACCGGCGGCACCCAGCGCCTGAGCTCCCTGCCGCGCCTGCTCCAAGGCCTCACCCAGGTCCTCGGCCTCCACGAGCTCGAGGTCGGGGAGCCGCTCACGCAGGAGGTCGCCGGGTGAGTCGGCGGAGCCGGCGTCGGGGTTGACCACGACCCGCACGCCCTTGCCGGACGGCCGGGCCATCGACGGGTCCACCACGGCGGGGTGCGGGAGGGCCGCTGCCGCTGGCTGGACGGGCCACACCTTGCGGGTCGACAGAGCGATCGCGGCCCCGAGCGCCGCCCCGGCCAGCACATCGCCGGGGTAGTGCGCCCCGGTCCTCACCCGGCTGGCGGCGACGAGGGCCGCCATCGCGCCGAGTGGGGCGGCGGCGAGCGGAACCTCCGACGCCGCGCCCACCGCGAAGGCGGCGGCGCTCGCGCTGTGGCCGGAAGGGAAGGAGCTCGTCCGGGTCGCCCGGTGTCGCACCCGGCCCAAGGGAACCAGCGCGTTGCCCGGGCGAGGGCGACCCACCGCGGACTTCACCGGCCCGTTCACCAACGCGCTGGTGAGCCCGACGCTCAACAGCCCGCGGACCGCCGCGCGACGACCCGCTCGTCCCTGCGTCGCGGCGAGAAGCCCGGCGGAGGCCACCCAGAGGGCGGAGTAGTCGGCCGAACGCGTCACCCAGTGGAGCGCGCTGTCGACGCGTTGCGACCCACCTCGATGGGCAAGGGCATAGGCCGCCGCGTCCGCTGACTGAAGAACTGCTCGTAGTCGCACGTCCCCGGCGTACCCGGCGAGCGGTCGCCCGAACCCGTCAGCGGCAGGCGCGCAGCAGCGTCACGGACCGGCCGAGGACCTTCAGTGCGGTTTCGTGCAGCGAGGTTGTCGCCGTACCCAGCACGACGTCGTACCGCGCGGCCCAGGGCGCGCCGGGCAGCGCAACCTCCAGGTCGTCGGGCCCCATGTGCAGCAGCACGAGGAAGCTCTCGTCGACGACGGGTTCGCCGTGGGGGCCGCGGGTGCGGATGCCGCGCCCGTCGAGGTACATCCCCAGCGTCTGCACCGAGGGGTCGAACCACGAGGCGTCGGTCAGCTCCTTGCCGTCCGGGCCGAACCACGCGACGTCCTTGACCCCGTCCTCCGACACGTCGTGGCCGGAGAAGAACGCACGCTGGCGGAACACCGGATGCGCACGCCGAACGGCCAGCAACTGCCGCGTCAGCTCCAGCACCTCGAGGGCGTCGGGGTCGAGGCCCCAGTCGACCCACGCCAGCGGGTTGTCCTGCACGTAGGCGTTGTTGTTCCCGCCCTGGGTACGGCGGACCTCATCGCCCATCGTCAGCATCGGCACGCCGGTGGACAACAGCAGCGTGGCCAGCAGGTTCTTGGCCTGCCGCACGCGCAGAGCCTCCACCGTCTCGTCGGCGGGCCCTTCCACGCCGCAGTTCCACGACCGGTTGTCGTCGGTGCCGTCGAGGTTGTCCTCGCCGTTGGCCTCGTTGTGCTTGCCGTTGTACGACGTGAGATCGCGCAGCGTGAAGCCGTCGTGCGCGGTGACGAAGTTGATGGAGGCGTAGGGGCGGCGGCCGTCGTCCTGGTAGAGGTCGGAGGAGCCGGAGAGGCGATAGGCCAGCTCGCGCACCCCGTTGCCCTGGCCCCGCCACACGTCGCGCACGGTGTCGCGGTACTTGCCGTTCCACTCGGTCCACAGTGGCGGGAACTCGCCGACCTGGTAGCCGCCCTCACCGACGTCCCACGGCTCGGCGATGAGCTTCACCTGCGACACGACCGGGTCCTGCTGCACGACGTCGAAGAAGGCCGAGAGCTTGTCCACATCGTGCATCGATCGGGCCAGGGCTGAGGCCAGGTCGAAGCGGAAGCCGTCGACCCGCATCTCGGTCACCCAGTAGCGCAGCGAGTCCATGAGCAGCTGCAGGACGTGCGGGTTGCGAGCGTCGAGGGTGTTCCCGCAGCCGGTGTAGTCGACGTACTCGCCGCCGTCCGACATCCGGTAGTAGGCCGCGTTGTCCAGCCCCCGCAGCGACAGCGTCGGGCCGCTCTCGTCGCCCTCTGCGGTGTGGTTGTAGACAACGTCGAGGAGCACCTCGATGCCCGCTGCATGCAGAGAGCGCACCATGGCCTTGAACTCACGGACCTGCTCGCCGCGGGACCCGCTGGCGCTGTAGCCGGCGTGCGGGGCGAAGAAGCCGAGCGTGTTGTAGCCCCAGTAGTTGGTCATCTCGCGCCGCAGGACGTGCGGCTCGGACACGAAGTGGTGCACCGGCATGAGCTCGACCGCCGTCACGCCGAGCCGGACGAGGTGTGCGATCGCTGCCGGGTGCGCCAGCCCTGCATAGGTCCCCCGCAGGTGAGCAGGGATGTCCGGGTGCTGCGCGGTGAAGCCCTTGACGTGCAGCTCGTAGATGACCGTGTCAGCCCAGGCATGGTGCGGTCGGTGATGGTCCGGGCCCCAGGGAAAGGCGTCGTGCACGACCACCGAACGGGGCACGAAAGGCGCGCTGTCGCGGTGGTCCTGATGGCCGGCGTGATCGCCAAAGACGGCGTCGTTCAACACGAGCCCGCCCTCGATGGCGCGGGCGTAGGGGTCCACGAGCAGCTTGCTGGGGTTGAAGCGGTGCCCGCGCCCGGGCTCATAAGGACCGTCGACGCGGAAGCCGTAGCGCTGACCCGGACCGACCTGGGGCAGGTACCCGTGCCAGATGAGGTGAGTGGTCTCCTCAAGTGGGATGCGGGTCTCCCGACCCGCGTCGTCGAACAGGCACACCTCGACCGTCTCCGCGCCCTGGCTGAAGACCGCAAAGTTCGTGCCCTCGCCGTCCCAGTGCGCGCCCAGCGGGGTCGGACGGCCTGGCCACGCCCTCACGGGGTGTGCCGAGCCGAGGTGCGGTGCTCCAACGGGATGAGGTCGGCCAGCGGCACACCGGAGGGCAGGCGCACCGACTGCCCCCGCTTCTGGCGCTCGAGCATCGCGTGGACGACGAGGGCGTCGCGCAGGATGGTCGCGAACTCCTCCGGTTCGGTGAGCAGCCACCCGTGGCGCCCATGGACCACTTCGGCGGGCAGCGAGCCCTCGATGGTGCTGAGCGCCCCCGGGAGGATGAGTCGGTCCCTGTCTCCCCAGACGAACAGCACGGGCATGCCGCTGAGGACGAGTTGCCGGGCCTGCTCTGCCAGGTCGGCCGTCAGCGCGACGTACGCCGTCAGCGCGAGGGTCACGGGTCGGCGCACGAGGTTCGGGATGAGCGAGCGCATCAGCGAGGGCACCGACCCGGCGAGCGCCCGCGGGTGCAGCTCGGTGAGGGCCCCGGCCATCCAGCGCAGCCACGACGCGTCGGCCATCCCTGTACGGCGGCCCGGTGCGCCGCCGATGGTGTTGACGAGAGTCAGCGCGCGGACGAGGTCGGGCCGGTCGGTGGCCAGCTGCAGGGCGATACCGCCACCGAAGGAGTGCCCGACGATGAACACCGGCTTCTCGATCTTGAGTTCGTCGAGCAGCCCAGCGATCCTGCGGCTGTAGGCCTTGAGGCTGATGCGCGTCAGGGGCGGCCCGTCGCTCCCTCCGAACCCGGGCAGCGAGGGGGCAATGACCCGCACCCCGCCGGCCGTGAGGCGCACGATCCCGTCCTCGTACGCCCGCGGGCTCAGGCCCCAGCCGTGCAGGAACAGCAGCGGTTCCCCCGTGCCCGACTCCATGAGGTTGATGGAGCAGCCGTCGACATCCACCTTGCGCCACGTCGTCATGGGTGTCCCGGCCGACCTGCGTGCAGCGCGGCGTGCCGGTCCGCGAGGGCTTCGTGGCCCACCTCGACCGGAGTCTGCCCATGGGCGAGCACCAGGTGTCCGAGGCACTTCTCGTGGTCGGCGAGCAACTCGCTCCACATCCCGATGAGCACCGCTGCCGCCATGAGCGCCTCCAGCCGGACCCGCATGGGGAGCAGGAGCAGCTCGCGCTCGAGCTCGCTGACCAGAGTGTCGTCCAGGCCGGTGGTCACGGGGTCGGCGGCATGACCGAGCAGAGCTTGGCCCAGGTCAACCATGTCCAGGTCCACCACATCCAGGTCGAGCTGGCCGTCAACCTGTTCGTCGCCGTACCCGTCCTCGTCGTCTGAGTCCTGGTCTGAGCCGTCATCCTCCTCGCCCTCCCAGTCGTCCCAGTCCTGTTCGAGCTCAGCCAGTGAGACGCCGGCCTCGGCGGCGTACCTCTCCTCTTCCGCGACGTCCACCTCCGCAGGGAGGGAGGCGAAGAAGGCGTCCTGCCATCGGTCGAGCAGAGCCGTGACGGCCTCGCACCGTTCGAGCGCGCCGCCCAGGTCGCCCTCCACCGGGACCAGCAACGCGCGCGCCAGTGCCGCCGCGGCCGCAGGCGGCACGTCGGCCAGCGGATCTGCGGAGCTGACGGTGTGCACGACACCGCGCGAGTCACGGAACACGAAGGGGAGACTAGGGTCCGATCACCGGAGCGTGGAGAGGAAGCGGCGTCGTGGGCGAGTTCGTGCGGTTGGAGGTCGAGGGGGCGATCGGGACGATCCGCCTCGATCGTCCCAAGATGAACGCCATCAACGCCCAGCTCCGCGCCGAGCTCGAGGAGTGCGCGCGGGAGGCCACCGACCGCCCCGACGTGCGGGCCGTGGTCCTGTACGGCGGGGAGCGGGTCTTCGCGGCCGGTGCCGACATCAAGGAGATGGAGACCATCTCCTACGCGGACATGGTCGGTTGGGGAGCCAAGCTCCAGGAGGCGCTGAAGGTCGTCGCGGGCATCCCGAAGCCCGTCGTGGCGGCCGTGACGGGCTATGCGCTGGGGGGCGGCTTCGAGCTCGCCCTCACCGCCGACTTCCGGGTGCTTGGCGAGTCCGCCCAGGTCGGGGTGCCCGAGATCCTGCTCGGCGTCATCCCGGGGGCAGGCGGGACGCAGCGGCTGCCGCGGCTCATCGGTCCGGCCAAGGCCAAGGAGCTCGTTTTCACCGGCCGCTTCGTGAAGGCGGACGAGGCGCTGGCGCTGGGCATTGCTGACCGGGTGGTGCCCGATGCCGAGGTCTACACCGCGGCCGTCGCGATGGCGTCGCAGTGGGCGGCCGGTCCGGCCGTTGCCTTGCGCGCTGCCAAACAGGCGATCGACCAAGGCCTGGAGCTCGACCTCGACGCGGGGCTGCGGCTCGAGACCGCACTGTTCGCCGGCTTGTTCGCCACCGAGGACCAGACGGCCGGGATGACCAGCTTCGTGACGAACGGCCCGGGCAAGGCGACCTTCACCGGAAGGTGAACTCGACGCCGGCGTGGTGCAGGTCACGTCTCTCCCACGTTGCGATGGGGCTACTGGGCGGTAACAATCTCGGGACGGAGAGGGTGCCGGTCGGACGTCGAGTACGCGCCGATACGGTGAATCCCGAACGACCATCGCGCGGGCAGTCCGCGTGACGACAA
The DNA here is from genome assembly GCA_046595815.1 of Mycobacteriales bacterium. Taxonomy (GTDB): domain Bacteria; phylum Actinomycetota; class Actinomycetes; order Mycobacteriales; family SCTD01; genus RYN-111. The sequence goes on from JBKJSN010000118.1 coordinate 8,392, forward strand.
GCCACAGGTCGGCGTACCGATCGTGAACGGGGCAACGTGAACATCGTCGTACTGGTGAAGCAGGTGCCTGACACCTGGGCCGAGCGCAAGCTCAAGGACAGCGACAAGACCCTTGACCGGGCCTCCGTCGACGTCGTCATGAACGAGATCGACGAGTACGCCGTGGAGGAGGCCCTCCGCATCAAGGAGGCCCAAGGCGGCGAGGTGACGATCCTGACCATGGGTCCGGACCGCGCCACCGAGACGATCCGCAAGGCGCTGTCGATGGGCGCCGACAAGGCGGTCCACCTCGTGGACGATGCCCTCGCCGGCTCCGACGCGGTGCAGACCAGCGCGGCGCTCGCCAAGGTGCTCGAGGGCATGGAGTACGACCTCGTCATCGCCGGTTCCGAGGCCACCGACTCGCGCATGGCCGTCATGGGTGCGCTGCTCGCCGAGCGCCTCGGCCAGCCGCAGCTCACCGGTGCGCGCAAGCTCACCGTCGAGGGCGGCAAGGCGACGATCGAGCGCCTCACCGACAACGGGTACGCCGTCGTCGAGGCCACGACCCCGGCCATCGTCTCGGTCGTCGAGAAGATCAACGAGCCGCGTTACCCCTCCTTCAAGGGGATCATGGCTGCCAAGAGCAAGCCGCTCGAGGTCAAGAGCCTCGCGGACCTCGGGCTCGACGCCGGTTCCGTGGGCCTGGCCTCCGCGCCGAGCCAGGTCGTGTCGTTCGCCACCAAGCCGCCGCGTCAGGCCGGCCAGGTCGTCAAGGACGAGGGTGACGGTGGCGCCAAGGTCGCCGAGTTCCTCGCGTCGCAGAAGTTCGTCTGAGAAGGACTGGGAGAGAACATGACTGAGGTCCTGGTCCTCGTCGACCACGTCGACGGCACCCCGAAGAAGGCAACGCTCGAGCTGCTCGCGCTCGCCAAGACGATCGGCTCCCCGTCGGCCGTCGCCACCGGCGCCGGTGCGGCCAAGACGGTCGACACCCTGAAGGCGTTCGGCGCCGACAAGGTCTATGTCGATGAGTCCGCCGACCACGACGACTTCCTCGCCGGCCCGAAGGCGGCGCTGCTCGCGCAGCTCGTCGGCTCGGCCAGCCCGGCCGCGGTGCTCGTGTCCGCGAACGCCGAGGGCAAGGAGGTCGCGGCGCGCCTCGCCGTCAAGACCGGCGGCGGCCTGCTCACTGATGCCACCGCGCTCACCGCCGACCTGCAGGCCGAGCAGCCGATCTTCGGTGGCGCGGTCGTGGTGTCTTCGAAGATCGCGTCGGGCACCCCCGTCATCGCGGTCCGTGCCAACTCGACCGCCCCGGTCGAGGAGGCAGGCGCCGGGACCGTCGAGAACGTCAGCGTCTCGGCCAGTGACACCGACAAGGGCGCTCGCGTGCTCGAGCGCGTCGTGGAGGCCAAGGGTGGCCGCCCCGACCTCGGTGAGGCGTCGATCGTCGTCTCCGGTGGTCGCGGCGTCGGCTCGGCCGAGAACTTCTCCATCATCGAGGCGCTCGCTGACTCCCTCGGCGCTGCCGTGGGTGCCTCGCGCGCTGCCACCGACGCTGGCTGGTACCCCCACCAGAACCAGGTCGGCCAGACCGGCCGCACCGTCTCGCCGCAGCTCTACATCGCGGCGGGCATCTCCGGTGCCATCCAGCACCGCGCCGGCATGCAGACCTCGAAGACCATCGTGGCCATCAACAAGGACCCCGAGGCCCCGATCTTCGAGCTCGCCGACTTCGGTCTGGTGGGCGACCTCAACACGGTCGTCCCCGCGCTGACCGAGGAGATCACCAAGCGCAAGGGCTAGACCCTGTACGACGCAGGCCGGCTCTCACAGGAGGGCCGGCCTTCGTCGTACCAGGGATCAGTCGTACCTCGGGTCTACAGGTCGAAGTGGACGCCGTCCAGGGTGTCGGAAACCTCCCACAGTCGGGCTGCGGTCTCGGGGTTGCGGGCGTGCCGAGTGCGGCCGGCCGGGACAGGGTTGCCGCGCAGCTCGAGCAGGTGCGGGCCGAAGTACTCGCCTCCCCGCAGGTCCGGGTCGGACGCTGCGCGCAACGTGGGCCAGGCGCCCTGCGCGTCGCTCTGCGCGAACACCTTGTTGCCCAGGGCCATCAGCTTCTCGAAGTGCTTCTGGCCGGTGCCGGTCTGCAGGTGGGTCGCGGCGTACCCCGGGTGCGCGGCGACGGCCGTGAGCCGCCCCTGGGCACGCCGGTCCAGCTCGTGGGTGAACAGCAGGTTGGCGAGCTTGCTCTGACCGTAGGCACGCCAGCGCCGGTAGCTGCGCTCGCCCATCAGGTCGTCGAAGTCGATGGATCCGATCTTGTGGGCGTAGCTCGAGACCGTCACCACGCGCGGCGCCGGAGCCTTGAGCAGCAGCGGGAGCAGCTGACCTGTGAGGGCGAAGTGCCCGAGGTGGTTGGTGCCGAACTGCAGCTCGAACCCGTCCTCGGTGCGGCCCTCGCCGACTGCCATGATCCCGGCGTTGTTGACGAGCAGGTCCAGGGCGGGGACGCGGTCGGCGACCTCTGCAGCGGCCTTGTCGACCGAGGCCAGCGACGCGAGGTCGAGCTCGACCAGCTCGGCGCTCGCCCCAGACACCTCGCCGCGCAACCGCGAGAGCGCCGCGCCCGCCCGGTCGGGGTTGCGGCAGGCCATGAGGACACGAGCGCCGTGACGGCTGAGCTCCACGGCGGTCCAGAAGCCGAGCCCTGAGTTGGCGCCGGTCACCAGCGCGGTGCGGCCGGTCAGGTCGGGCAGGTCGTCCGGGGTCCATCGCTTCATGGGTGGCAACCCTAATCCCCGTCCCTCACCTATCTGACATGGGTCGCTGCGGCGTTCGCCCTCCTTCGTCGGGCTCGCTTCTCCGCTCTGTGCTGATGGGTCGCTGCGGCGTTCGCCCTCCTTCGTCGGGCTCGCTTCTCCGCTCCCTAGACTCGCCCGCATGCCCTGGGACCGTCGCACCTCCAAGCAACAGCAGGCCGACCTCGCCCGGGCGGTGCAGGCTCAGGTACAGCACGCCGTGGCGCCGTTCTCGCCGTACTGGAAGGCGCGCCTTGCCTCCCTCGGTACGACGGCCGCCGCCGTCGCGACGCCGGCCGCCCTCGCCGAGCTCCCCCCGGTCGGCGAGCGCGACGTGTGCGTGGACGGGGAACCCGCCGCGGCCGCTGCCCTGGTGCTCCAGGCCGGCGAGGCCGGCTGGGCCCTGCACGCCGAGGGCCCGCAGCTGCGCCGGGGGCTGGCGAACCGCCTCGTCCGACCGGGGACCTACCGCGCCGTGGTCGAGGCCGACACCCGCCCGACGACGTTCGTCGACGCGGGGCTTGGGCTGCGCTTCCCGCTCGCGAGCACGCGCAGCGACCTCGACGTGATCGCACGCGCCGGCGCCCGGCTGTGGCGGGTCCTGGGGCTGCGCCGCGCCGACGTCCTCGTTGCTGGTCTCCCTCTCGTGCGTACGGCGTCACTGCAGGCTCTCGAGCTGGCAGCGCTGGCCGCCGGCTCACCCGCGATGTTCCCCGGGGACGATCTCGACGACCTGGTCCGGGCGCTGGCCCTTGTGCCAGCGACGGTGCTCGCGCTGCCCTCGCAGGAGGCGGCCCGGGTCGTCGACGACCTGGACGAGGCGGGCGCGCGCCTCGGCGATGTCCGGGTGGTGCTGCTCGTGGGTGCGCCCTCCGACGACGAGCGGGCCGAGGCCGCGCAGGCACTCACGCGGGCCGGGATCAACCCGGTGCTCCTCGCCGTACACGCTCCGGATGGGCATCGACTGCTGTGGGGCGAGTGCCGCTCCGGGAGCGGACTGCACACCTACCCGGACCTGGACCTCGTGCACATGGTCGATCCGGAGACCGGCGCCACGGCGCTCTCGGGCGAGTTGGTGCTGACCCAGCTCGGGATGCGTGGGAGCGCCCTGCTGCGCTGGCGCACCGGGGACCTCGCCGAGGGCATCGACCGCTCGCGCTGCCCGGGCTGCGGCCGCCGGGTGCCTCGGGTCACCGGCGTGGAGCGGGCGGCCCTGGTGCCCACACTGGCCCTGCGCTCGGGGGAGCGGGCGGTCGACCTTCGTGGCGTGACCGCTGCGCTGGAGGGCCGGGCGGACGTCGTCGACTGGCGCGTGGTGATCGGTTCGTCGGCTCGTGACGGTGCCGACGAGCTGCTCGTCCACCTGCAGCCGCACGCTGCCGAAGACCCGAGCGACGTGGCTGTCGGCGTGGCGCGTGACGTGCGGGCTGCGGCGGGGCTGCTGCCGACCCAGGTCGTCGTCGACGAGACGCTGCCGACCGGTTCACCGCTGACCAGACGCGTTCTCCTGCGCTCCGCGGACTGACCCGCACGTAGGCTGGGTGCGTGGCCTACCTCGACCATGCGGCCTCGACCTCGATGGTGCCTGAGGCCGTGGCGGCGATGACTGAGGCGTTCGCCTTCACGGGCAACGCCTCGTCGTTGCACGCCTCCGGTCGCCAGGCGCGGCGTCGGGTGGAGGAGTCCCGAGAGGCGATGGCCGCGTCGCTCGGCGCCCGTCCTTCCGAGGTCGTGTTCACCGCGGGTGGCACCGAGAGCGACAACCTCGCCGTCAAGGGCCTGTTCTGGTCCCGCCGCGCTGCAGATCCTCGCCGCACGCGGATCCTCGCCAGTGCCGTCGAGCACCACGCCGTCCTGGACGCCGTCGAGTGGCTCGTCGCCCACCAGGGAGCGCAGGTGACCTGGTTGCCCGTCGACACGCTCGGGCGGGTGCACCCCGAGGCGCTGCGCGCTGCCCTCGCCGACGACGTTGCGCTCGTCACCATCATGTGGGCCAACAACGAGGTCGGGACCGTCCAGCCCATCGCCGAGTTGGCCGAGGTCGCGCACGAACACGGGGTCCCTTTCCACACCGATGCGGTGCAGGCTGTCGGTGCGCTGCCGGTGGACTTCGCGCAGGTCGGCGTGCAGGCCCTCACCCTCACCGGTCACAAGTTCGGGGGGCCACACGGCGCCGGTGCCTTGGTGATCGGCCGCGAGGTGGAGTGCGCCCCGCTGCTGCACGGAGGCGGTCAGGAGCGCGATGTGCGCTCCGGCACCCTCGACGTACCCGCGCTCGTCGGGCTCGCCGTCGCGACGTCGGTGGCCGTGGCTCGGCAGAAGGACACCGCTGAGCGCCTTGTCGAGTTGCGCGACGCCTTGATCGCGGGCGTCCTGCGGGCGGTCCCGGATGCGATGCTCAACGGCGATCCCGTGAACCGGCTCCCCGGCAACGCCCACTTCGGGTTCCCCGGCTGCGAGGGCGACAGCCTGCTCATGCTGCTGGACGCGCAGGGGATCGAGGTCTCCACCGGCTCGGCCTGCTCTTCAGGGGTGGCCCGCCCGTCGCACGTGCTCGTGGCCATGGGGCAGGACGAGGTGCGCGCCCGCGGCTCGCTGCGCTTCTCCCTCGGTCACCCCTCGACCGCGCAAGACGTGGCGGACCTGCTGGCCGTGCTGCCCACAGTCGTGGAGCGGGCCCGGCGGGCGGGGGTCCGGTGAAGCTGCTCGCCGCCATGAGCGGGGGAGTCGACTCGGCCGTGGCCGCGGCGCTCGCCGTCGACGCCGGACACGAGGTGACCGGTGTGCACCTCGCGCTGTCGACGGCCCCGGCCACGCTGCGCAGCGGCGCCCGCGGTTGCTGCTCGAAGGAGGACGCCCGCGACGCCGGTCGAGCCGCGGACGTGCTCGGCATTCCCTTCTACGTCTGGGACCTCGCTGAGGAGTTTCGGGCCTCGGTCGTGGACGACTTCGTCGCCGAGTACGCCGCCGGCCGCACCCCCAACCCCTGCCTGCGCTGCAACGAGAAGGTGAAGTTCACCGCCGTCCTCGACCGCGCCCTGGACCTCGGCTTCGACGGCGTCGTCACGGGCCATCACGCGCGGCTCGCCAATGGCGTGCTGTCCCGCTCGGCCGACGCAGCCAAGGACCAGAGCTATGTGCTCGCCGTCCTCACTCCCTCCCAACTCGCTGCGACCGTGCTGCCGCTCGGCCACCTGACCAAGGACGAGGTGCGCACCCTCGCGCGCGAGCGGGGCCTCGGCGTCGCGGACAAGCCCGATTCGCACGACATCTGCTTCATCGCCGACGGCGACACCGCCGGCTTCCTTCGCTCGCACCTCGGGGCGCAGCCGGGCCCGGTGATCGATGCCCTGACCGGAGCGGTCGTCGGCACGCACGAGGGGGCCTACGCCTACACCGTGGGTCAGCGCCGCGGCCTGGACCTGCGCGTCCCCGCGGCGGACGGGCGGCCCCGGTACGTACTCGCCGTCGAGCCCGTCTCCCGCACCGTCACCGTCGGCCCCGCCGAGGCACTGGACGTCGGCACCGTCCTGACCGGCTCTGTCGTCTGGTCCTCGCCCCGGCCAATGCCGCTGTCGTGCTCAGTGCAGCTGAGGGCGCACGGCATGGTGCACGACTGCATCGTGACGCCCCATGGCGTGGGCTGGTCCATTGCCCTCGCCACCCCGGCACGAGGCGTCGCGGCCGGCCAGGCAGCCGTCCTGTACGACGGGGACGAGGTCCTCGGCTCCGCCACCGTCGTCGAAACGAAGGCATGAACCTCGAGGCCTAGCCGACCTGCGGCTCCGGTCCGCTCTCTTCCTGCTCCCGGGTGTTGTCTTCGTACGGGCGCGGACCAGATCTGGTGCGATCGGACCAGATCTGGTACGCCCGCTGGCGACAAGACGTCCGCGCCGTGCTTGCGCCAGCGCGACGCTCGAACCCCTGCGACTAGGGTGATCGGCATGGGCGATGACGTGCAGTTGACAGACCTCGCGGTCATCCAGCAGTTCAGCCTCGCGGTGCGCGGCGCGACCGCTGACCGGGACGCGGTGATCGCCGCGCTCGAGGCCGACCTGGCCTATCTCACGGGCGCTACCAACGCCGCCCAGAAGGCCGCCAAGAAGGCTCCCGCCAAGGCGCGTGCAAGCAAGGCGTGATCTGGCGTTCGGGCACCGTCACGGGGATCGGCTCCCTGCCAGGCAGGGACCCGGCGGAGGCTGCGCGGTTCGTGCTAGGCGAGTTGTCGATCCCGCACCTTCCTGAGCTTCCCGCACGCGGGGTGCACGCCGATCTCGCCGGCAGGGGAGCGGCGCTGCTGGCCGACCTGCACGTCGACCTGCAGCCGAGCGGCTGGCGAATGGTGCCGCGTCCAAGCCGCGACGGGCGGCGGGCCCGCGACCTGCTCGCCCGCGACCTCGATGCGTTGGAGGAGGCAGCCCACGCCTCCCCGCCCGAGGTGCTCAAGCTGCAGGCCACCGGTCCCTGGACCCTTGCGAGCATCCTCGAGCTGCACCGGGGTGACCGGGTGCTGGCCGACCACGGTGCCGTCGCAGACCTGGCCGCCAGTCTCGCCGAGGGCCTTCGGTTGCACGTCGCCGACGTGCAACGCCGACTGCCGGGGACGACCGTCGTCGTGCAGCTCGACGAGCCGGCGCTCCCCTCGGTGCTCGCTGCCCACGTCCCCACCTCCAGTGGCTTCCGGACCCTGCGCGCCCCCGACGCCCAGCGGGCCCGTGAGGTGCTGCGCGTCGTCCTCGCGGCCGCAGAACACACGGTGGTGCACTGCTGCGCACCAGACCCGCCACTGGCCCTGCTGTCCGAGGCAGGTGCCGTGAGCATCGACGCCCTCTTGCCGTACGACGAACAGGCCCTAGGCGAGGCCGTCGAGCGGGGCACGGGGCTGCTGCTTGGCATTGCGCCCTCGACAGGCGCGGAGCCGCCCGCCGTACAGGTGATCGTCGAAAGCGTCCGACGCCTGCGGGATCGTGTGGGGGTGACCGACGTGACCTTGACCCCGACATGCGGGCTGGCCGGGGCGACCCCGGCGTACGCGCGGGCAGTGCTGAAGCGACTCGGCGAGGCGGCGCAGGAACTGGCGTCATGACGGGTCCATCGCACGAGCACGCCGCGCTCAGCAGGCGCGTGGAGGAGCTGGCGTTCCAGTACTACGTGAAGGCCCAGCCGACAGTCTCGGACGGCGAGTACGACGAGCTGATGAAGCAGCTGCAGCAGCTCGAGGAGCAGCACCCCGAGCTGCGCACGCCCGAAAGCCCGACGCAGCGGGTGATGGAGAGCTTCTCCACCGACTTCACCCCGGTGGAACACCTGCAACGGTTGATGAGCCTGGACAACGCCTTCAGCGAGGAAGAGCTGCGGGCCTGGGCAGCCAGGCAGGCCAAGGAGGTCGGGAGCGCCGCGCGGTATCTCTGCGAGCTGAAGATCGACGGCCTCGCCGTGGCCCTGGTCTACCGCGACGGGGAGCTGGTCCGGGCTGCGACCCGAGGCGACGGGCGCACCGGCGAGGACATCACCCCCAACGTCCGCACCCTGCGCGCGGTGCCGGCGCGGTTGACCGGCGAGGACGTGCCGCCGCTGGTCGAGGTGCGCGGCGAGGTGTTCTTGGCGACTGCCGACTTTGCCGCGGTGAACGAGCGACTGGTTGCCGAGGGAAAGGCGCCCTTCGCCAACCCGCGCAACGCCGCAGCCGGCAGCCTGCGTCAGAAGGACCCGCGGGTCACCGCCTCCCGGCCGCTGTCGCTGACCCTGCACGGGGTGGGCGCGACCGAGGGTTGGGACCCGGCCTCGCAGTCGGAGGCCTACCAGCGCCTCAAGACGTGGGGCCTGCCGGTGTCGGCACGGGCCGAGGTCTTCGACGACCTCGCCGGCGTGCTCGGCTACGTCGAGCACTGGGGCGCCCACCGCCACGACGTGGAGCACGACATCGACGGGGTCGTCGTGAAGATCGACCAGGTGGCGCTGCAGCGGCGGCTCGGCTCGACCAGCAAGTCGCCTCGGTGGGCGATCGCCTTCAAGTACCCGCCCGAAGAGGCGACGACGAAGCTGCGCTCGATCGAGGTCAACGTGGGCCGCACCGGACGGGCCACGCCGTTCGCGGTGCTCGAGCCGGTCCACGTCGGGGGCGTGATGGTCGCGATGGCGACCCTGCACAACGCGCAGGAAGTGGCGCGCAAGGGCGTGCTCATCGGCGACACGGTCGTCGTACGGCGGGCCGGCGATGTGATCCCCGAGGTGCTGGGGCCCGTGGCTGCGCTGCGGGACGGCAGTGAACGCGCCTTCGTGATGCCGACCGACTGCCCAGCCTGCGGCACGCCGCTCGCGCCGGCCAAGGAAGGCGACGTCGACCTGCGCTGCCCCAACGCCCGGACCTGCCGCAGCCAGCTGTGCGAGCGGGTCTTCGCGGTCGCGGGTCGGGGCGGGTTCGACATCGAGGGGCTCGGGTTCAAGGCCGCCGAGGCGCTATTCGACGACGGTGTCATCGCCGACGAGGGCGACCTGTTCGCCCTCGACTCCGACGCCCTGCTGCGCACCGAGTTCTTCCGGACAAATGACGGCGCGCTGAGCGCGAACGGCACCAAGCTCCTCGCGAACCTGGAGGTCGCCAAGACGCGGCCGCTCTGGCGGGTGCTGGTCTCGCTCAGCATCCGGCACGTCGGCCCGACTGCGGCTCGCGAGCTGGCCAGGGCGTTCCGTGACCTTGACCGCATCGCCGCCGCGTCCGAGGACGAGCTCGCAGCTGTCGAGGGCGTCGGGCCGACCATCGCCAAGGCCGTTGTCGACTGGTTCGCCGTCGACTGGCACCGCGAGATCGTGGCCAAGTGGCGTGCGGCCGGGGTGCGCACGGCGGATGATTTCCTCGACGAAGGACCCCGGCCCCTCGAAGGGGTCACCGTGGTCGTGACGGGGACGCTGACGTCGTACAGCCGCGATGGCGCGACCGAGGCGGTGCAGCAGCGCGGCGGGAAGGTGACCGGCAGCGTCTCCAAGAAGACCGACTTCGTGGTGATAGGCGCGGAGCCGGGAGCGGGCAAGTACGACAAGGCGGTCAAGCTCGGAGTGCCCCTGCTCGATGACGCGGGCTTCGCGGTACTCCTTTCGGAGGGTCCGGAGAGCGCCCGTTCGGTGGCTACCGTCGGCCAGGGGGGCTAGCAATCAGTAAGGCTTTCCTAGCCTGATCGGGCCTAGAGAATTGCTGTGAAAGCGTCGACAAAGCACGCGGTGGCTCCTGTCCTGAGCCCGAAGAACAGGGGGTCGGCCGTGCCGAGCAGCACGCCGCGCACGGATCCGCGCAACCAGATGGCGGGCCCGACTCAGACGGCGTTCCGCTCGTTCGTGCTGTCCGTGATCCTGCTCGGCTGGGGCGGCCTTGGCCTGGTCCTCTACCAGGGCGACGTGCCGTCACTCATGCACCTCGAGGCCGCCTGCTGGGTGGCGGGCGGGCTGCTGCTCGTCGGGGAGATGCGGCCGCTGTTCTTCCCGGGATCGCGTGACGTCAACGGCGTGGTGCTCTCCACGGCGTTCGTGTTCGCCATGCTCATCCGCTACGACCTCACGGTCGCCCTGCTGCTGCAGACCGTCGCCGTGCTGCTCACCGACGCGATGCGCCGTAAGGCACCCTGGCGCACCGCCTTCAACGTCGGGCAGTACGCCCTGTCCTGGTTGGCGGCGTGGAGCGTGATGGAGCTGCTCGGACACGACGCCAAGCCCCTGAGCCCGTTGGATCTGACCACGGGTGACCTGCTCAACGGTCTTGCGGGCGGACTTGCCTTCTTCGTCGTCAACGAACTCTTGGTGGCCACGGCCATCGCGCTGCGCAGCGGCACCCAGGTGGTCGAGGTGCTCCGCAGCGGCATCGCCTACGAGGTGCTCACCACTGGGGCCCTGCTCGCCTTCGGGCCCCTCGTGGCGCTCACGATGCAGGCAGGTCCGGCGTACGTGCCGCTGCTCGTGCCGCCGCTCGCCGCCGTGTACGCAGCGGGACTGGTCGGCGTGCGCAGTGAGAAGGCGGCCATGAGCGATGCGCTCACCGGGCTGGCGAACCGCAAGCGGCTCAGCGAGCGGGTGGAAGAAGGCCCGGTGGCGTTGGTCCTGCTCGACCTCGACCTGTTCAAGCAGGTCAACGACACCCTCGGGCACCACGTCGGCGACCAGCTGCTGGTGGCAGTCGCCCGCCGCCTGGTCTCCTGCGTACGTCCGCACGATGTCGTCGCCCGCCTCGGCGGGGACGAGTTTGCCCTCGTGCTGGAGGGAGCCGACCAGCAGGCGGCCGAGCACGCGGCCGACAGGGCGCGTGAGGCGCTGTCGGAGCCCTTCTCGCTCGAGGGTCTGCTCGTGGAGGTGTCCGCGAGCACAGGCATCGCGGTCTCTCCGGACCACGGCGACGACCTGGAAGAGCTCCTCAAGCGGGCCGATGTCGCGATGTACCTGTCCAAGGAGAGCGGCGAGGTCGAGGTCTACGACCCGGCACGAGACCCGAACACCCCCGGCAGGCTGGTGCTGCTGGGTGCTTTCCGGCGGGCGCTGGAGCACGGTGAGCTGATCTTGCACTACCAGCCGAAGGCCGATGTGCACACCGGCCGCATCGTGGGCTGCGAGGCCCTCGTTCGCTGGCAGCACCCCGAGCTCGGACTGGTCATGCCCGACCGCTTCATCCCGCTCGCGGAGCGCTCTGGCCTCATCACGCCGATGACGAGCTGGGTCCTGGATGCGTCGCTGGCTCAGTTGGCGGCCTGGCGCCTCCGCGGCTGGGACCTGTGCATGGCCCTCAACATCAGCGTGAAAGACCTGTGCAACGAGGGCTTCGTCGGGCAGGTCGCCAGTGCCCTCGACCGCCATGGCTTGACCTCCGACGTGCTGCAGCTGGAGCTCACCGAGAGCTCGCTGTTCGCAGACTCCGCCCGGGCCAGGGCAGCGCTGAAGCAGCTGCTGGCCCAAGGCGTCTCGCTGTCGCTCGACGACTTCGGCACCGGCTGGTCCTCGCTCGGCCAGCTCCGGCAGCTGCCCGTGAGCGAGATCAAGGTGGACCGCTCGTTCGTCTCGCGGATGGCCGTCGACCCTCGGGACCGGGCCATCGTGACGTCCGTGGTGAACCTCGGCCAGGGTCTCGGCGTACGCGTCGTGGCCGAGGGCGTGGAGGACGAGCAGACCTGGCGGTTGCTCGCCGAGCTCGGGTGCGACCGGGTGCAGGGCTGGGCGCTGTCCCGGCCGCTGCCAGCCGAAGATCTGGAGCTGTGGTTGGCCGACCGGCTCGTCGCCCCGGTGAGCTTCTAGACCTGCAGTGTCCCGTGCACCGTCGCGGCGATGCCGGCCAGGTGCGCCAGGCGCATCACCTCGGAGTCCCGGAAGCGGGGTCCCCCCGGTCGGCCCAGCAGCACGGTCGGCCCGAGCGGCCCGACCGGCGCGACGGCCAGCTCGACCCCGAGCTCGAGCCAGCGCGCAGGCACCCACGGCTCGCTCCGTGCGACCCGACGCGGCGTCGTCACCGGGGGTACGGCGAGGTCGGCTCCCTCGGGCGCTCCCGCGGAGTGCCCGCACACCCCCTCCTGGCCGACCAGCAGCGCCCAGCCGGCGCGGAAGACGCCAGGAGCCAGCTCGACCAACAGCTGTAGGGCTTCGTGCGGTGCCGCGGCGAGCTCGTCCACAAGCTCGAGGTCACGATGCAGGTCGTCGGCCCCGAGGTAGGGCCGCAGGGACTCCACGACCACTCCGGGGACCGAGCACGCGGCGGTGATGAGGCTGTCGGCAAGCCCGCCCTGGGGCAGCTGCACCAGCAGGTCGTCGACCGCCCCGTCCGGGCCGCGCTCGACGACGTCCAGGCTCACGATGTCCGCCCCCGCGTTGCCCAGCGCGGTCGCGATCGCGCCCAGCATGCCTGGACGGTCGGGCAGCACGACCCGCAGCAAGTAAGACATGGCTCCATCATGGTCTCCCCTTATTGCCCCCCTGTTACGTCATCCCCGCCCCGCGGGGTGAAGGGAACAAAGGTGAGGACGCAAGGGGGGTGGGCGGGTCACTAGGCTGGCCCCATGCCTGAGATCACCCGCGAGGAGGTCGCGCACCTCGCGCGGCTGGCCCGGCTCGCCCTTCCCGATGACGAGCTCGACCGATTGGCCGGTCAGCTCGACGTGATCTTGGGAGCGGTGGCGCAGATCAAGCAGGCCACCGACGCCGCCGACGTCCCCCCGACCAGCCACGCGGTGCCGTTGGAGAACGTGACCCGGCCCGACGTCGTGACCCCGTCGCTGCCCCGCGACAAGGCCCTCGCCGGTGCCCCGGCAGCCGAGGACGGCCGCTTCCGCGTGCCCCGCATCCTGGACGACGAGGCATGAGCGACCTCACGCGGCTCACAGCGGCACAGACCGCAGCCGCCATCCGTGACGGCAGCACGAGCGCCGTCGAGGTCGCGCAGGCCCACCTCGACCGGATCGCGAAGGTCGACGGGCAGGTCCACGCCTTCCTGCACGTCGACGTCGACGGTGCGCTGGCCCAGGCCAAGCGCGTCGACGCCGGGGAGCTCACCGGCCCGCTCGCTGGGGTTCCGCTGGCGCTGAAGGACGTCCTGACCATGGACGGCATCCCCACGACCTGCGGCAGCAAGATCCTTGAAGGCTGGCGTCCGCCGTACGACGCGACCGTGACCGCGCGGCTGAAGGCAGCAGGCGTGGTCATCCTCGGCAAGACCAACATGGACGAGTTCGCCATGGGGTCGAGCACCGAGCACAGCGCCTACGGCCCCACCCACAACCCCTGGGCGCTGTGCTCGGTGGAGGACCCCATGGCGAACTCGTCCATGTTGGTCTTGCCCAGGATCACGACGCCGGCGGCCTTCAGGCGCGCCGTCACGGTGGCGTCGTAGGGCGGACGCCAGCCCTCCAGGATCCTGCTGCCCACGGTGGTCG
>JBKJSN010000161.1:0-23133 GCA_046595815.1 Mycobacteriales bacterium
CCGCGCCTCACCGACAAAACCGCAACAGCTCGGCAGGGAGTCAGCAATGAGCGTCAAAGGAGGCGGGCTAGGCGGCCGCGGGAACAAGCCGGGGAGCCACCGCAAGGGTGCCCCCGGAGGCTCCGGGGGCCAGGCCAAGCGCCGGCTCGAGGGCAAGGGCCCGACGCCGCCGGCGGAGATCCGCAAGGGCCACCCGAAGGCGCGCGCCGCAGCCGCTGCGGCGAAGAAGGCTGCCGAGCCCACCAGGGGCGCCGCGCCTGGCTCCACGAGGGGACCGTCGAAGGCGCCCGTGAAGGGTCCGGCCAGGACGGCAGGCAAGCCGCCCGCGCGGACCGGACGGGTCGCCGCCCCCGCCAAGGCCCGCGGGACCAAGCCCAGCCCCGACATGCCCGAGACGGTGGTCGGTCGCAACCCGGTCGTGGAGGCGCTGCGCCACAAGGTGCCCGCTACGGCGCTCTACATCGCGCACGGTGCGGACAACGACGAGCGGATGACCGAGGCCGTTGCCATCGCCGGCAAGGCCGGGCTGCCCATCATGGAGATGAGCCGCGCGCAGCTGGACAAGATGACCGGTGGCCTGATGCACCAGGGCCTCGCGCTGCAGGTGCCGCCGTACCAGTACGAGCACCCGGACGACCTGCTGGCCCGCGCCCTGGAGGCGACCGCGCCGCTCGTCGTGGCGCTCGACGGGGTCACCGACCCGCGCAACCTCGGCGCGGTGGTGCGCAGCGCCGCGGCGTTCGGGGCTCAGGGCGTCCTGCTTCCCGAGCGGCGCAGCGCCGGCATGACGGCAGCCGCCTGGCGCACCAGCGCCGGTGCAGCTGCCCGGTTGCCGGTCGCGCGCTGCACGAACCTCGCGCGCACGCTCACGGCGTACAAGGAAGCGGGGCTGTTCGTGGTCGGGCTCGCGATGGAGGGCAGCGTGAGCCTGGACGACCTCGAGGTGGCCACCAGCCCGCTCGTGGTGGTCGTCGGTTCCGAGGGTGACGGGCTCGGTCGCCTGGTCGCCGAGACGTGCGACCTGACCGTCAGCATCCCCATGAGCGGGCTCACCGAGTCGCTCAACGCGGGCATCGCGGCGGCCGTCACGCTGGCCGAGGTGGCCCGCCGCCGACGGATCGGGTGAACCTTTCGGGGCGCACCAGGCTCTGAGCAGGGAACGACGGTGCCGTAACCTCATCGCACTCAGATCGTTGTGAGGTGCAACACTGGGTAATACGTTGTCATCGGCAACATTGCCGTACGGCGACAAACCAGCTGTTCGTCCGAGTCCACCACTCGGGCGCTCCTAAGGGCGACGTCACGAGCGTCGCCCGGTCCCCCCGAGGCAGGTGAGCCGGTGCGCAGCAAGCAGCCGTCTGCGGCCCCCGCGCTCTCCCTCGTCCCGGAGGTCCCCCCGGCTGTCGTCGAGCCCGAGGCCGACCCGGAGCTCACCGCCGAGATCGAGGCTGAGCTCGCCGCTTCTCTCGCGCAGGAGATCACCCAGGCCGAGACGCTCGTTGCGGAGCTCGATCGCGACCTGCACGGGACCCGCTGGCGCACCCCCGACCAGCGCAGCGACGACGAGCTCGTCCGCCTGTCGCGGGCCGGCGATGACGAGGCGCTGTCGGTCCTGCTGACCAAGTACCGCGCGTTCGCCCGGGTGAAGGCCCGCTCGTACTTCCTCGTCGGCGCCGACCGCGAGGACATCGTGCAGGAAGGCATGATCGGCCTGTACAAGGCTGTTCGCGACTTCAACCCCGACATGCAGAGCAGCTTCCGGGCCTTCGCCGAGCTGTGCGTGACGCGCCAGATCATCACCGCGATCAAGACCGCGACCCGGCAGAAGCACGGCCCGCTCAACAACTACGTCAGCTTCCAGCGCCCGGTGGGCGGCGGGGACGACGACGGTGACCGCGTGCTCGGCGACGTGATCCCGACCGTCGCGATCAGCGACCCTGCGGACCTCGTGATCAGCGCGGAGCGCATCCGGGCGCTGCAGCAGCACTTCGACGCGGTCCTGTCCGACCTCGAGACCGAGGTCCTGCGCCTGTACGTCGAGGGCAAGAGCTATCAGGAGATCGCTGAGCGCCTGCAGCGCCACGTGAAGTCGATCGACAACGCCCTGCAGCGGATCAAGAAGAAGCTCGAGGGCCACTTGAAGGCCCGCGAGGTCGCCGACGCCGGCTGACCGCCGTACTCGGGGCTACCGCTGTCCCTACCGCTGTCCCTTATCGCTGTCCCTTATCTAGGTGGGCGCAGCGCCCAGCTGATCGTCATCCGGCCGGTCTCGCCCTCGGCGGTGCTGAGCACGACCTCGACCGGGAACTGCACGGTGCGGCCGGTCTCGGCCAGTTCGGCGCGGACCTCGGCCGCCGCGCGGCCCAAGGTGGCGGTTGCTGTCACGTCGCCCTTGGCCAGCTTCGTGTAGGCGATCGTGGCGGTCGCGGCCAGCGGGGTCACGCCGGTCTGCACCAGGTCCTCGAAGCTGGCGAGCACCATCGCGCCCGAGGCGGTCTCGGCGAGGGTGAACATCGCGCCGGCGTGCGGGCCGCCGACGTGGTTGCGAAAGCGCTGGTCGTCGCGGAGCACGCAGACCGCGTGGTCGCCGTCGAGAGCGGCGTACTCGATCTCCAGGGTCGCCACGAAGGGCACGAGCTGGGGCATGAGCGTGGCGATCCCGGCGTAGTCCGTCATGGGCGACACGTTACTTGCGAGTAACTACCGGCGCCAGGGAGGTCGGTTCTCCTAGGCTGTGGCGAACGCCCGGCCGGCGTGGCGCAGTGGTAGCGCAACCGCCTTGTAAGCGGTAGGTCGTCGGTTCAATCCCGACCGCCGGCTCTCAACTGTTGGTAACTGACGTGTTGGTCTGCAGTGACCCCGCTGTCACCTGCGCAAGGGCAGCAAGTCCGTCCCTGCAGGTGTCTTCCGTCTCTGTCCCCGCGTGGCCGGGGCAGGCAGCGTGGGGATGGGAAGGGATGCACCGCAGCATCCTCCCGAACCGAATGAGGTGAACGGCGATGCCGTACTGGGACAACGGACATATGGACTCCGGCTGGGGCGTCGTGGTGGTGCTGCTCATGCTGGTGATCGTTGTGCTCGCAGGGGCGGCGGTCGCTTGGTTCGTCCGGGCCACGGGAGGACCGGCCACGCCGATCACCGCAGACCGCGAAGCGGAGAAAATCCTGGCCGAGCGGCTCGCGCGGGGTGACATCGAGGCGGAGGAGTACCGGGCCCGCCTCGAGGTGCTCGCTCTCCGGAGGTAAGGCACACGCGGTGACGCGCCGAGAGGGTACGCGCGACGGCCCAGCGCGGCAGGTACCGTGGAGGCACCTGCTACACCACGTAGGGGACGTCGTTGCGGATCGCCGAGTCCTGCCCGCGCAGTGACGTCACACGAACCTGTGCACACGGGCGGGAGCGGGGGACCCAACGCAAGGCGGGGCCTCCTGAGGCTCCTCGGGGTGAAGCCTGCTCACTGCAGGCCGGGCAACCACCGCGCCCGAACCCGACAGCTCACCTCGTAGGCGTGCGGAGAGGCTCCACCTTCATGCTCCACCCGACACTCCCCCACGTCGTTAAGGCGTTCCCGTGAGGACGACCTTCAAACCGCTCCTGCTCGCCGTACTCGTCCTTTCTGCCCTTGCCGGCGGCCTGGCCGCGCCCGCCCCGGTGCGCGCCGATGAGGTCGCTGTCGCCCAGGCGCGCGTCGAGCGCCTCCGCGGGCTCGTGGACCGCACCACCGCAGAGCTCACCCGAGGTACGCGCGAGTGGCAGGCCGATCAGGCCGGGCTGCGTTCTGTGCGCCTGAAGCTGCGCAACACCCGCCGCCACATCGACGAGGCCAAGAAGCAGGCCAAGCGAGGCGAGGAGCGGGTCGCCGCCCTGGCCCGCCGGCTCTACATGACGCCGGGCACCGACGGCCTGCAGCTGGCCTTCACCCGCGGGCCGGATGAGATCATCGACGCCCTGCAGGTGCGGGGAGCGCTCAACCAGGCAGCGGGCAGCGACGCCACGATCGTGCGCCGCGCCCAGGCCGCCAGGGTGCAACTGCAGCGCCAGGAGCTGCAGGTCGTGCAGCTCGAGACGCAGGCCAAGAGCCTGGTCGAGCGGTCGGCGCGACGGCTCGCGCAGCTCAACGCACTCGCCCAGAGCACGGCCGACCAGCTCAACTCCGCTCAGAACGCGTTGCAGCGTGCCCGGGCGGCCAAGGCTGCGCGCGAACGCGCGAGCCGGGCGCGCAGGGCCCTCGCCGCCTCCGGGCCAGCCTGCACCGGGAAGTCCACGTCCGGCCAGCAGAACGGCAACCTGGACCCCGCGTCGCTGTGCCCGCTGTGGCGAGCCCCGGGCCACCGCCTGCGCGCCGATGCCGCCGCTGCCTTCAACAAGATGAGCCAGTTCCACGCAGCGACGGTCGGCGGTGCGCTATGCGTCTCCGACTCCTACCGCTCCTACAGCGAGCAGGTCGATCTCTACCGCCGCAAGCCGGGCCTGGCCGCCGTCCCTGGCACCAGCGAGCACGGGTGGGGCAAGGCCGTGGACTTCTGCGGCGGTGTCCAGAACTCCGGATCGGCCGCCTACCAGTGGATGAAGGCCAACGCCGGCAAGTTCGGTTGGTACCACCCTGACTGGGCCGAGCCCTCCGGCAGCAAGCCCGAGGCGTGGCACTGGGAGTTCGGCGGCTGACGGTGGCCCCAAGGCCCGACCTGCCTGTCCTGTCCAGCTGAACCGGACTGACAGGTCCCAGCGGGGGAACAACCGCGATCGTGAGCAACTCGATCGCGGCCCGGGGGAGTTTCGAGGACCCCGGCTGGTTCTTCGACCTCGTCGGAGAACGGCCTGCGCCACGCCACCTCCCGCTCCGGGCGCCCGCCCTCGAAAGGCCCAGCGGCACGGTGCTCCCGTTGCTCGCCGTACCGGTGCTGATGGTCGTGCAGGTGGCGGTGTTCGGCCCTCTGGCGATCGGCGTACCCGGCTGGCTGCTGCTCGGTGAGTTCCTGATCGGCCTGGTGCTGTCGGCACGGACGCCCTTTCCCTGGTACGCCGGGTGGCTGGCCCTGGCGACCGGACTCATCGTCGCGTCGGCGGTCGCTGAGGCGATCGCTCCGGTGCCCTTGCAAACGGCAGCGGTGGAGGAGGTGCTCTACCAGCGCGTCTTCGACTTGGAGACCCCGCTCGATCCGGGTACGGCGGTCGTGAGCTGTCCACGGTTCGACCGCGCCCGCGTGCACCAGGCCATCGAGTGCACCGGCCGGGACGCCCAGCGCAGCCTCGTCCTGGCCGTGACCCCCGTGGACCGGAACGGGAACCTGAGCTTGCGGGTGCTGCCCGACTAGTCCTCGGGGTGAACGGACACCGGCATCGTCGGAAGCCTGCGCGACTCCTGGGTAAGCAGGCGGAGCACGCGTTCCTCGAGCAGCATCGGATCGACGGGCTTGGTGAGGAAGTCGTCGGCACCAGCCTGCAGCGCCTCCTGCTCAACCGTGGGGCTCAACATGCCGGTGAACAGCGCGAGCGGCAGGGCGAAGGTCTTGGGATCGCGACGGACGAGTGCGATCAGCTCCACGCCCTTCAAGTCGGGAAGGACCTGGTCGATGAGGGCGCCGTCGAAGGTCTGCGAGGCCAGCAGGTCCAGCGCCTGGTTCGCGGTGTGGGCGCCGACCACCTCGGCGGTGCCGGTGAGGGCGGTGGCTACGAACTGACAGACGCTCGTGTCGTCATCGACCACCAGCAGCCGAGGGAGCGTGGAGGTGGCTGACACCGAGGTGGCGACCGGGGACCGGTCCGGCTGGAGAGCGCGGCACCAGGGACACACCGTCCACTCCAGGTCGACCTTGCGGTCGCAGGTCGCGCAGTGGTCGCGCCCGATGGGCGCGCCGTCCCAGGGGCAGCAGACCATGTCGTCGGCGAGCGCCCGGGCGCAGGCCGGGCAGCGAGGGGTCTCCCCGGCCTCGGACTGCGTGACGCGCAGCACCTCTTCGTAGGTCGTGTCGCCCTGGTGGGCCGCCCGTAGCGCTGCCGCCCGCAGGGTGACCATGCCGTTCTCGCGCGCCGCCGCGCTGATCGCGGCAACGGTCGGCGTGAGAAGCAGCACGCGGCGTAGGGCCGCCGTGACCGGCAGGACCTCGAAGACGCCGGTCCGGCCGCGGTAGCCCGTCCCGCCGCACTCGCTGCAACCGACTCCACGCTGAGGGCTGGCGTTCGACAGGTCTGCCTCGGTGAGGCCCAGGAGCGTGAGGGTCCGGCTGGCCGGCTCATAGGGCACGGCACACGCCCGACAGGGCCGACGCAGCAGTCGTTGACCGACGACGAGCGTCAAGGAGGAGGCGACCAGGAACGGGTCGATTCCCATGTCGACGAGACGGGTGAGGGCACTGACGGCGTTGTTGGTGTGCACCGTGGTGAGCACCAGATGACCGGTCAAGGAGGCCTGCAGCGCGAGCTCTGCCGTCTCGGAGTCGCGGACCTCCCCGACCAAGATGACGTCCGGGTCCTGGCGCAGGATGCTGCGCAGGCCGCGGGCGAAGGTGATGCCGGCGCGCTCGTTGACCTGCACCTGCGTGATCCCGGGGATCTGGACCTCGACCGGGTCCTCGATGGTCACGACGTTGCGGTCGGCGGTGCGCAGCTGCTGGATGGCGGCGTACATCGTGCTGGTCTTGCCTGAGCCGGTCGGGCCGGTGATGAGCACCAGTCCTTGCGGTTGGGTGAGCGCTCCCCCGACGGCCTCGAGCTGGGAGGGGTCCAGGCCGGCCTTGGCCAGGACCGGCACGTTCTCGGCCCGGGGCAGCAGCCGGATGACGACCTTCTCGCCGTGCAGCGTGGGGAGCGAGGAGACCCGGGCCTCGACGACCGCTCCGTCCACCATGAGCTTGGCGCGGCCGTCCTGGGGACGCCGACGCTCCGCGATGTCGAGGCCGGACACGATCTTGATGCGACTGACCAGGGCAGCCCGGGCGCTCGGCGGGATCGTCATCGCGTCGCGCAGCGCCCCGTCGACGCGGTACCGGATGCGCAGGCCACCCGCCTGCGGCTCCACGTGTACGTCGCTCGCTCCGCCCCGAGCGGCCTCGCTGAGGATGACGTCGACCAGCCGCACGATCGGAGTGGCCTGGACGGCGGCCTCGGCGGCGTCGTCGTTGTCGCCGTCGGGGTCTCCGTCCAGGCCTTGGAACAGCGCGTCGGCCTCGACTCCGTCGTCCGCGAGTGACCACGCGCGGGCGAGCTGCTGGCGCACCTGGGTGGGGGTGGCGACGAGCACCTTGATGTGTCGGGCGTTGGCGTAGATCTTCGCGTCGTCGAGGGCGACGACGTTGGTCGGGTCCGCTGTGGCGACCGTGAGGTCCTTGCCGTCGAAGTCGAGGGCGACCAGGCCGTGCCGCTCGGCGACGGCCCGTGGAAGCAGCCGCACCTGATCGGGCATCACGATCGTGCGCTGCAGGTCCACGCGCTCCAGGCCGAGGGCGCGCGCGAGGGCCTCTGCGACCTGGTGCTCGCTCGCCATGCCGAGCTCGACCACGAGTGCGCCGAGCCGCTTACGCGGCTGCCCCGGGGGGACGTCGCGTTGGACGTTCAGTGCGTGCACCAACTCATCCGGCGTCAGCAGTCCTTGACCGACGAGCACCTCACCCAGGCGGCGGCGTCGGGAACCGTCGGCGGGTTCGGAATCGGAGCCTTGCGCTGGTTCGCTCACATGGCCTCTTCGGCAGGGGAGGGCGGCAGCCTGAGCGTAACGCCGTACGCGGTGGTGGTGTGCATGGCCGGATCAGGCCTCCCCGGCGGTGCTCGTCTGGGTCAGCCCGCGGATCTGGCGCAGCGCGACGGACAGGGTGGCGACGTCGTACACGTCCCCGGCGACGATGTCGGAGAGCACCTGGGCCGCGCGGCCGACGGCGGCGCTGTGCAGCTCCACCCACGAGGCGATCCGCTTGTGCGGGTCCCCGGCCTCCGTCGTCGCGAGCACGTGCGCGGTGAGCGCCGCTTGCGCCGCGTTGAGGTCGTCACGCAGGGCGGCGCGGGCCAGCGTCTGCCACCTGTCGTTGCGGGGCAGGGCCACGACGCGTTCGCGCAGCTGGCCGAGCTCCAGCAAGGTGTCGAGGGCGAAGTACAACGCCGCGACCTCCTCGACCGGATGCCCGGAAGCGCCGGCGACCTCCACCACGTCCAGGGCGCTGTACGCCGCGGGGAACCCCGCCACCTGCAGGGCGAGCGACTCGGGCACGTCCTTGGCGGTGTAGCCCGCGGCCACTTGTCGAAGCTCCTCGGCGCGATGGTCCCCGAGCAGGCCAGGAAGCTGCGCTGTCACCAGCGTGGCGCCCGGGGTGAAGGCCTGGACCGTCGCGGCGATGTCGATGGGGTGACGGCGGGTGCTGAGCAGCCAGCGGGTGGCCCGCTCCACGAGCTGGCGGCCCTTGAGCAGGACTGCGGTCTGCACGTCCGTCGGGACGATGTTGTCCAGCGCCTCGACCTGGTGCCAGAACGCCGGCATCGAGAAGACCTGGGAGGCGACGGTGTGGGCCCGCACGATGTCGGGCGCGGGTGCGGCCACCTCCTCCGCCATCCGGTGCGCGAAGGTGATGCCGGCGTGGTTGACCATCTTGTTCACCAGGACGGTCGCGATGATCTCCCGGCGCAGCCGGTGGCCGGCCATCTCGGCGCGGAAGCGCTCGCGCAGGGGCGCGGGGAAGTACCGCTCCAGCTCGTGGCTGAGGTAGGGGTCCTCGGGGACGTCGGAGGCCAGGATCTCCTCGGTGAGGCCGATCTTGGTCCAGGCCAGCAGGACCGCGAACTCGGGGCTGGTCAGTCCCTTGCCCGCGGAGGCGCGCGTCTCCAGCTCGGTCTCGTCGGGCAGCGACTCCACGACCCGGTCGAAGAGGCCGACCCGCTCGAGGTGGGCCAGGTGTCGGCGGTGGACGGGGAGCATCTCCGGCGCCTGCGCCCGGGCGTTGCCCAGGGCGATGTTCTGCTCGTAGTTGTCCCTCAACACGAGGGAGGCGACCTCGTCGGTCATCTCGACCAGCAGCTCATTGCGCTGCTGCTCCGTCATGCCACCCGCGACGACCACCTGGCCGAGCAGGATCTTGATGTTGACCTCGTGGTCGGAGCAGTCGACGCCTGCCGAGTTGTCGATCGCGTCGGTGTTGACCCGGCCTCCGGCGAGGGCGTACTCGATGCGCCCTTCCTGGGTGAGGCCGAGGTTGCCGCCCTCGCCGACCACCTGGCAGCGCAGCTCTCCGCCGTTGACGCGAATGGCGTCGTTGGCCTTGTCCCCGACCTCGGCGTGGGACTCGTGCCGCGCCTTGACGTAGGTGCCGATGCCGCCGTTCCACAGCAGGTCCACCGGGGCGAGCAGGATGGCCCGCATCAGCTCCGCGGGGGTCAGGGCAGCCTCGGGTACGCCGAGCACCGCCTGCACCTGCGGGCTCAGGGGGATGGACTTCGCCGTACGCGGGAAGACGCCGCCACCCTCGGACAGCACCGCCGGGTCGTAGTCGGCCCAACTGGAGCGAGGAAGGGCGAACAGCCGCTCGCGCTCGGCGAAGGAGCGCTCGGGGTCGGGGTCGGGGTCGAGGAACACGTGCCGGTGGTCGAAAGCCGCCACCAGGCGGATCTGCCGCGACAGCAGCATCCCGTTGCCGAAGACGTCGCCGGACATGTCGCCGACACCGACCACCGTGAAGGGTTCGCTCTGGGTGTCGCGCCCGAGCTCGCGGAAGTGCCGCTTGACCGACTCCCAGGCGCCCTTGGGGGTGATGCCCATCGCCTTGTGGTCGTAGCCGGCGGAGCCGCCCGAGGCGAACGCGTCGCCGAGCCAGAAGCCGTGCTCGATGGCGATGGCGTTGGCGATGTCGGAGAAGGTCGCGGTGCCCTTGTCGGCGGCCACGACGAGGTACGGGTCGTCGTCGTCATGGCGCACGACGTCGACGGGTGGCACGACCTGGCCGTCGACGATGTTGTCCGTCAGGTCGAGCAGCGCCTGGATGAACGTGCGGTAGCAGGCGATCCCCTCCGCGAGCCAGGCATCGCGGTCGGCCGGGTCGGCGGGCCGCTTCACCACGAAGCCGCCCTTGGAGCCGACCGGCACGATGACCGCGTTCTTGACCATCTGGGCCTTGACCAGCCCGAGCACCTCGGTGCGGAAGTCCTCCCGCCGGTCCGACCACCGCAGGCCGCCCCGCGCGACCCGGCCGAACCGCAGGTGCACGCCCTCGACGCGCGGGGAGTAGACGAAGATCTCGAAGCGGGGCCGGGGGAGCGGAAGGTCCGGCACCTTCGCCGGGTCGAGCTTGACGCTCAGGTGCGGCGAGGGGGCGCCATCTGGCTGCCGCTGGTAGTAGCTGGTGCGGTTCGTCGCCCCGATCAGGGCGAGGAACGAGCGCAGGATGCGGTCCTCGTCCAGGCTCGCGACCTCTTCGAGCGAGGCGCCGATGGCGGTCACCAGGTCCTGCTCGTGGGCACCCCGGCGTACCGGGTCGAAGCGCGCGGCGAACAGCTCGACGAGCTGGCGGGCGACGTGCGGGTTGCGCACCAGGGTCTGGGCGAGGTAGGCCTCGCTGAAGGTCGTGCCCACCTGGCGGAGGTACTTGGCGTAGCAGCGCAGCACGACCACCTCGCGCCACGACAGCCCCTCCGCCACGACGAGGGCGTTGAGCGAGTCGCTCTCGGCCCGGCCCTGCCAGACCGCGGCGAAGGCGTCCTCGAACGCCTGCCACTGGCGCTCGTCCAGGGCCTGGTCACCGGGGCAGCGGAGCCCGAAGTCGTAGATCCAGGCGTCGGGCAGGCCCGGACGCTCGACGGTGTACGGCCGCTCGTCGGTGACCTCCACGCCCATGTCCTGCAGCAGCGGCATGACCTGCGACAGCGACAGCGGCGGCCCCACCCGGAAGACCTTGAAGCGGTACTCGCCCGCCACCGCACCGGTCGGCCGGTACAGCTGCAGGTCGATCCCCGCGGCGTCGCCGAGCCGTTCGAGCCGTTCCAGGTCCGGCACCGCTGCCGAGGCGGGGAAGTCCTCCTTGTACGCCTCGGGGAAGGCCTCGCCGTACCTGCCGTGCAGTCGCGAGAACTCCGCTTCGGGGAAGGCATCACGCAGGGCGTCGGAGAGCGCGTCGTTCCACGAGCGGGTGGCCGCTTCGAGGGCCTTCTCGATCGCGGGGACGTCGATGTCGCCGAGGACCGGCTCGGCGGTGCGGATCACGATGTGCAGTCGGGCGAGCACGGACTCCGAGACGCGTACGGCGTGGTCCAGGCCGACGCCGGCGAACGCCTCCATGAGCACCTGCTGCACCCGGAGGCGGTTGTCGGTGGTGTACCGCTCGCGCGGGAGGAACACGAAGCAGGACACGAAGCGGCCGTAGTCGTCGCGGCGCACGAACAGCCGCACCTGGCGGCGTTCCTGCAGGTGCAAGATGCCGAGCGCGATCGCGAGCAGGTCCTCCTCGGAGGTCTGGAAGAGCTCATCGCGCGGGTAGTCCTCGAGGACCGCGAGCAGCGCGCGGTAGTCGTGGCTGCCGCGGCTGAAGCCCGATTGCGCAAGGACGGTGTCCAGCTTGCGCCGGATCACCGGCACGGTGCTGACCGAGTCGGCGTACGCCGAGTGGCTGAACAGTCCGAGGAACCGGCGCTCCCCGACCGGCAGGCCGGCCGGGCCGAGGCGCTTGATGCCGACGTAGTCGAGGTAGGCCGGGCGGTGCACGGTGGCCCGGGAGTTGGCCTTCGTGATGGTCAGCAGGGTCGGGTCGAGGGCGCGCCGCCGTACCTCGGCGGGGAGCTTGGCGAACGAGCGGGAGACCGGCTCCAGGCCGGCGTCGCGCAGGATGCCCAGGCCGGTGCCGGGAACGGAGACCAGGACCTGCTCGCCCTCGCCGCCGGCGAGCTCGTACTCGCGGTAGCCGAGGAAGGTGAAGGCGTCTTCGGACATCCAACCGATGAGGGCGCGGATCTCGTCCGCCTCCTCCCCGGCGGAGGGGAGCTCGCCGGCCGCGTCCTGCAGCCGGGCCAGCATCTTGTCCCAGTCCTCGACGGCGGCGCGCACGTCCTCCAGCACGCGGCGCAGGTCGTTGCGCAGGCCCTTGCCGGTCTCCGGGTCGCCGAGCCGATCGATCTCGACGTGCATGAACGACTCGCGCACGACATCGGGACCGTCCTCGCGCACCACCTCGAGCAGCTCACCGACCGCGTCGCGCCGCACCCGCAGGACCGGGTGGATCACCAGCCGGATGCCCAGGTCGTGCCGGTTGAGCTCGGCCGAGACGGTGTCCACGAGGAACGGCATGTCGTCGGTGACGACCTCGACGACGGTGTGGGTGGTCGCCCAGCCGTCGTCCTCCAGCACGGGGGACAGGACCCGGACCAGTGCGGTGCCCGGTGTCCGGCGGTGGGCCAGCTCCAGGTGGGACTGGGCCGCGCCGCAGATGTCGCGCGGCTGCTGGCCGAGCAGGTCCTCCGGTGCCACGAAGCGGTAGTACTGCTTGAGGAACTCCTCGAGCGTGGCCAGCCGCTCCTCGCTCAGACCGCCCCGACCGCGGGCCTGCGCCACTGCGGCGTCGAGGAGCGCGTCCAGAGCGGGTGAGCCGCTGCCTGCCTGTCGGTCCGCCGACGTCACGAGATCTCCCTCGGTGCCGATGGGGCGACGCCGTTGTCGCCCGATCGCGCTTTGGACCCTAGTCACTACTGATCGGTAGCAGGCGTCAAGCCCCCTCTGGCCTGCCGTGCTCGACGGCGACCGTGCCCCGCAGCTCCCACTGCTCGCGGCCGTCGAGGCGCACGCTCGCATCGGCGACCGAGCAGTTGCGCACGGCGCGGCCCGGACCGCTGGGGCTCGCGTAGTCCCAGGTGACCCAGTGGCTGCCGTGGACCTCCACCTCGAGCCCGCCACCCCGCAGCGGCACCTCGGCCACGGTCGTGTCCCCGCGCTGCTGCAGGTGCACCCGGCCGGGGCGGGTACGGCGGAGGGTGCCGTTGATCTGCACGCCTCCGCCAGCGATCCAGGGCGTGAGGACCGGTCCGACGCGGACCCGGACGAGCACCACGTCGAGCCAGCCGTCCGGCAGCGCCGCGTGCAGCCAGCGCCACTGCTCCGCGTGCTCCCTTCCCCAGTTGTGCCCCACGACGCCGTGCCAGCCGTCGAGGGAGGTCTCGCCGTACCGGCCGTGGACCGCGGCGTGCGGGACGACGGCGGCGCCGTTGGAGCGGGGGACGGGCTTGTCGTAGAGCCAGCCCGCCGGCAGGTAGGGCAGGGACGGGGCGAGTGGTTGCCAGGTGAGGTCCCAGCCCTGGCCGACCGTCCCGCGGGCTGAGGCCGGGGTGATCGCGCCGAGGCTGCTCGCCGGCCAGTCGCCGGTGCTCAGGGGCTCGTCGAGCTCGACCCGCTCAGCGTGCGGCTCGGGGTCGAACCACGTCACCCAGACCGACGGCTTGCCGTGCAGCGAGGTGTGCCGCAGCCACAGCGCCCGGCCGCCCGCGGGGTCGGTGGCGGTCAGGTAGTGCGACTCGTAGAGCCCGTCGCTGAAGGGCGCGCGGGCTCGGGCGAGGTCGACCACGGGCCGAGCCTCCCACACGGTTCACCGCGAGCCAGACGGCCGGCGCCCAGGCAGTGATGGGAACGGGAGGCCCGTGGGAGCCCCCTGCGTGTCGGGTTGTACAGAGTCGTCCCCCCCCGCTGCGTTTCGGCGATTCTTCTGATCTTGGTGGGGGTCCGGGTGCGTCGTTCACTGTTGTCGTGGTCTGCTCGTTCGCTGGCGGGGACGGCGGTGCTGGCGTCATCTGTGCTGCTGTTGAGCGGGTTGGCGGTGGAGCCGGCAGCGGCTGGGCCGATTCAAGTAGCGAAGCCGGCGCAGGAGCTCGTGAAGGACAGGCCCGACCGGCTCTCGGCCGCGATTACTGCGAAAGCTCAGGGCTCGCGCGTGGAGGTCGTGAACGAACGTACGGAGTTCTCGTCGACCTGGGTGAACCCGGACGGCACCAGCACGACCGAGCAGCATGCGGGGCAGATCCGTTACCGCGAAGGTGGGGTGCTCAAGGACGTCGATCTGACGCTGGAGCCGCGGGCTGACGGGACGGTGGCGCCGCGCGGTCACGCGCTCGGCCTGGTGCTCGGCAAGGGGGGAGCCGGCAAGGGCGCGCCGTTGGCGACCATCGGTGATGGTCATGGCCGTCAGGTCACGCTCGGAGCACCGACGGCGCTGCCGGAGCCGGTGCTGGACGGGACGAGGGTGACCTATCCGAACGTGACGCCGGGTGTGGATCTCGTCGTGGAGGCGCGCCGGACGGGTTTCGAGCAGGACTTCGTGCTCAGGACCCGTCCCACGGGGCCGGTGTCGTGGCAGCTGCCGCTGGCCACCAAGGGCCTGACCGCTCGCTCGGAGAGCGATGGCTCGGTGAGCTTCATCGACAGCAGGGGCGAGGTGGTGTCCTCCTTGCCGGCTGCGACTGCCTGGGACGCCGTCGTCGACCCGCGCTCGGGTGACCACGCCAACACGAGCTCGGTTGCCCTCTCGGTTGCTCAGAAGGGCAAGGGTCAGGCGGTGTTGACGGTGACCCCGGATGCGACGTGGCTGGCGGACCCGTCGCGTGTGTTCCCTGTGACCGTTGACCCGACGTACGCCACGAACAAGACCACGGCGAACTTCGATACTTTCGTGCAAGAGGGCTACAGCTCTGACCAGTCCAGCTCGACCGAGCTCAGGGCGGGCACCTATGACGGCAGCACGGTCGCGCGTTCCTTCCTGAACTTCCCGCGCGCCGGCTTCTCGCCGTACAAGATCATGAGCGCGTCTCTGTACCTGAACAACAACTGGTCGTACTCGTGCACCAAGAAGCCCGTGAACGTGTGGGCTGTCACGGGGAACGCGTCGACCGCGACGCGCTGGACCTCGCAGCCCACGATCGCCGCGTCGAACTCAGGGACGGTCACGGAGTCGAAGGGCTACTCGAGCTCGTGCGACGACGGCTGGATCGCGATCCCGATGACGGCGCTCGCGCAATCCTGGGCCGCGAGTGGCGGGACGACCGTGACCGCGGCGATCAGGGCGAGCGAGTCTGACGTGTACGGCTGGAAGAAGTTCGCGTCCCTTGAGACCGCGACTGACCCGTACGTGAGCTTCACCTATGACCGCAGGCCGGGTACGGCGTCGGCCCCGACGTTGAGCCCTGTGACGACCTACCAGGCAGCTGGGGACACGGCGGCAAAGAACTACACCTCCGACAGCACCCCGTGGTTCGCCTCGAAGGCCTCCGACGCCGACCTCGACACGGTCAAGCTGACTTTCGAGGTGCACAACTCCACGACTGTCGGCGCGGGCTCGTTGAAGGCCTCGTGCGTGACGGCCCCCGTGGCGCAGAACACGAATGCGTCGTGCGGTGTGACGACTGCGCTTGCTGACAACACTCAGTACTACGTCCGGGTTGCGCCCTTTGACGGGTATCTGTGGAGCGGTACGGCGACAGCCATCGCGTGGTCGGCGTGGACGACGTTCCGGCTCGGCGCCGCCACCCCGGCGGCGCCCATGGTCTCCTGTCCTGGGTATGCGAACAACTCCTGGGCGACCACGCTGCCTCTGACCCCCGTGTCGTGCACGATCACGGCGCCTCCGGTGTCGGCGACGGGCTTCAACGCGCCCGGAACCTTGTATTACACGATCGACGGTGCGGCGGCGGTGTCCAAGAAGCTGACGGCACCGAACACCGCGACGGGGATCATGGCAGCAACGTCGACGCCGGTGACGGTGTCCGCGGCCGCGGGCAGCCACACCGTCACGGCGTACACGCAGACGCCGGCTGGCAAGCCGTCGACCGTCTCAACGCTGACTTTCGGGTATGGCTCGACCGCGTTGAGCCAGCCGCAAGTCACGCCCCGCACGACGACAACGTCAACGGTGAAGATTGCCGCGGCGGGCCCGCCCCGCGGCACGGGTGGCCTGCCGACCGCGACGTTGCAGTGGCGCCTGGCGGGGTCGGCGGGTGCTGACCCGTGGGTGACCGCGACGGCGGCGCAGGCACCGCTGGTGCCGACCGACAACGGCGCGGCGGGCATCGCCGTGGCGGGGTCGTGGAACGTGCAGCAGACCATCCGAGATGCGATGGCCATGAACCCGAACGTGCACGACCGACGCCAGGCGCTGCTCGAGATGCAGCTCTGCCTGAGCTACACGCTGACGCCACCCGGCACGCAGTGCACCGGTACGGCGCAGCCGATCAGCGTTCAGTATGTGCCGCACGCCTTCGGGAACGGTTTCCCGACAGCGTCGGCAGGTCCGGGTCAGGTGGCTCTGTGGACCGGGGAGTTCAACACCTCCGTCACTGACGTGAGCGTGCCCGGCTACTCCGGTGCCTTGTCGTTGGGTCGCGGGCACAGCACCTACGCCGGCGACACCGACACCACGACCGGCGTGTTCGGGCCGGGTTGGACCGCGTCACTTCAAGGCCCGGAGGAGGGCGAGGCAGGGTTGCAGGTGCTCGACTCGACGCATCGGGACGGCACGCTGGCCTTCGTCGACTCCGACGGTGAGGCCCTGGTGTTCAGCCGTGGCACCCGGCGCGCAGATGCCTCACTGGCAGGGACGTATTCTCCCGCGAATGAGGACACCCGGCTGGTGGGCAGCACCCTGACCGTCGCGGGAACGGGCGCGGCGACGACGCTCACGCTCCAGGACATCGACGATGTCGCGACCGTGTTCGCGGCAACGGCCACGCCGGTGACGAACCAGCCGGCCACGTTTCGCCCCGCCCAAGTCACCGCGCCGGGTGATCCGGCTGTGCCCACCGCGTTCCTTCCCGTCGTCGGGGGTGATGCGCGCGTGGGTCGCATCGTTGCTGCGCACCCGGCGGCGGTCAGCTGTCCCTCCGCGGCCGCGACTCCGATGGAGGGCGACGCCACCTTCAAGGGCTGCCGCGCACTGACCCTGGAGTACAGCCCTTCCAGCTCGCCCATCCCGACCGGGACCACCATCGCCGCCTACCCGAACCGGCTCCGCTCGGTGTGGCTGGAGCTGTGGGACCCCACCGCTGGTGCCAGCGGGGCGATGACGCGCACGGAGGTGGTTCGCTACGGCTACGACAGCAGCGGGCACCTGCGCACGGTGATGGATCCGCGCAACAACCTCACCACCGGCTACACCTACGGCGGGGACAAGATCGCCACGGTGACGCCGCCCGGGCAGATTCCGTTCCAGCTGGACTACACCTCGGAGACCACTGCACGCCTGGCTCGGGTGCGCCGGGACCGTCCGTCGCCTGAGACCGGGACGGCCACGCTGGCTTCCTACGTGTACGACGGCGTGCCGCTGTCCGGCGCGGGTGTTCCCGACCTCAGCACCACCGGCGACGACGCCGCGCCCTTTCTGGCCTGGTACCAGAACCGCGCGCCCAAGCGGGGCATGGCGGTCTTCGGTCCCGATCATCCGCTGGTCGATCCGGCAAGCCCCGCGGTGGTGTCGGCTGGTGGCGTGAGCGCGAGCGACTGGGTCCACGCGTCGCTGTCCTACACCGATGACCTGGGCTACACCGTCAACACGGCGAGTCATGGCGCGGGGGCCTGGCTGGTCAGCAGCACCGACTACGACGCCCTGGGAAACGTGACCCGTCAGCTCGACGCGACCGCGACAGCTACGGTCACGAGCCTGGCGGGGGCTCCGGAGACTGCCTTGAACCCGGGTCAGGTCGACGAACTGGCCAGCCTGACGACCTACAACGACGGCACCGAGTCGTTCCCCAACGCGTCGGCCTATCCCGTCGGCTCGCTGGTGCTCGACGGTTACGGACCGAGCCGGTGGGCGCTGTTGAGCAACAGCACCACCCCGGCCCGGGTACGGCCGCACACCCACATCAGTTACGACGAGGGCGCCCCCAACGGCGGGATCAACCCCGAGACGAACCGCTAGTACGCCCTGACCACCAGCTCGCAGGTCTCGGCCAGTGCTGACGGGTCGGATCTGGAGACCGTGTCGCTCACCGTGACTGGCTACGAGCCGGTCGTCGCCGGGGACCCGAGCGGCTGGGCGCTCGGTGCGGCGACGACGTCCACGGTGAAGAACGCGACGGTCACCAACCCGGACGACAGCAGCGCGCTTGTCGACTTGGTCACGACCACGCGGTATGACAGCGAGGGTCGGGAGATCGAGCGTCGCCTGCCGGCTTCGAACGGCACTGACGCCGGCGCGACGCGGACCTCCTACTACGTCGCGGGCGGGAACCCCGCCAACCCCTGCGAGAGTCACCCGGAATGGGCCGGTCTCTTGTGCCAGACCGGCCCTGTAGGGGCTCCCAGCAGCGGCCCGACGCTCCCCACTCGCACCGTCACCGGCTACAGCGCCTTGCTCAGCCCTACGGTCACGACCGAGATCTCCGGCGGTGTCACACGCACCACAACCATCACGTACCTGTCCGATGGCCGGCCGGAGACGAGCCGGACGAGCCTCACGGGGCTGGCAGGCTCGACGCCCATTGCCGGCGCCAAGACTGTCTACGGCGCTCAGGGCACCCCGACTGAGACGCGCCAGATTGCCCCGGGTGCGGGCCCCATCACGGAGACCGGCAATGCGACCGTCACCGGGCATGACGGTTGGGGCCGCACGACGAGTTACTCCACCACCGAAGGGGGCGCAGCCGACACGACGACGACCGAGTACGACGCTGCGGGGCGGGTTTGGAGGGTCACCACAAACGCGCAGGTCAGCACCGTCACCTACGACGCCGCCACGGAGCATCGCGGCTTGCCCACCGCACTCACGGTCACCCGCGGCGGAGGACTGCCTGATCTGGCGTTCGCCGCCAGCTACAACGTCGCCGGACAGCTGTCCGTGCAGACCCTGCCCGGAGGAATCTCGCAAAGCACCACCTACGACGAGGTCGGGGAGCCCGACACCC
This sequence comes from Mycobacteriales bacterium, assembly GCA_046595815.1. Taxonomy (GTDB): domain Bacteria; phylum Actinomycetota; class Actinomycetes; order Mycobacteriales; family SCTD01; genus RYN-111. The sequence goes on from JBKJSN010000161.1 coordinate 18,844, forward strand.
GCTCCTACAGCGGACCGGTCACGGACCCGAGCACCGGCACGACCAGCAGCGGAAACTGGCTGAGCTGGAACCAGGACAACGACGTCCTCGGCCGCGTTCGACATGAGTGGACCCCGGATGGCGCCGCCTTCGTCGGCCCCGACACGGCCACCAACCCCGTCGCCGACCCCGGCGACGCGCTCGGATACGACCGCACGTACTCATACGACCAAGCCGGTCGCCTGGTGCACGTCACCGACCGGACCGCGGCAGTGACCGGCGTCGATGTGAATGACCCGACCACCACCGGAGAACAGGCGCCCTGCACTACGCGGACGTATGGGTTCGACCGCAACAGCAACCGGGTCAGCCTTGGCCGCTCCACCGCCACCGACGGGACCTGCCCTGCGAACGGCAGCACCATCGCCAGGCACAGCCTCGACACCGCCGATCGGGTCGTCTCCGGCCCTGATGGGGTGGGTGCGTACGTGTACGACCTGCTGGGTCGGGCCACGACGGTGCCGGCCGGTGACACCCCGAACGGCGTTGGGGACCTGACCGTGGGGTACTTCGACAGCGACCTGGTCGCGTCGTTGAGCCACAACGGCAGCACCACCAGCTTCACGCTGGACGCGGCCGGGCGGCGCAGGACGGCGACGACCACGGGCGTGGGGGCGCACACCCTTGTACGGCACTACACCGACGGCAGTGACAACCCCGGCTGGCAGGACGACACCGTCGACGGTGTCACCACGACCACCCGGTTCGTGGAGTCCCTCGGCGGCGACCTCGGGCTCACCGTGACCGCCACCGGCGAGGCGAGCGTGCCGCTTGCGACCCTGCACGGCGACGTCATCACCAGCGTCACCGTGCCCAGCACCGGCGCGACGACGGGCATCAACGGCTGGTCGGACTACGACGAGTACGGCAACCCCCGCGATCCGGCGGCGGCCCGTGCGGTGGCCGGTTCGGCCGGGTACGGCTGGATCGGTGGCAAGCAACGCGCCACCAGTGACACCGGCCTGCTCCTGATGGGCGTCCGGCTGTACAACCCCATGACAGGACGGTTCCTCCAAACCGACCCGATCGTTGGGGGCAACGCCAACGCCTACGACTACTGCTCCGCGGACCCCATCAACTGCTTCGACTTGGATGGTCGCTTCGGCTGGAAGAAGTGGCTCAAGCGGGCGGCGACGGTGGCGAGCGTCGCAGCCTTCGCGACGTGCGTGGTCGCAACCGCAGGCGTGTGTTTCGCTGCCGGAATCGCTGCGACCGCGGTTGCGGTCACCTCTAGGGGCGCGAACACCAACTGGCACAGCTCGGGTTCGCGCAACGCGTTCTTCCGAGGCGCCGCGTTTGACGTCGGCTTGAACTTCCTCGGCGGCAGTGGAATGCGAGCTGGCGTCAGCCGGTCCGAGCATTGGATGATGGGCGGAGGGCGTGCGGGGTGGCGGAAGGGCCGCTCCCTGGCCGAAGGCGCCTCCCGGATCGGCGGAAGACGTGGGCGCGATGGGGCCCGGTTCGTCTATCGGTACCGCATGGCGCGAACGTGGGCCGGTACCGGCGGCTTCGGATTGATCGATTAGCCCGTGGCTGACGAGAGGCAGTTCTTCAGTCGCCCCAGGCGCTACGCCGCGATGCTGCTGGCAAGTGCACTGGTGCTACTCGGGATCGGCGCTGCAGCAGGAATTGGCAACTGGATTGGCAGCAGCGTCATCGGATCCTTCGACGTCGTCTGCGCGTTCCTCGTCTGGCGCCTGGGTGTGCGGCCCGTTGTCGAGGCCACCACCTCTGAGCTCGTGATCATCAACCCCTTCTCGCAATGTCGGCTGAGACTCGAGGACGCCACGCCAATTCGTATCGAGCGCTTCGCCGTGCACTGGTATGAGCGAGGCACCGGCTATGCCGTCTTCATCGGGAAGGGAAGGGCGAGAGCACGGTGCTTTGCGCTTCAGAGTCGACGGCGAGACGGGCTCCGCGCTGCCGTTGAAAGCCTGACGCGGGCGACAGAGGCGCGGACCGGATGATGACCTGCGGTGTCGACGTGGTCGGTCCCTTTCGGGATCGGCATGTGTCGATGGTGTTCGATCAAGATCATCGAGTGGACTCTTCTGGCACTTGAGGTCGGTGGCCCTGTCGGGTGGGTCGGCGGCGGCCTGGTCGAGGACGCCGCTGGACGGTCGTGGACTCTTGCCCGCCGGCAGGAGTTCGTTACGGAGCAAGATATGCAGCTGGTGACCGAACCGGCCGCTGCGCGGCCGTCTCGGTCCCGGCGTTGCGGGCGCGACCGGCGCGGTCGCGAGGGACGAAGGCCGACGCTGGCTACGCCGAGCGGACCGCCCAGGACCAGCCACCGCGTTGGACGGTGAGCCGCACCAGGACCGACCCGTCGACGAGGTTGCCGGACAGATCAGCAAGCTCCACACCAATGCACCTGCGGATGCCGGCGTCGTCGCGTCTGAAGAATCGACCGCGCCCCCCCATTTTCTGATCGGAAATTGAGGGTAGATGGGCAGGCGATCGCGTCGGGGCGCCGCGGGACGAGTGGTTGTGGTCCTCAGGCGGCGGGTTCGAGGATGACCTTGGAGCCGCGACGGCTGCGAGTTGGCGGATGTGGATGCGCTCGACGCGCTGGGCGGTCTCCTGCTTTAGGCAGTATTCCGAGCCAGGTCGTGGAAACGCTCGTGGGATCGCTGCGAGCAGGACGGGACGTTGCAACCCCACCACCGGGCGCTTCCTCCAAACCGACCCGGTCGTCGGCGGGAACGCCAACGCGTGATGGCTACCCCGAAGACCCGATCAACAGCTTCGACCTCGACGGACGACAGCGGGGCAGGGATCCGATCGTCTCGCAGAACGGAATATCTGCCCCACCACCTCGCGGAGGGGGATGGGTCAAGCCCCCTATGGTTGTCAGCAAGGGACGAGGTCGGGCGCGCACTGCCCCAAACTTCATTCCGTCGACCATGCTCCGCGCCTCCCTTCCGGTTGGGCTCCTCCAGGATTCCGCGTCAGAGTTGAGCTCCGCCCGCAGGCTGGATATCCGAACGGATACTGGAAACTGGAGAGGAAAATGGGCAATGGAGGATGGCAGCCCGCAAATCAGAACACGCATAGATCGGGTAAGGGAGGGCGCGAGGACCGTGCCCCATTGCCTGCGCACTTCACAGGGATGTTCTGATGTATGACATGCCCTCAGATTTCACGGGTGACTCACTTGTCGGAACGCAAATTGCGAGCGTGCTCTTCGCGGAGAACGTCATTTCCATCGACTGTGACGGAGTGATTCTCACCGCAATGTCACGTGTGCGGTACCGCCGTAGTCAGAATCACGAGTTCGTAGAGGAGTGTCCGCCTGTGGCTAGCAGCGAACTCATGGCCCTCGTAGGTTTCGCGGTCGAAGCAGTGGAAGTGACTCAGCGGAACGTTAAATTGCTCCTGTCCGAGGGAGCTGTGTTCGAGCTCGTGGCGGACGAGGACTTCTACGAGAACTTCACGATCGCTGGCAAGGGCATTGACATCGTGGTTTGAAGACGCTTTGAACTTGAGGGGAAAGTCACGCTCGTGAGTATTCGCGGCGTCGTGGGCGAGGAACGTTGTCGGTCGAACTGAATTCGGTCTTCAGACCCGGTTGGCTCGGTCGTCCTGAGGTTTTCGGTCTCCTGGTGGATGAGGTGCTTGGCGACCTTCTGATTCGTGAGGGCCTTACCAATGAGGGCACCACCAGTCAGTGGGAGACAGATTTGCAGGTCCTGTTCGACCTCCTCAATCAGCGTCGCCTCGATCTCACCTGACGACGTGGCGGTGACTGCTTGAGCTCGCGCAGCACCGCCGGGTCGAGGTCAAGGGTCATTCGCATGATGCGTGATGATGCATGTCAGCGCATCAGATGGCATCGCCACGTGCCGCTTACGGGGCGACGCTGAGGTAGTCGGCGAAGCCGGTCGGGTCGTGGCGGCCGATCGAGCCGTGCTCGAACAGCCCCCAGCCCTGCTCGCCGTCCAGGGTGGCGCGGCCGACGTGCTCGACCACGCCCCACGGCACGCGGCCCGCGACCTCTGGGTCGGTGTAGTCGTAGGACCCCGTGCTCGCCCATCCGGCGCCCTTCCACTGCCCGTGAGACCAGTCGGGGTCGCCGCCGTAGCCGCAGCCGATGTGCAGGGCGAGGGGGAGCAGGGTCTGGACCTCCAGCACCAGTGGGTCGCCGTTGGGGCGGGTCAGGTGGATGCGGGCCGACTCGGGGTGCCGCGTCCCGGAGCGGTAGTCGATCTCGATGCGCGGCCAGCCGAGCTGCTCGACCCGACCGTCGGC
>JBKJSN010000057.1:0-21651 GCA_046595815.1 Mycobacteriales bacterium
GTCGAGGAACTCGCGGAACTTCTCGACCTCGTCCTCCTGCTCGTCCGGGATGGCGATGCCGGCCTCGTCCAGTACCGCCTGCTCGCTGCGGATCGTGGCCCCGCTGCGCATGGCCAGCGCGATGGCGTCCGACGGGCGGGCGCTGACGGTGACGCCCCCCTCGAAGGCGAGCTCGGCGTAGAAGACGCCCTCGCGCAGGTCGGTGATGGTGACCTGCTGCAGCGGACGATCAAGCGCCTCGAGCAGGTCGCGGAGAAGGTCGTGCGTCATCGGGCGCGCCGTCACCACCCCCTGCTGGGCGAAGGCGATGGCCGTAGCCTCGACCGCACCGATCCAGATAGGCAGGTACCGGTCCCCCGACGCCTCCTTGAGCAGCACGATCGGCTGCTGGCTGGGGAGTTCGACGCGAACACCGACCACCGTGAGCTCGGGGAGGTCGCTGCCGTCTTGGTCGTTCACCGGGCCTCCTCGACGCGCTATGAGTCCTATCCATCGACCCTACCCCGCGGTGGCAGGGACGTGCGGGGCAGGACGTCAGCGGCGAAGGCCAGGTGCCAGGCCTGCCTTGACGAGGGTGGCGTGCAGCTTGACCGACAGCGCCGCGAGCTCGCGGGCGACCTCGTCGGCGCGCGCCCGAGCCTCCGGGTTGCGCTGACGCACCAGGGGCGTCACGACCTGCTCGACAAGACCGATCTCGCGCTCGGCTGCGGCCTTGAAGGGACGCAGATGCCGGGCCTCGATGCCAAAGCGCGACATCTCCGCGACCGTCTTCGCCACGACGAGGGCGTCCCCGTCGTAGTGACTTCCTCCGGGTCGCGGCCCGAGCAGCCCGAACTGCTCAAGCTGGGCCAGCTGCTCCTCCTCGAGCCCGGCAGCATCCAGCAACTCACGGCGCGAGAGCCGGACCTCGCTGGCATCGGGGCGGAAGACGTCCGGACCGGGCATGCCCTCGGCGGCCACCAGCGCGCGCGGCACCTTCGGGCCGCTGCCACCCAGGTCGGGCGGCTCCAGCCCCCGGTCGATCGCGTCCAGGTGGTCCTTGATCACTCGCAGCGGCAGATAGTGGTCCCGCTGCGCCGACAGCACATACCGCAGCCGACCGACGTCCTCCCGCGAAAACTTGCGGTACCCAGAGGCCGTCCGCTCGGGCTTGATGAGCCCCTCGTCCTCGAGGAAGCGGATCTTGGAGATCGTCACGTCCGGGAAGTCGGCCCGCAACTGGCCCAGGACCTCTCCGATGCTCATGAACGCCCGGCTGACAGCGGAGTGACTCTGCGGAAGTGCCATGGTCAGTGCACCTCGGGCGCAGTGGGGCCTGCCAGGAACACCAGGCGGTACTTGCCGATCTGGACCTCGTCACCGCCGGCCAGCGTCGTCTGCTCGATGCGCTCGCGGTTGAGGTAGGTCCCGTTGAGGCTGCCGACGTCGCGTACCAGGAAGCTGTCGCCCTCACGGACGAACTCGACGTGCCGCCGCGAAACGGTGATGTCGTCGAGGAAGATGTCGCTGTCCGGGTGCCGACCAGCCGTGGTCCGGTCCGCGTCGAGCAGGAACCGCGAACCCGCGTTCGGGCCGCGCTTGACCACCAACAGCGCCGTACCCGGTGGCAGGGTGTGCAGGGACGTCGGTCCGTCCGAGACGAGGTCGTCGTCGGCCACCTCCGCGCCCCCCGCCTCGAGAGCCTTCTCGAGGGCACTCAGCGGGAAGCTGGACGTGGTGTCGCCTGAAGTGACGTCACCATGGCCGGTCCCCATGGGCACCCCGCAGCGCGCACAGAAGCGGCTGTCCTCGGGGTTCTGCTGACCGCATTGCGTGCAGAACACGTGTGTCGCCGCCTCCTCCAGTCGCGGGTGTCGGCTGGGGAGGGCCGACCGGCGGGGTCAACCTAACGTGCGCCCTCAGGAAGGGTCAACCGGGGGTCGACGCTTCGTCACCTCGACGCTTTCCTCGACCTCAGGTCGAGGTGCGTCATCCGCCGAGCAGAGCCTGGTACGCGGTCGCGTCGAGCAGGTGCACACCCGCCAGGGCAACGGCGGTGCCGTCGGCAGGAGCAATCTCCACCATCCAACCCTCGCCATACGGGTCGGAGTTGACGAGCTCAGGGTGGGCGTCGAGCTCCTCATTGCGGGCCGTGATCACTCCTGTGAGCGGAGCGAACAGGTCCGACACGCTCTTCGTGCTCTCGACCTCGCCAAAGGTCTGACCCAGGCTCACCTCGGTCCCGACGGCCGGCAGCGTCACGAACACGATGTCGCCCAGGGCCTCCTGCGCGTAGTCGGTGATGCCGACCCGCACGTGGTCGCCGGCGCTCCGCACCCACTCATGCTCGGCGGTGTACTTCAAGTCGGCAGGGGTACTCACGGTGGCCTCTCGGTTGGGTGCGCTGGACGGTGTGCGCGCGTTACTGGGGGCGAGCGTAACGAGGCGAGACGAGCCGGTGCAAGGCGGTCACCTTCACGTCCTCGGTGCGCGTGACATCCGTGCTGCCGCCCTGCTGGCGGACCGAGTCCTCGACCCCGCCGGGGATCGCGAGCGCGCCGGCCAGCGTCGCCGGGTCGCCGATCACCACGAAGCGGTACGGCGAGCTCAGGCGCACACCGTCCACCTCGATGCCGTCCTGCACATCGACGAACGAGGTGGAGGCCACGACGCGGACGGCCGCCGTACCCGCCTCTGTGCCCGCATCGCCGGCCCCCTCGATCTGCATCGCCTCCGCGCCGGCGTTGCGCAGCTCCTCCATGGCGTCGAGCAGCAAGGACGCGCTGACCTGGTTCTGCGGGTCGGTGATCGTAACCCTCACACCCGGCCCGGTGGCGGGCAGCGTGCCGGCCAGCACGCCCAGCACCTGAGTACGCCGCCGCGCGTCCGCGAGGGCGGCATTGGCGTCGCCGGAGCCGGAGGACAGCCGCTGCTGGGCGTCTGTCAGCGAGGTGACCTCCTCCCGAAGCCGCTCCCCCCTGTTGTTGAGCTCATCGAGGATCTGGACGAGGTCCTCCGGGCGTGCGGTGGTCAGAAGGGCGTCGCCTTGGGTGGAACGCACCTGCACCGCCAGTCCGAAGCCCAGCAGCGCCAGCAGCGCAGCGACGAGCAGGTCTACCCGCCGGGCACGAGGGCGCAGCAGACGTCGCAGGAAGCTCGGGCTGTTCATGCGTGGAACAGGTGCCGTCGGATGGCGGCGGTGTTGGTGAAGATCCGGATGCCGAGGACGACGACCACCCCGGTGGACAGCTGCCCACCCACGCCCAGCTGGTCGCCGAGGAAGACCACCAGCGCTGCGACGAGGACGTTGCTGACGAACGACACCACGAACACGCGGTCATCGAAGATCCCGTCCAACTGCGCCCGGACCGCTCCGAATACGGCATCGAGCGCCGCGACCACGGCGATCGGCAGATAGGGCTGCAGGCCAGCGGGCACCGTGGGGTGCAGCACCAGCCCCAGGACGACACCGATGACGAGCGCGACTGCAGGGATCACGGAGGTCCTCCCGGACGAGCGAGTCTGAGGGCAGGGGGGCCGGCTGCGGGAAGTCGGACATCGTCGGCCCGGCGTACCTGGAAGCGCAGCCCGTACAGCGAGGTCCAAGAATGGAAGCGCCGCGCCGTCGCGCTGTCCACGAACGCAGGCTCGAGCACGTCGAGGTCACCGATGGCCCGCAGGATGTACGGCGGAGACAGCGGCCGGAAGTCGACGAGCACAGCGTCGCCGGCCGAGCGGATAGCCGTCTGTGCCGTCAGTCGCTGGTCGTTGACCGACACGGCCTCTGCCCCCGCGGCCCACAGCGCGTTCACAGCGTCCTGGATGTCGCGATCGAAGACCCTGCCGTCGTCCGGCTGGCCACCCCGGTCCTGCGGCGAGCCGCCGGTGTTTGAGGCGTCGTCGAGCGTAACCAGCAGGCCCGGTCCACGGACGGCGACAGCACCGCTGACGAGCTCCAATGCCGCGACGTCGGCTGCGGCCAGGCGCCCGCGCTCGTCGGCGCTGAGCAGCAAGGCACGCGTACGACTCACCGAGGCCCTCAGCGCAGCTGCCCGATCGGCGAGTCGGTCGGTCTCGGCGGTGCGTTGGCGGACATCGGCCACCAGGCCTCGTCGGGTCGCGCCAATCTGGTCCGCCCGCTCACGTGCTTGAGCGGCCGCCACACCAGTGCCCAGGCCCACGAGCAGCACCCCTGCGAGCAGCCGGCGCGACAGCCGCAGCCGTGCAGGGCTGGGCGAGGCTGCTCTGCGGCCTGCGGTCTCGGCGTACGACGGATCGAGGGCGGCGGCACTCATGTCGACAAGAAGACTCATCGATCCATCCCTGCGCGGTGGCGCGCCGGCAGGATCGGGGTGCATGCCTGCCATCCTGCCTCACGCGGCCAGGAGGTTGCCGCAGGCTTAGGCGGCGTGGCGTTCGGCGCGCAGCAGCTGACGCACCTGTACCAGATAGAACCAGCCCGCGAGCACGTAGAGCACGCTCCCCCACGTCGCGAACGCCCAGCCGAGCGGCCGCATCAGGTCGATGAACCAGCCGCTCTCTCCGGGAAGGGACACGAGGAGCATCGGGAAGGCGTACAGCAGGTTGAAGGTGGCGGCCTTGCCCAGAAAATGCACGGGTAGCGGCCCGTACCCGAGCCGCTTGAGCACCGGCAGCGTCGGGATCAGGGCCACGTCCCGGCCGACCAGGATGAGCGCCCACCACAGCGGCAACCCATCCCGTGCAACCAGCGCGAGCAGGGTCGCGGCGATGTAGAGCCTGTCCGCTGCGGGGTCGAGCAGCTGCCCGAGCCGACTGAACTGGCCGAACTTCCGGGCGATCTTGCCGTCCAGGTAGTCGGACAGGCCCGCCCCGATCAACAAGAGCACGGCCCGACCGTCCTGGTGGGTGATGAGCACCCAGTAGAGGAAGACGGGTACGCCGAGCAGCCGGAGTGCGGACAGCGCGTTCGGCACCGTCCAGATGCGATCCGTCAGGCGAGCCGGAGGAGTCGCGTCAACCACGGCGCCCCTCCGGCTCCGGAGTCCGGCCGCAGAGCGGCCGGACTCGTTCTCTGTCGGGCTGACAGGATTTGAACCTGCGACCCCTTGACCCCCAGTCAAGTGCGCTACCAAGCTGCGCCACAGCCCGCTCCGGGTCTCCCCGGTGGCTCGCGCAGACTAGCAGTATCAGTCCTTCCGGCTCTTCTCGCGCACCTTCACACTGACCTCGATGGGGGTCCCGGCGAAGCCGAAGTCCTCCCGGAGGCGGCGCTCGATGAAGCGTCGGTACCCCGCCTCGAGGAAGCCGCTGGTGAACAGCACGAACCGCGGCGGCCGCGTCCCGGCCTGCGTGGCAAACAGCACCTTGGGCTGCTTGCCCCCACGCACCGGCGGTGGCGTCTGCGCGATCAGCTCGGCGATCCAGGCGTTCAAGCGGGCGGTGGGGATGCGCGTCTCCCACCCCTCGAGTGCGGTGTGCAGGTGGGTGGCGAGCTTGTCGACCGACCGGCCCGTCAGCGCGCTGATGTTCATCTGCGGCGCCCACTGGACCCTGCTGAGCTCACGGTCGATCTCCTTGGCGAGGGCAGGTCTCCTGTCCTCATCCACCAGGTCCCACTTGTTGAAGGCCAGCACGAGTGCGCGTCCCGCCTCGACGACCATGCTGATGACCCGTTGATCCTGCTCGCTCAGCGGCTCGCTGGCGTCCAGCAGGACGACGGCCACCTCAGCGGCGTCGAGCGCCCCTTTGGTACGCAGGCTTGAGTAGTACTCGGCGCCGCTTGCGTGGCTGACCCGGCGCCGCAGTCCGGCCGTATCTACAAAGCGCCATGTCTCTCCGCCGACTTCCACCATGGAGTCCACGGGGTCACGCGTCGTGCCTGCGACAGAGTCGACGAGCACTCGCGTCTCTCCCAGGAGTCGGTTCAACAGCGAGCTCTTGCCCACGTTGGGGCGGCCCAGAAGTGCGACGCGGCGAGGTCCGCCGTCCTCCTCATCACGGTCTGCGGGAGTCTCGGGCAGGGCCTCGAGCACTGCGTCGAGCAGGTCACCGCTCCCCCGGCCGTGCAGGGCGCTCACGACGTACGGTTGTCCGAGCCCGAGCGACCACAGCGAAGCGGCGTCTGCCTCGCCGCGCTGGTCATCGACCTTGTTGGCAGCAAGGACGACGGGCTTGCCGGAGCGGCGGAGAACCTTCACGACTGCCTCGTCCGCGTCCGTCGCCCCCACGACGTTGTCCACGACGAACAGGACTGCATCTGCGGCAGCCACCGCGATCTCGGCCTGCGCGCTCACGTGCGACTGAAGCCCCTCGGCGTCCGGGTCCCAGCCACCGGTGTCGACCACGGTGAAGCGCCGGCCGCGCCAGGTCGCGTCGTAGGTCACGCGGTCACGCGTGACCCCGGGGACGTCCTCGACGACCGCTTCACGGCGCCCGATGATCCTGTTCACCAGGGTCGACTTGCCGACGTTGGGTCGGCCCACCACCGCCAGCACCGGCGGTGCGGTCTCCTCCGTGCTCATGAACGATCCTCCTGGGCAATGGCCGCCGGAGCTCCGGGGACCGGAACCTCGCTCGGGTCGTGGGTAAGGCCCGAATCGCTGTCACGAACCATGGCGACCACAGCAGCCACCACCTGCTCGAGAGTCAGGTCGGAAGTATCAAGGTGCACTGCACCCTCAGACGGCTTGAGAGGGTTGGTCTGGCTGTCGAGCGCGTCTCGACGTGCTAGCGCGCTCCCGACCTCCTCAAGCGCGGGGGCAGTGGTGGCAGGCCCTGCCCCAGTGCTTGCAGGTGACTCGGTAGCAACCACGTCGGCGGAGGCCGTCTCGGCTGCGCGGCGACGGGCCCGGACCTCTGGGCTGGCGTCCAGGTACACCTTCACGGCGGCTCGCGGCGCGACGACGGTGGAGATGTCGCGGCCTTCCACGACGGCGCCCTCGACGCCCATCAGCAACCGTTGGAGCCGGATGAGCTGCTCGCGCACCGCGGGAACCGCACTGACGGTGCTCACGGCTGCCGTCACCACAGGTCCGCGGATCTCTGCCGAGACGTCCTCGCCGCCGAGCAGCACACCCTTACCGGCAGGGTCGACGTCGAGCTCAACCTGGGCGGTACGCGCCGCGGCAGCCACGGCCTGAGGGTCTTGCAGGTCCACCCCGGCACGCAGCACCTGCAGCGTGACGGCTCGGTAGGTGGCGCCGGTGTCGACAAAGCGCCAGCCGAGGGCCTGCGCCGTACGGCGGGCCACGGTGCTCTTGCCACTCCCCGCAGGTCCGTCCAACGCCACGACGCGCGTCAGGTCCTCGATCTCCGGGACAGCAAGTGCCGGCTCCGGCCGGAGCTCTGGTGACTCGGGCTGTGCTGCCTCGGGCTGTGCTGCTTCGGGCTCTGCTCGCTCGGGCACAGCCGAGTCGCTCCCACCGACTGACACGCTCGGCTCCTTCGCTGCTCGCGCGGTCCCCGGCGGAATGACGGCGCTCGACCCCTGAGGCCAGCCTACCCGGCGTCGGCCCTCCTCCCGAGGGCACGAGATCAGCAAATCGACATAGCCATTTGTGACGGACTCGAATGAGGGCCGCTAGGCCCGGGTAAAGGGCGCTCGTATGGCTATGTCGATAAGACGAGATGCCAACCCGCGGCGCCAAGTGCGTTCGAGAGGCCAGCCGCAGCACCGGGAGCGACGAGGAGTTCCACCACACCGCGAGGCCGCCCCGGGACGTGCTCGACTCGCAGGTCCTCGACGTTGACCCCGACCTCCCCTGCCGCGCTCAGCAGAGCGGCCAGTTGACCCGGCTCATCCCGCAGCTCCACCCGGACTCCCACGAAGGCACCCGCGACCTCGCCGCGCTTGACCGGGACTCGCGCCCGTCCGGCTCGACCTCGCTCAAGGAAAGCGGCGAGTGCATCGCTTGCGGCCTGCTGTCGGTCCGACGGCGCCTGGGCGAGCGTCTCGAGCAGGCTGCCAGCAAGGGAAAGGTCCTCGATCAGGCCCCGAAGCGAAGGCAACACGTGCGTCGCGTTCGCTTGCAGGATCTGCGTCCACAGCTGCGGATTGCCCGCCGCCAGTCGCGTTGTGTCTGCCAGCCCCGGGCCGGACAGGAGCAGCGGCGCGTGCTCCCCCTCCGGACCGGGCGCGACCAGCAGGCCCGCGAGTGCGGCAGACAACAGGTGGGGAAGGTGGCTGAGCAGGGCCACGGCGGAGTCGTGCTCGTCGGGAGCGACCCGCACCGGCACCGCTCCGCACATCCGGGCTAGGTGCACGACGGCCGCGACCGCCGTGGGGTCGGCGCCCTGGCGGGGGCAGACGGCCCAAGGGCGTCCAACGAACAGGTCTGACAGGGCGCCCGCGGGTCCCGACACCTCACGTCCCGCCAGAGGATGACCCCCTACGACAACCGACGGATTTGCACTCAAGGCCTCGACCTCTGCCTCAACATGAGACTGAACGGAAGCTACATGCGTATACGTCTGGGCGACGTCACGTCTTTGAAGATTGATGAGCTGCGTTGCAGTGCTAAGGGGCGGCACCGCGACCAGTGCCAACGAAGCCCGCTCGCTGCCATCCCAGGCGCGGCCCGCGCCGCGGCGCACTGCGAGCTCCACGGCCTCAGGGTCCAGGTCCCACAACGTGACGTCGGCCAGCTCGCTCCCCTGCAGCGCCAGACCAACGCTGGTGCCAAGGAGGCCGCATCCGACGACCAGGACATCACTCACGACTACCGGGGCAAGTCCGTGCGCAGCTGCGCCGCGCCACGCAGGTACACATGGCGCAGATCGTGCCGGCTCAACGGCGTCTCCACGTGCGCCAGCAGCCGCAGCACCCGAGGCATCGAGCCCGGCACCTCGATCTCCTGGGCGCACAACAACGGAACGTCGTTGATCCCCATCTGTCGTGCGGCATAGGCGGGGAACTCGGCCCGCAGGTCCGTCGTGGCCGTGAACACCACGCTGATGAGGTCTTCGGCCGTGATGTTGTTGCGCGAGAGAACCTCGCGCAGGAGCTCGGTCGTCGCGTCGAGGATCGCCTCGCGTTCGTCCGCATCCACCTGGATGGCACCCCTGACCGCCCGCACTGCCACCTGTCCGACCTCCATCAGCAAAGAACTTGGTCACCCTATCCATGTGCGGTCGTGGCGGTGAAGCCATCTAGCGGCGTGTCGTCGTGCAGTTCAAGAACTAGGTCCTGAAGCAGCTACGTCTTCGAAACGTTTGATGGTTTTGTCGATGACGGGTGGGGCAGTGAGTTGGATCGTTTTGTAGATACATACTTAAACAGCAGCGCAATGACGGCGGTCCCGCACCGTCAACCGGCACCCGGCTGACCTCACCCGTGTGCTCCGTTGAGTGGTTAAGTCGATTTGAAGTGAAAGCGTTATCTCGGCGTGTCGTTGGTACGACCTAGTGGCAAAGGCTTTTCACTGCACGCCGCTTCATGGAGGAAAGACCTCGTCAAGGCTTGGCCACGGACCTCTTCGTGCCCGCTGGGCGACCAGATCGGAACTGCTCGGCGACCCGCTTGGCGACCATTTCGCGACCCGTTCAGCGACGGTTCCCGGCGCGGCCGAGGGCTCCCCAGCCTCGCTTGGCAATGCCGCTCGGGACGAGTCCTACTCCCCCGACGAGCCGGCTGATCCCGGCCAACGGACGGTTCCGCACAGCCGAACCGCGTCCTTCGAGGAGAACCGCAGACAGCCGACAAGACAGCCCCGACACCCCGATCCCAGGACGAGCAGGGCAGGTGGCAGCCCTCATGCCCGATCGGCGCGGCCCGGCGCGTGCCGGCATCACGCAGACCACACTGGCCCAGGGGTCAGGCAGGGCCGTCAGCGAGCGCTCTTACAGGTCGACGGCGGCGTACAGCGCCGCCACCTCCTGGCTGGTGAGCGGGCGGATCTTGCCGGGGCGCTGGGCCCCGAGCTGCACAGGTCCCACCGACACGCGCACGAGGGCCAGAACCGGGTGTCCCACCTCGGCCAAAAGACGTCGGACGACGTGCTTGCGCCCCTCATGCAGGACAACCTCGACCATGACCTTGGCCCCAAAGCTGTCCACGACGCGAAAACGGTCCACGCTGACTGGTCCGTCCTCGAGCATCACACCTGCCCGCAGTCGCTTGCCGACATCGCGCGCGACCGGGCCCTGGACCTCCGCCAAATAGGTCTTCTCCACGCCGTAGGAAGGGTGGGTGAGGCGGTGCGCGAGGTCACCATCGTTGGTGAGAAGGAGCAGGCCGGTCGTCTCCGCATCCAGCCGCCCGACGTAGAACAGGCGGTCCCGGCGGTCAGCGACGAGGTCACCGACGCAGGGTCGCCCTTCGGGGTCCGACAGGGTGGAAACCATCCCCTTGGGCTTGTTCAGCGCCAGGTAGATCCGGTCGGTCGAGGTGGTGACCCGCATGTCGTCCACCCGGATGATCGCGGTCTCCGGGTCGACTCGGCGGCCGAGTTCCACCACCCGCTCCCCGTCCACCGAAACCCGGCCGGCCGCGATCAGCTCCTCGCACGCTCGCCTGGAACCCACGCCCGCGGCGGCGAGCACCTTCTGCAGCCGGATACCTTCGTGCTCAATGGCGGGGGGCATGTCTTGACCTCAACTCGAGAGCGAGTCGGACGCTAGGTCGTCCAACTCGGGAAGCAGCGGAGCGAGCGACGGCAAGGCCGCAAGGGAGTCCAGCCCCAATCGCTCCAGGAAGTAGTTCGTCGTGCGGTAGCGGGTCGCGCCGGTCTCCTCGTCGGAGCCAGCCTCAGTGATCAGGCCGCGGGCAACGAGCGTGCGCACGACGCCGTCGACATTCACGCCGCGGACGGCGCTGACGCGCTGCCGGGTCACGGGCTGCCGGTAGGCGATGACAGCGAGGGTCTCCAACGCCGCCTGGGTAATTCGTGCCTGCTGCCCGTCGAGAACGAACCGCTCCACGAAGGGAGCGCACTCCGCCCGCGTGTACAGCCGCCAGCCGCCCGCAACCTGACGCAGTTCGAAGCCGCGGCCATGCTCGTCGTAGTCCCGCCGCAGCGCCTCCAGTGCCTGCTCGACCTCACCCGTGGGCCGTTCGGCCACTTGGGCGAGCGTCACGGCGGGCACCGGCTCGTCCGTCACGAGCAGGATGGCCTCGAGAAGGGCAGGCAGCGGCGGCTGGGACTGCTCGCGCACGTCCTGGTGCTCCAGCACCTCGTCAGACTGCTCCGCCGCGCTCATCGCTTCTCCTCCGTAGCCTCAGGACCAGTACCCGCAGGCTCGGTGTTGGGGACGTCATCGGGGTCGTTATCGGGCTCGTCCCACTCGGCGCCGGCCGCGCTGGCGGAACTCTCAGCGTCCTCGCCGTGTGCGGGACCGGTCCACCGTACGTGCAGGTCACCCAGCGCCTCGGCCTGCTCGAACCCGACCAAGCCTTCGCGGAACAGCTCCAGCAGCCCCAGGAACCTCGCTACAACCTCCAACGTCGAGGCGCAGTCGCTGGTCAGGCTGCGGAACGTCGCCCCACCGGTGCGGCGCAAGCGCTCGTGCAGCAGCGCGGTTTGCTCGCGCACGCTCACGGTCCCGCCGTGCACGTGGTCCACGGCGACGAGCTCGCTGGCCCGGGGCGTCAGCGCTCGGGCAGCCAACGCTGCGAGCTCCTGCGGGCCCAGCCCCAACAGCACCTCGGGCAGCAACCCCGCGTAGCGCGGCTCAAGGGAGACCTGCCGCGGGTAGCGGTGGGCCTCGACGTGAAGCAGCCCTTCCAGGTGCGCGGCAGCCTGCTTGTACGCGCGGTACTGCAGCAGGCGGGCGAACAGCAGGTCGCGGGCCTCGAGCAGGGCGAGGTCGTCTTCGTCCTCCACCTCCGCACCAGGCAGCAGCCGTGCGGCCTTGAGGTCGAGCAAGGTCGCCGCGACGACCAGGAACTCCGTCGCCTGTCCCAGGTCCCAGTTTGAACCGAGCGCACGAATGTGGGCGATGAAGTCGTGGGTGACCTTCGACAGGGCCACCTCGGTGACGTCGAGCTGGTGCTTGCCGATCAACTGCAGCAGCAGGTCGAATGGCCCCTCGAAGACGTCCAGGCTCACTTGGAAAGCGCTGGAGGCGTCGTGCCCCTCGCCGCCGCTCCAGGCGGGGTGCCCGGACGTCGGCGCCCCCGGTGCGAGGGGGGGCTCGGGCTGCTGCGTGGTGGGCATGACCCCGTCCATGCTGCCAGGCCCGGCCATCAGCCGCCGCTGAGCAGCCGCAGAACGGGCGTCAGGAGCGTGTCGAGCAGGTCAGGCAGCAGCGGCACCGGACCGCCCAGGGGGATCAGCAGGAGCGCCAGCAGGACGGCCACGCCGATGTTGCGCTCGACCAGGTGGTGCTCAGCCCGGAGCCATCCCTGAGTCCGCGGGGCGAGCCCGAACAGCAGCCGACCGCCGTCCAGCGGCGGCAACGGCACCAGCGAGAGCGCGCCGAGATAGAGCTGGGAGGCACCTGCGAGCAGCAGCACATCGCTCGCGGACGCCAGCGAGGCACCCCTTTGCAAGACGAGGGCCGCGCCACCAGGAAAGGCCAGTCCCGGCCCCTCCAGGACCCGCCAGGTAAGGATCAGCCCGGCTCCCAGCAGCAGGTTGCTCGCCGGCCCCAGCAGGCTCACAGCCACCAGAACGCTCTTACGGCGGCCATGGTGGAGCTCAATCGGCCGACACCAACCGAGTCCGCTGATGAGTGCCGCGACCGCACCAAAGGGATCGACGTGAACGCGAGGGTCAGCCTTAGCACGCCCCTCCTGGCGAGGACGTCGGTCTCCCCTCCAGCCTGCGACGAGGGCTTGCACCCATCCGTGGAGCGTCAGTCCCACGACCAAGGAGATGAGCAGGACCGCGAGGGACGCCGGGTGAGAGAGCGCGTACAGCACCTCAGCGGCCGCGCAGGCGCCGCACCAGGATGCTGGCTTCGCCCTTCGCCTCGAAATCGGCCAGGACGACTGCCAGGGCCTCGCGCACCACGCGACCGCGATCGACGGGCAGCCCGAAGTCCCCGCGCAGCCCGAGCCGCGCGTGTTCGAGGTCCATCAGCTCGTCGGCGGAGACGTAGACGGTGATCTTCTCGTCGTGCCGCTCGCGACCGGTAGGCCTGCGGTCGGCCACCGAGCGGGAGGACCTGCGGCGCGGCGCGGACCGGACGGCGCTGGCGGCAGCCTCGAGCCCCTCTCCCTCGTCGTCGCGATGCGCCGGTTGGCGATCCACGACCTCGGGGAGCGCCCGCAGCACTTCGCGGACGGCGTCGAGCTCGTCATCGTGCGGTGCGGGCGCAGCAAGGGCCTCAGGGCGGCTCTCCGCACGCTCCGCGGACCGGCCCCCGTCCCCGGTGGATCGGAACAGCTCATCTGCACCCGGAAGGGCGATACGCCGGCTCATCGGGCCAACACCTCCTTAGCGAGATCGCGGTAAGCCTCAGCGCCCGCTGAACTCGGGGCGTAGGTCGTGATCGGCTCGCCGGCGACCGTGGTCTCTGGGAACCGCACCGTGCGGTTGATGACCGTGTGGAAGACCCGATCGCCGAACGCCTCGACGACGCGGGCGAGCACCTCGCGCCCATGCAACGTGCGAGCGTCGTACATGGTTGCCAAAATCCCCTCAAGCTCAAGTTGAGGGTTGAGCCGTTCTTGGATCTTTTCGATGGTCTGGATGAGCAGCGCCACACCACGAAGGGCGAAGAACTCGCACTCCAGCGGGATGATGACCCCGTGGGCCGCTGTGAGCGCGTTCACGGTGAGCAGGCCCAGGGAGGGTTGGCAGTCCATCAGGACGATGTCGTAGTCGTCGAGCACCGGCGTGAGGGCCCGCAGCAGGGTCTGCTCGCGCGCCACCTCGTTGACCAGTTGCACCTCGGCGGCTGACAGGTCGATGTTGCTCGGCAGCAGGTCCATACCGGCGATGTTGGTCTTGAGCATGATGTCATCGACAGAGACGTCGCTCTCCATCAGCAGGTTGTAGACCGTCCGGTCGAGCTGGAGCGGGTTCACCCCCAGTCCGACCGAGAGCGCACCCTGGGGGTCGAGATCCACCAGCAGCACCCTGCGCCCGGTCTCGGCCAAGGCCGCCCCGAGGTTGATCGTGGACGTCGTCTTGCCGACGCCGCCCTTCTGGTTGCACATGGCCAGGATGCGCGCCGGTCCGTGGCGCTCGATCGCGGGCGGGTCCGGCAGCACGCGGCGCGGGCGACCGGTGGGCCCCATGCCTTCCCCCGGCAACTCCGGCACCCGATTTATCGACATGCCCATAAGTGGAGAGGCCTCTCTGCTGACTGAGCGCTGTTACGACTTCTCGCCCTGTTGCCAAGGCGACCGCCGGGACTCTAGGGGCTGGGCAGCGCTAGGACAACGCCTGACGAAGATCTGGGGACGACACGCCACGGTGCTGTGGACAACCGGGCTCAGCCGAGTGCGCGGGGGTGCGCTCCGGCGTACACCTCTCGGAGCCGTTCCACCGTGACGAGCGTGTAGACCTGCGTCGTGGTCACCGAGGCGTGGCCGAGCAGCTCCTGCACGACCCTGACATCGGCTCCCCCGTCCAACAAATGGGTCGCGAAGGAGTGGCGCAAGGTGTGCGGTGACACCTCGGTCGTGATGCCGGCCCGCTGGGCCACCACGCGCAGCACCGCCCACGCGCTCTGGCGTGAAAGCGGGCCACCACGTGCGTTCAGGAACAACGCCGCCGCGCCTTTGCCCCCCTTGGCGAGCTCAGGACGGGCCCGAACGAGGTACTGCTGCACAGCGGCCAGGGCGAAGGACCCAACAGGCACCACCCGCTCCTTGCCCCCCTTGCCCGCGAGCTTGACGACTCCGGCCTCTCGGTCGAGGTCATCGACCGCGAGGCCGA
This sequence comes from Mycobacteriales bacterium, assembly GCA_046595815.1. Classification (GTDB taxonomy): domain Bacteria; phylum Actinomycetota; class Actinomycetes; order Mycobacteriales; family SCTD01; genus RYN-111. The sequence goes on from JBKJSN010000057.1 coordinate 14,787, forward strand.
CGGCCTCCGAGATGCGCGCGCCGGTTGCGTACAGGACCTCCAGGAGCGCCCGGTCACGCAGCGCGAGTGGCGTGTCTGCCGCAGCCGCGGCCGCGAGGAGCTGGGCGACCTGCTCGACGCTGATGGCTTTGGGCAGTCGACGCAGCGGCGCCGGGGGGCGCACCCGGGCCGCGGGGTCGTTCGCTGACAGCCCTTCGCGCAAGGCGAAGCGATGCAGCCCGCGAACGGCGACCACGGCCCGTCCCGCCGAGGTGGCGCTCAGCGCAGGGTGCGACGGCGAGCCCGATCGCAGCGCCGCGAGAAACCCAGTGACCTGATCCTCCCGTACCTCGGCGAGCGAGGGCACTCCGAGGCCATCGAGAAAATCGACATAGCGGCGCAGATCCCTGCGGTAGGAGAGCAGGGTGTTGGCTGCCAACCCGCGTTCGACCGCTAAGTGGTCGAGGTAGGCCTGGACCGTGCGTGCAGGCGATTGGCTCAGCCGAGCACCTCATCGAGCGGGACCGAGGGCAGTCCGTGGGCTGCGGCGACCGGCGCGTAGGTCAGCGCCCCGCCCACCGTGTTGACGCCGAGGGCGAGCGCCGGGTCGTGCGCCGCCGCACCGGCGATCCCCCGATCGGCGATCTCGACGGCGTACGGCAGCGTGACGTTGGTCAGCGCGTAGGTGGAGGTGTGCGGCACGGCACCGGGCATGTTGGCCACGCAGTAGAAGACGCTGTCGTGCACGCGGTACGTCGGGTCGGCGTGCGTGGTGGGCCGGGTGTCCTCAAAGCAGCCCCCCTGGTCCACCGAGATGTCGACCAGCACTGAGCCGGGCTTCATCCTGGACACGAGCTCGTTGCTGATGAGTGTCGGCGCCTTCGCGCCCGGGACCAGGACCGCTCCGATGACCAGATCCGCGTCCAGCACGGCCCGCTCGATCTCAAAACTGTTGGAGGCGACCGTCTGCATGTGGCCCTGGTAGATCCGGTCGACCTCGCGCAGCCGCTGGACGTTCTTGTCCAGCAGCAGCACCTCAGCCTGCATCCCCAGCGCGATGGCAGCGGCGTTCAGGCCGCTCACCCCACCCCCGAGCACCACGACCTTGGCTGCGTAGACACCGGACACACCGCCCATGAGCACGCCGCGGCCACCGTTGGCCCGCTCCAGACAGTGAGCGCCCACCTGCGGGGCCATCCGGCCGGCGACCTCGGACATGGGCGCGAGCAACGGCAGCGATAGGTCGGGCAACTGGACGGTCTCGTAGGCGACGCCGGTGGTCCCGGCGGCAAGGAGCGCGTCGGTGCAGGCCCGCGAGGCGGCAAGATGCAGATAGGTGAACAACACCTGATCGCGGCGCATGCGGTGGTACTCCTCCGCCACCGGCTCCTTGACCTTGAGCACCAGGTCGCCCTCGGCCCAGACATCGTCTGCGGTTGCAAGGATCTTCGCGCCGGCTCCGACGTACTCGTCGTTGGTGATGGAGGAGCCCACCCCAGCGTCTGTCTCGACGAACACCTCGTGCCCGTGAGAGACCAGCTCCTTCACCCCTGCGGGCGTGATGGCGACGCGGTACTCGTGGTTCTTGACCTCGCGGGGAATCCCGACCTTCACGACAGACGCTCCAAGCTTTTTCCGGCCGTGCGCCGTTGCACGACTCGGCCCTCGGGATTCTAGGAGCCAGGCGCTGCCGCGGGGCGTGATCGCCAGGGAGAAGCCGTCGCCCGGAGTGGGAACGTCCCGGACTGTGCCGCAGCCGCTGCCAGCACGCCACTGACCGCGATGCCGTTCTCCAGGCTCCCCGCCAGCGCAGCTTGGACCGCAGCGGCGAGCGGCACCCAGGCTGTGGTCATCTCGATCTCCTCGTGCTCCTGCACGTCCCGTGTGCAGGGACTGAGGTCCTGAGCGAGGAAGATCCGCACCGCCTCGTCGCACATGCCTGGGCTGGTGAGAACGTCAACCAGGACGTGCCAGGTGACGGCTTCATACCCAGCCTCCTCCGCGAGCTCGCGCTTGGCCGCCGCGAGCGCGCTCTCGTGCTCTACGTCGAGCAGCCCCGCGGGGAGCTCGTCGAGCCGCCGCTCGACCGGGTGGCGGTACTGGTTGACCAGCAGCACCTCGACGCCCGAGCCGGCACCCCGAAGGGCGACCACCGCCACGGCACCCGGGTGCACGACGACGTCCCGCTGGCCGGTACCTCCCCCTGGCATGGCCACCAGGTCGCGCCGCACGGTCACCACCTTGCCGGTGAAGGCGGTCTCGCTGGAGATCACTTCGTAGGCGTGCAAGGGGCCGCCTTCAGCGGTGGTCACTTCTCGCGACCAATCGCCAGGTCCGCAGTCTGCTCCGGTGGGAGGACCCAGTCCGCTGCGTCCGCCCGGGCCAGGTACTGCTCCACGACGGCCTGGAACCCGTTAGAGGGGCAGCATGCGGGAGTCAGCCCGCGTCACGGCCGCGGCCACGAGCCCTGCAAACAGCGGGTGCGCACGCGTCGGACGCGAGCGGAACTCAGGGTGCGCCTGAGTGCCGATGTAGTACGGGTGCACCTCCGTCGGGAGCTCCACGATCTCGACCAAGCCGCCGTCCGGGGAGGTGCCCGAGAAGACCAAGCCCGCCGCCTCGAGGGCAGGGCGGTAGGCGTTGTTCACCTCATACCGGTGGCGGTGCCGCTCCGTGGCGGGGTCATCGCCGTACGTCGCTGCGGCGACCGAGCCGGACGTGAGCTTGGTTGGCCACAGCCCAAGGCGCATCGTGCCGCCCATGTCTCGCTCCCCCGCAACCACGTCTTCCTGGTCGGCCATGGTCGCGATAACCGGGTCCGGCGTGGCCGGGTCGAATTCGGCACTGCTTGCCTTCTCGATGCCAGCGAGCGAACGAGCCGCCTCGATCACCATGCACTGCAGGCCAAGGCAGATCCCCAGCGTCGGGATCTGGTTGGTGCGCGCGAAGGTCAGCGCACCGAGCTTGCCCTCGATCCCGCGTACGCCGAAGCCACCCGGCACGAGCATGCCGTCGATGCCGTCGAGGGCACGCGCGGCCCCCTCCGGGGACTCGCAGTCGTCCGAGGGCACCCAACGGATGTGCACCTTGGCGTCGTTGGCGAAGCCGCCCGCGCGGATCGCCTCCGTCACCGACAGGTAGGCATCGGGCAGATCGACGTACTTGCCGACCAGCGCGATGGTGACCTCCCGGGCGGGGTGGTGCACCCGCTGCAGCAGCTGGTCCCAGTCACGCCAGTCGACGTCACGGAAGGGCAGACCCAGCCGGCGCACGACGTAGGCGTCCAGCCCCTCGGAGTGCAGCACCTTCGGGATGTCATAGATCGACGCTGCGTCGACCGCGCTGACAACGGCCTCGATGTCCACATCGCACATGTTGGCGATCTTGCGCTTGATCCCCTCGTGGATCGGCCGGTCGGAGCGGCAGACGATCGCGTCGGGGGTGATGCCGATGGTCCGCAACGCCTGAACGCTGTGCTGGGTCGGCTTGGTCTTGAGCTCGCCCGACGGGCCGATGTAGGGGATCAGGCTGACGTGCAGGAAGAAGCAGCGGTCGCGCCCGACCTGCTGACGGACCTGGCGCGCCGCCTCGAGGAACGGCAGCGACTCGATGTCGCCGACGGTGCCGCCCACCTCGGTGATGACCACGTCGACGCCCGGGCCACCGAGCCCCAGGATGCGGCTCTTGATCTCGTCGGTGATGTGCGGGATGACCTGCACGGTGTCGCCGAGGTACTCGCCCCGGCGCTCCTTGGCGATGACCGCGCTGTAGACCTGCCCGGTGGTGACGTTCGCGCTGCCGTGCAGGTCCTCGTCGAGGAAACGCTCGTAGTGGCCCACGTCCAGGTCGGTCTCGGCGCCGTCGTCGGTCACGAAGACCTCGCCGTGCTGGAACGGGTTCATGGTGCCGGGGTCGACGTTGAGGTACGGGTCCAGCTTCTGCATCGTGACGCGCAGCCCGCGCGCCTTCAGCAGCCGACCGAGCGAGGAGGCGGTGAGCCCCTTGCCCAGGGAGCTGGCGACCCCACCGGTGACAAACAGGTGGCACGTCTCGCTGGCTCGACTCAAGGGGACTCCCGTGCTCTCGCGACCCGGTCACCGACCGGAGTTCAGCAACTGCGCTGCACGGAAGACCAGAGTAACAGCCCCTTCGCGAGTCGGCATGCGACGCGCGCAGGTTCACCCGGCTAGGTGGTGCCAGACTGCGGTCAGCTCCTCGAGCCACACGGCTACGGCCGTCGCAACGGCAGCCCCGAGCACGCCGGTGAGGTAGGGCAGCGCTCTTCCGGGGGGCGAGAACACATGCGGTACGGCGTCACCCGCGACGACGCGGGCTCCGACTGCGAAGCGCGTCAACAGCGACGACGCGGCTGCTGCGCGGCCCCGGTCGAGCAGCTCCTCCAAGGTGCGTGGAAGCCCGACGCTGATCACGAGCCGTGCCCCGGCATGGTGCAACAACAGCAGCGCGATGTCCTCGGAGCTGGCTCGGCTCGCACAGCTCAGAGCAGGAACGGCCAGTTCGTGCACCCTGTCGCGCCCCTCCGTTCCCTCTCGCAGCAGCACCTCACCTGCTGCGCGCAGGGCGGCCACGCTCATCGTGTCCGGGTCCCCCACCAGCAGATTGGGTTGCAGCCCCTGCGCAAGCAGCACGTCGCCACCGCCATCGACGGCCAACAGCAGAGCCTTTGCCCGCCGACGGAAGCGCTTCAGTGATCGCAGCTGCGCGGCTCCGTCGTACGCCGGGCCGACCACGATGACGGTCTTGCCCTCGAACGATGTCTGGGTGCTGGGCAGGCCGACTCCGTCCAGGACCAGAGCACGCTCGTCGAGGAGAAAGGCCACTGCCGCGCCGGCCAGGTCGGCGAGCTGGGCCGCGACCCCGCCCCTGGCCAGCTCGCCCGCCGAGGCGATGGAGTCGGAGTCCTGGCGCATCCCGCGGGCCACGCGCTCCTCGTCGACCCACAGGCCATCACCGTCGAGCCGGGCAGCGCTGCCCTCGCGCAGACGGGTGAGGACGGCACTGCCCACGTCGTCCAGCAGCGGGATCCCGGCGCGGACGAGCAACCCCGGACCCAGGTTGGGGTAGCGCCCACTGGAGCTGGGCGCGGCGTTGACCACCGCCGCGACACCGCGGGCGAGCAACGCCTGCGCGGTGGCGCTGTCGAGGTCGACGTGGTCGAGGACGGCGATATCGCCGTGCTGCAGCCTCGGTACCAGTCGCGCGGGACGAGCATCGACCCGAAGGGTCCCGGTCGTGGCTGTCGTCCTGCTCCTGCGCCTCACTTGCTGAGTGAAGCCCTACGAGGGCGTCACCGGTGGGTGCGACACGGCCTTGCGCCCCCCTCGCAGGTCAGCGCGCCCGGTCTCGCCCGGTATGCGCCCGTGACTGCGCGAGCAACTCCTCGGCGTGGGCACGTGCCAGGCCACTGTCGAGGCCCGCGAGCATCCGCGACAGCTCCACGACGCGAGCCTCGTCGTCGAGCACCTCGACGCCCCCTCGGGTCACGGCCGACCCGTCACTGGTCTTCACGACGTGCAGGTGGCGGTCCGCGAACGCGGCGACCTGGGGAAGGTGGGTGACGACCAGCACCTGGTGGTCCTGAGCGAGCTGAGCCAGCCGACGCCCGATCTCGACGGCCGCCGCGCCGCCGACGCCGGCATCCACCTCGTCGAACACCATGACGGGAACCGGGTCCGAGCCCGCGAAGACCACCTCGACGGCCAGCATGACCCGGCTCAGCTCGCCCCCCGATGCACCCTTGGCCAACGGCCGAGCAGGTGCGCCGCTGTGCGGGACGAGCAGCAGTTCCACGTCGTCGAGCCCGTCCGGGCCGGCTGCCAGCACCCGCTCCCCCACGGGCACCCCTTCGGAGGCCTCCCGCTGGGTGATCGACACCAGGAGCGAGGCGTGCGGCATAGCCAGCGCGACGAGCTCTGTGGTGACAGCGTTCGCGAAGCGGCTCGCAGCGCTCTCCCTGGCGCGGGTGAGCGCAACGCCGACCTCGGACAGTTCGGCGGTCAAGGACTGCTCTTCCGCGGTCAGGGCGGCGATGCTGTCGTCCGTGGAGTCCAGGGCCAGCAGCCTGATGCCGGCCTCCTCTGCCCAGGCCAGCACCCCGTCGACGTCAGGCCTGTCGTGGCGGCGTACCAGGTTCGACAGCGCTGCCAGGCGCTGCTGGGCGCCCTCGAGCCGGGCTGGGTCCGCCTCGACGGCTGCGGTGTAGGAGCCGAGGTCCTGCGCCAGGTCGGCGAGCAGCACGCACACCTCACGCGCACGCAGCGCGAGCTCTGCCAGCGTGCTGTCGTGATCCGCCACCGCCTCGAGCTGGCGCTGCGCGCCGACGACGAGCTGCAGTGCGTCGGTGCTCTCGCCTTGCTCGTCCCCGGTGAGCAACTGCTGCGCCGTTCCTGCCGCTGAGCGCAGCGCGTCGGCGTGCGCGAGCCGCTCGATCTCAGCCTCAAGGCCAGGCTGCTCGCCGGGCTGGGGCGCGATCGCCTCGACCTCGGCGAGGCCGAGGCGGAGGAGCTCAGCCTCCCTCCGCCGGTCCGTCGCCTCGCCCTGTAGTTGCACGAGGGTGGCGCGCACGTCGCGCAGCCGGGCCCACAGCCCGGCGAACCTGTCGCGCAGGTCCAGCACGGGCGGCCCGGCGTACCTGTCGAGCGCCGCACGTTGACGAGCGGGCTGGAGCAGCCGCTGCTGGTCGTTCTGACCGTGCACCGCCAGGACTTCGTCCCCGACCTCGGCCAGTACACCGACCGGGACCGACCGGCCGCCGACGTGAGCCCGCGACCGACCGTCCGCACCCACGCTGCGTGAGAGCAGCAGCACACCTTCGTCCAGGTCGCCGCCGGCGTCCTGGCACCGATCGAGCGCAGGGTGTCCAGCG
>JBKJSN010000093.1:0-68918 GCA_046595815.1 Mycobacteriales bacterium
GCTTGCTCCTGGGCTTCAGCGGCCTGGCGTGCGGCTTCGACGCGCTCGGCTTCTTGCTGGGCTTGCCGCTCGGCCTGCTGCTCGGCCTCGAGCCGGGCTTGTTCCTGGGCTTCGGCGGCCAGGCGTGCGGCTTGGACGCGTTCGGCTTCTTGCTGGGCTTGCCGCTGGGCTTGCCGCTCGGCTTCGCGCCGTGCCTGCTCTTCGGCTTCGGCGGCCAGGCGTGCGGCTTCTTGCTGGGCCTGCTGCTCTGCGGCCTGCTGCTCGGCTTCCAGCCGGGCCTGCTCCTGGGCTTCGGCGGCCAGGCGTGCGGCTTCGACGCGCTCGGCTTCTTGCTGGGCTTGCCGCTCGGCTTGCCGCTCGGCCTCCAGACGGTCCCGCGCTTCGGCTTCGGCGGCCAGGCGTGCAGTTTCGGCGCGCTCGGCTTCTTGCTGGGCTTGCCGCTCGGCCTCCAGACGGGCCTGCTCTGCGGCTTCGGCGGCCAGGCGTGCGGCTTCGACGCGCTCGGCCTCCTGTTGGGCTTGCCGCTCGGCCTCGAGACGGGCCTGCTCTGCGGCGTCGGCCGCCAGGCGTGCGGCTTCTTGCTGGGCCAGCTGCTCTGCGGCTTGCTGCTCGGCCTCGAGACGGGCCTGCTCTTCGGCTTCGGCGGCCAGGCGTGCAGCCGCGACGCGCTCGGCCTCCTGCTGGGCTTGCTGCTCGGCCTCGAGACGGGCGTGCTCTGCGGCTTCGGCGGCCAGGCGTGCAGCCTCGACGCGCTCGGCCTCCCGCTGGGCTCGCCGCTCGGCCTCGAGACGGGCGTGCTCCGCGGCTGCGGCGTCCTCGGCTCGGGCCTGCTCGGCGGACCGCTCGTCCTCGACCCGTGCTGCCTCGCGGACGGCGTGCAGGTCGACGACCTGCGCCACATGACCGTCGGGCAGCAGGTCGTCGCGGCGCACCTGCTCGGCGGCGCGGGCGGCCTCCAGCTCCGCCTGCGCCGTCGCGAGCTCCTCGGCGTCGCGCTCACGGCGTACGGCCTCGCGGCGCGACCGCTCGGCCTTCTTCGGGTCCTCCAGGGGCGCCGGGTCGACCGGCGGCCGGTGCAGGGGGGTGTTGAACACGTCGTCGCCGGCGGTGGCCGGTCCGAGCAGGGCGGCGAGGGTCTCCGAGACACGGGAGACCGCCGTGTCAACAGCGTCGTCGGACACCTGCGGCTGCAGGCGGCGGGCCTGCTCGCGATGGTCGGCGACCGTGACGTCGGTCTGGGTCGAGACGCCGGACAGGGCGCTGATCAGGCGGGAGGCGACGTCCGGGGGGACGAGGTCGCAGGGCTCGGGGGCCGGCTCGGGCAGCGAGGTGTCCTCGACCTCGAGCAGCCCGGCCTGGACGAGCGTGAACACCACGCGGCCGGCCTCGAACAGCGTGAAGCCGCACTCCCTGGCCAGGTCGGTCAGGCTGCGGATGCCGTCGACGCGCGACAGCAGCGACCACGCGTCGGCGTCGACCTCGAGCTCGCTGTCGGAGGTGCCGGCGGCGGACAGGACGGGGACGGCGTCGGGGCCGTGAACGGTCTGTGCGATCTGCGCCCAGGTGGAGGCGCGAGCCTCGAGCGAGGCCAGCAGGTCCTCGACCGTGACGGGCGGGGCGACGTCCTCGCGCGTGCGCTCGTTCACGCGGAACTTCCAGCTGCCGGCCCGCCAGGGCAGCAGGGCCGACATCGACTCGCGGAGCTGCTCGTCGACGAACGCCTCGACGACCGTCTGGTCGACGTAGCCCAGGTGGACCAGCAGCTCGCCGAGGCGCCAGCCCTGCAGCTCCGTGCGCTGAGCCTCCATCGCCTCGGCGAGGGCCTCCGGTGCCAGGTCTCCCGACGACACGAGCCGGGCGCCGAGCCGGGGGCGGTTGCCCGGGACGAGCGCGGCGTACACCCGGCCGGCGCGCAGGTAGGCCTTCGCGGTCTGGCCCGCGGGGTCCACGATGTGCAGGCAGCCGGTGGCATCGCCACCGGCGAGCTCGCGCAGGACGTCCGCGGGACTCCTCGAGGTCAGGTCGCCCTTGAGCACGTACGACCGCCTTCCCGGATCCCTGGACGGCGCTCGCCGTGCCCGACGTGCATCGGCAGGAGGGGCTCCGACGTTGAGCCGTACGGGTCAGCCGTGTGCGAACCGTCCCGGCCGCCGCAGCTGTCTGCCACGATGGGTGCCTACCGACCACGAGGGAGCCGGCGTGAGCGTCGACAGCACCACGCCGCAGGGCAACCGCCGGATCGACCGCGTGCTGGCCGAGGACTTCCTCGACGGCCTGCGCGAGGTGCCGCTCAGCGAGCTGCGCGAGCTGCGTGGCGAGGCCGAGCAGGAGGAGGTGGACCTGTCCTACCTGCGCCGGATGGTCCAGGGCCGGCTCGACGTGCTGCGCGCCGAGCTCAACCGCCGCGACGGCACCAGCAGTGCCACCCTGGTCGACGGCCTGGCCGAGATCCTGGCCGACGAGCCCCGCAGCCCGGCCCGCGGCTCGGGCCGGCACACCACCGTCGAGCCGTCGCGCGCCGACAGCCACCGGCGCTACCTCGAGGCGCTCGTCGCCGACGTGGGGCTGTCCGACGTCGGGGCCCGCTCCACCGACGAGCTCGCGCACGCGATGCGCACGCTGTCGCAGGAGGAGGCCGGCCTGTCGGGCAAGCGGCGCGCGGTCCAGAGCGTCATGGACGCGTGCAGCGCCGAGGTCACCCGCCGCTACCGCGACGGCGAGGCCGACGCCGCGACGCTGCTCGCGGAGCAGCCCACGGGTGACCAGCCGACCCGAGAGCAGTGAGCGCCCCGGTCCTGGTCGAGCTGGTCCGTTCGGGGGTCGTCGAGAGCGTCCACCGCGCCTCGGTCGTCGCGCTGCGCGCTGACGGGTCCGTCGCGCTGGAGCTCGGTGTCGTCGACGCGCCGGTCTTCCCCCGCTCCTCCAACAAGCCGCTGCAGGCGGTCGGCCTGCTCGACGCCGGCTGGAGCCCCGCCGACGACGAGGTGCTGGCGCTGGCGACGGCGTCGCACTCGGGGGAGCCGCGGCACCTGGAGGTCGTACGCCGCACGCTGGTGGCCGCCGGCCTGGACGAGGGCGCGCTGCAGTGCCCCGCGCTGCTCCCGCTCGGGGAGGCGCCGGCCCACGCGCTGCTGGCGTCCGGGGGCGTGGCCAGCAGCCTGACCATGAACTGCTCCGGCAAGCACGCCGCGATGCTGGCGACCTGCGTGGCGAACGGCTGGCCGACCGGGGCCTACCTGCGCCCGGACCATCCGGTGCAGCAGGCGATGACCGCGACGATCGAGCGCCTGGCCGGCGAGCCCGTACGGCACGTCGCGGTCGACGGCTGCGGCGCCCCGCAGCATGCGCTGACGCTGACGGGGCTGGCCCGCGCCTTCGCCGCGCTCGCGACCGGCAACGGCACCAGCGCTGCGGTGGCCGGTGCCATGCGGGCCCACCCCGGGCTGGTCGGCGGCACGGGCCGTGACGTCACCGACCTGATCGCCGGCGTACCCGGCCTGGTCTGCAAGGACGGCGCCGAGGGCGTGTACGCCGCAGCGCTGCCGGGGGGCGCGGCCGTCGCGGTCAAGGTCGACGACGGGGCCACCCGCGCCGCCGTCCTGGTCCTGGTCGGTGGTCTGCGGGCGCTGGGCGTGCAGGCCGAGGTGCTCGACCGGCTCGCCAGCGCGCCTGTGCTGGGCGGCGGCGTGCCCGTCGGAGAGCTCCGGTTGGCCGGACCGCTCGCCCCCTGAACCGCCGCAGCCCTGGCACCGGTCGCTCAGACGGAGGACGCCGTACCCGCCGCAGCCCGCTCGGCCTCGCCCATGGCGCGGACGGCGGCGGTGAGCACGTCGGTGGAGGTGGCGTAGTTGAGCCGGACGTGGCCGGCGCCGCCGGTGCCGAAGGCCTCACCGGCGCTGAGCGCGACCTTCGCCTCGGTCAGGAACCAGCGGGTCGCTCCGGTCACGGTCATGACGTCACCGCGCGCGCCCGGCGCCGGCTCCGTACCGTCGGAGCGGCCGGCGACCAGCTGCCTGCAGTCCAGCCAGGCCAGGTACGACGCGTCGGGCCGACGCCAGCCGATCCCGGGAAGGTGCTCGGCGAGCAGGTCGCCGAGCAGCTGGCGCTTGCGGTCGAGGCCGGCGAGCAGCGCGTCGAGCCACACGTCCGCGTCGGTGAACGCCGCGGTGTGGGCGATCGCTGCGACGTGGCTGGGGCCGTGGCTGACGACCTCGGGCATCCGGCGCAGGTCTGCCCCGGCGGCGCTGCCGGCGGTCAGGACGGCGGCCTTGAGCCCGGCCAGGTTCCAGCCCTTGGAGGCCGAGATCAGGGCGAAGGCGTCGCTGTCACCGGCCACCGACAGGTAGGGCACGAACTGCGCGCCGGACAGCACCAGCGGGGCGTGGATCTCGTCGGCGATGACCCGTACGCCGTGCTCGGCGGCCAGGGCGGCGACGCGCCCGAGCTCGTCGGCGGTGTGCACGACGCCGGTCGGGTTGTGCGGGTTGCAGAGCAGGTAGGCGGCCCGACCACCACCGCGACGGGCCTGGCCGAACGCGTCTGCCAGCGCGTCGAGGTCCAGGCGGCCGTCGTCACCCAACGGGGCCTCGGCCACGCGGCGGTCGGCGTACTCGGCGAAGGCGTAGAACGGCGGGTAGACGGGCGGGTTGACGATGACGGTGTCGCCGGCGTCCGTGACCAGGCGCAGCGCCTCGACCAGGCCGAGCATGACGTCGGGCACCAGGGCGGAACGCTCGACGGGGAACTGCGACCAGCCCCAGCGGCGCTCCGCGAAGCCCGCGAGCGCCTGCGCGTACGCCGTGCCGGTGGGGTAGCCGGTGTCGCCCGATCGCACGGCTGCCGTGATCGCCTCGACGACGGCTGGCGCCAGGTCGACGTCCATCTCGGCCACCCACAACGGCAGGACGTCGGGGCCGTAGGTGCGCCACTTCATGCTCGTCCGGGTCCGCAGGCGCTCGAGCGGCACCGACTCGAGCGGGTCGGTCATCGCCATGCCCCCACCTCGCCCCCCGGTCGTCTCCCGGCGAGGATAGGACGGTGACCACCACCTACGACGTCGCGGTGCTGGGTGCCGGCGTCGCCGGCCTGACCGCCGCACGCACCCTCGCCGACGCCGGCCTGAGGGTGCGGGTCCACGAGGCGCGCGACCGGGTGGGGGGTCGGCTGCTGAGCGTCGCCGGGGACGGTCGCACCGTCGACCTGGGGGCGTCCTGGTTCTGGCCGGGCGAGCCCCTGGTGCAGGCGCTCGCCGGTGAGCTGGGGGTGGCGACGTTCCCGCAGGCGCTGGCGGGCGACGCGGTGTTCGAGGCCGACGTACGGGGGCCGCGGCGCCTCGAGGGCAACCCCGTCGACGTCGCGTCGGGGCGCTTCGTCGCCGGCGCGCAGGCGCTCGCGACCGGGCTGGCCGAGAGGCTCCCGCCGGGCACCGTCCGCCTCGACGACCCGGTGACGCGCGTCGCCCTCGACGCCGACGGCGTGACCGTCACCGCTGCCCGGGGCGCGACCTTGGCGGGCCACGTCGTGGTGGCGATCCCGCCGGCGCTGGCCGTCGAGGCCATCGCGTTCAGCCCGGACCTGCCGGCCGGCGTACGCGAGCTCGCCGAGACCACCACGGTCTGGATGGGTGGGGTCGTCAAGGCCGTCGCCGTCTTCGACGCCCCCTTCTGGCGGCATGCCGGCCTGGCCGGCGCCGCGGTCAGTCACCTGGGGCCGTTCCGGGAGATCCACGACCACAGCGGCCCCGACGGCAGGCCCGCCGCCCTGTTCGGCTTCGCCTCCGCCGACTCCTTCTCCGGCGCCTCGGCGGAGCAGGTCGGCGCGGCCTTCACCGAGCAGCTCGGCCGGCTGTTCGGTCCCGCCGGGGCGACCGCCGTCCGCGTGGATGTCGCCGACTGGAGCCGTGAGCGCTGGACCACCCCTCGCCGGCCCTCGCCGCAGGGCTCGACCGGCAGCTACGGGCACCCGCTGTTCCAGCAGGCCGTCGCGGGGCGCCTGCACTGGGCGTCCACGGAGACCGCGACGCAGTACGCCGGTCACATCGAGGGGGCGCTCCGGGCCGGGTCGCAGGCGGCGGCCGCCGTCCTGGCTGCGCGGCAGGTCAGCCGAGCAGGTTGAGCACCAGGTAGCCGTCGATCCGGCGTACGGCGTCGGTGACGGGGTCGTCGGGCAGCGGGTGGCCGAGGTCGCGGGAGCGGACCTCGCCGATCCACTGGTCGTGCTGGTACTCGTGGTTGATCAGCGCGGTCAGCAGGTGCGTGCCGACCACGGTCATCTGGTCGGGCGAGCTCACACGTCGACCGGCGATGTCGCCGAGGCGGGCGTGGACGCGCTCGGCGACCGTGTCGCGGTACAGCGCCAGGCGCTCGACGGTCGGCAGGGCGCCGCGGAACTTCTCCGGGTAGGAGGAGTCCATGAGCTCGTCGAGCTCGGGGTCGGGGCTGGGCTCGGCGGCCGTGAGGTTGCGGACCATGAAGTGCGCGACGTGCCCCTGGTGACCCAGGTGCCACCCGATGGCGCTCGAGCTCTCGTCGGGCCGCCAGACGACCTCGTCGGCCGACAGGTCACGCCACAGGTCGTCGGTGTAGGCGCGGGCGCGGTCGTACTCGGCCAGGAGCTCGCCGACGGTGGTTGTCGAGCCGGTCATGCTCTGTCCTCTGCTCGTCGGTCCAGGACGCGGACCGGTCAGGCACGGTCAGCCACAGGCTGCTGGTGTCACACGATAAGCGGCTCCCGGGGCCCGGCCCGCCGAGATCACCAGAGCGTGTGAGGACGTCGACGCCGTGGCGTCCCGCCCGCATCCACGACGCCGAGATCGCCCTAGCAGCAGGCATGTACACGTCCGGAGAGGGCGCCGGGCGTCCAGGGCACCGGTCGTGGGCACGCCCGCGAGACGCTCGGCTGCACCCCGGGCCGAGGTGGCGGGCTGCGGGGCGCAGGGCGACGCGAGGGTCGGTCTCCGGCCGGTCCTGTGAGCAGCCTCACCGCGCTGCGCTAGCAGAAGTGCTTGCAACTGCTAGCACCCGGGGCTAACGTCCTCGTCAGCAAGCCCCACCATCGACGGACAGGAGCCCAGGATGCCGACCATCGACGTTCGCCACCTGGGGGACTACATCCGCGAGCAGCGCGGTGCCAGCGACATCTCGCTGCGCCAGCTGGCCAAGCTCGCGGGGGTCAGCAACCCCTACCTCAGCCAGATCGAGCGGGGGCTTCGCAAGCCCAGCGCCGAGATCCTGCAGCAGATCGCCAAGGCCCTGCGCATCTCCGCGGAGGCGCTGTACGTGCAGGCCGGCATCCTCGAGCAGCGGCACGGCAGCGGCCTGGTGGCCGACGCCGTGCTCGCCGACGAGGCGCTGAACGAGCGGCAGAAGCAGGTGCTGCTCGAGATCTACGAGAGCTTCCGCAAGGAGAACGCCGCTGCGTCAGCGGCGCCGGCGGCTGCGGCAGCCAAGCCCGCACCGCGCCCCCGCCGTCGCAGCAGCGCGGCGCCCACGGCGCCTCCCACGGCGGCAACGCCGCCGCAGGACCCGGCCGCCACGGCCACCACGACTGCCTGATCCCGCACGACCACCCCCGAACCTTCCCGCACGACCGATGCCCAGGAGGCACCACATGACCACCGCCACCGCCCCGAAGTCCGCCCCCAAGGTCAAGGTCGACGTCGACAAGACCGGTGACAAGGTCACCGGACGCTTCACGGTCAAGAACCTCCCGACCTTCGACGTCACCGAGGCCACCAAGCCGCTGTTCGCCGTCGTCGGCGTCGCGGACCTCGCGATCGCGCAGGTCAAGGAGGTCCCGAGCCTGTACGTCGCCGAGGCCAAGAAGGTCAGCACCCGCATCAGCGAGGTCCCGTCCGCCGTCAAGACCCTCCCGACCTCGATCAGGACCTCCCTCGACGAGGCGACCGAGAAGGCGACCGACCTCTACGCGAAGCTGGCTGTCCGCGGCGAGCGCCTCGTCACCCAGATCCGTCGCCAGCCCTCCACCCAGGCCGCCATCGCCGAGGGCAAGGAGGCCGTGAAGAAGGCCGAGGCCGCAGCGGTCGCCGCCAAGAAGTCCGTCAAGGCCGGCGAGCGGGCCGTCGAGGGCGCTGCCTCCAAGCTCGGCTAGACCTGTCCCACCCGCACGACCCGTACGACGCAGCGCGTCGCGACCCCCGGTGCCCTCGTGGCCCGGGGGTCGCGCGCGTCGGCGGGGGTCCGCCCCAGGGGGCACAATGAGCGGGTGGCGGACCCCTCGAACCTGCTGTTGCTCGTGCTCGGCGTGGCCGCCTTCGGCCTGAAGCTGTACGCCCTCGTCGACGCCTGCGTCCGGCCGACGGCCGCGTTCCCGGCAGCCGGCAAGCTGAGCAAGATCGCGTGGGTGGCGATCCTCGCGGCTGCGGTCCTGCTGGGCGGGTTCAGGCTGCTCGACCTGTTCGGGCTGGTCGGGATCGTCGCGGCCATCGTCTACCTCGTCGACGTGCGCCCGGCGGTCAGGGAGCTGCGCGGCGGAGGCGGCAGCCCGGGGCAGTGGCGCTGACCTGACCGGTGGTCACCCGCGTGGCTGCAGGACCGGGTCGTCCCCGGCGGGCTCCTGCCCGACGTGGATCAGCACCAGCGCGAGCTCGTCGTTGCCGGGGAGCTCGGCGGTCTCGCCGTTGGCCTCGTAGACGTCGACCAGCCCGGGTGCGTCACTGGTCGCGAGCAGCCGCCGGACCCCGTCCTGCACGCGCGTCGACTCCCCGTCGCGACTCCCGCCCCGCAAGACCACCAGCTCCTCGGACATGCACGGGGGGTTCCCCTGCGGCGGGAACGTCGAAACGGCTCAGGCGGATCCGTCCGGGGCTGTCCTGTTCTGTGCCTCGGTTCAGCGGGTGAGTGCCCGGCACGCCGTACCGAACGGTCCCGGCCGTCGTTTCAGCAGGTGTCGCGCCCGCACCCGTCGAAGGATCCGACATGAGCAGCATCGCCACCGTCCACGCCGAGCTCGAGCTCCGGCTGGTCGTGCCCGGCGGTCCGTCGCTGCCCGTCCTGGCGGACCTGCGCTACCTGGCGGCCGATCCGTGGGCGGTGCGCGTGGCCTTCCAGGTCGGCACCGGGCAGGACGACGACGGCGTCGTGGAGTGGATGTTCGCCCGCCAGCTGCTGACCGAGGGCATCGCCGGCACCGTCGGCGAGGGGGACGTCCACGTCTGGCCGTCGACCACCCACGGCGACCACGTCGTCAACCTGGCGATGGCCTCCCCGTCCGGCTCCGCGCTGTTCGAGATCGACCGCGATGCGCTCGTGGAGTTCCTGCAGCAGACCTACCTCGTCGTACCGACCGGCGCCGAGGAGACCGTCGTGGACCTCGACGCCGAGCTGGCCCTGCTCCTCGGGGCCTGACGGCCGGCGCGACCCAGGCCCCGTCCTGCGCTCAGCGGGCGGCGGTACCCGTGGCCGGTGAGACCGACGCCCAGGGCACGGTGAGCTCGCCGAGCCGGTGGCGCACCGGCCCGGCCTGCGGCCAGGCCAGGGACGCGCAGGCCGCCACCCACCGCTGCCGCGGGCCGAAGCTCGCGTACGCCGCGGAGCGGTCCCACGCCCCGTCGAGCGCGGCAAGCAGCGCGTGCACCGGCTCGCCCTCGACGTTGTGGTGGATCAGCGCCTTGGGCAGCCGCTCGGCCAGGTCGGACGGTCGCAGCAGCGTCGGCAGGTGCGCGGCGAGCGTCAGCGTCTGCGGGCCGGTCGCGTCCAGGGTGATCCAGGCAGCGCGCCGCCCGATCTCGTCGCAGGTGCCCTCGACCAGCAGCCCGCCGGGGGCGAGCCCGGCCTGCAACCCGCGCCACGCCTCGAGCGCGGGCCCCTCGTCGTACTGCCGCAGGACGTTCAGCGCGCGGACCACCAGCGGTCGCAGGCCCGCCAGCTCGAAGCCGCCCCGCCGGAAGGCCAGGCCCGGGACCGCGGCGGTCTGCGCAGCCTCGACCCGCTCCGGGTCGATCTCCAGGCCGACGACCTGGGCGTCAGCCCGTACGCCGCGCACCCGGGCGAACAGCTCGACGGTGGTGACCGGGGAGGCGCCGTAGCCCAGGTCGACGACCAGCGGTGGCTGCTCGGCGGACCGCAGCAGCCCGCCGTGCACCCCGGTCAGCCAGCGGTCGACCCGCCGCAGCCGCTGGGGGGCGGTGGTGCCGCGGGTCGCGAGGCCCAGCGCCCGGGCGCGGCCCGCGGCGTACCGCTTGGGCGTGGCCACCCGCTGGAGTCTGCCTGCTCACCGCCCCGTCCACGTGAGTCAGGGGCGGCGGACGACCTTGTGCGCGCCGGCCTGCTGCTGGGGGGTGAGCTGCACGATGTCGATGTTCACGTGGGCCGGGCGGGTGGCGACCCAGACGATGGCGTCGGCGACGTCCTCGGCGGTCAGCGCGTCGACCCCGGCGTACACCGCGGCGGCCCGCTCGGCGTCGCCGGCGAAGCGGACCGTCCCGAACTCCTCGGTCGCCACCATGCCGGGCGCGACCTCCGACACCCGCACACCGCTCTCGACCAGCTCCAGGCGCAGGGTGTCTCGCAGGGCGGCGATGGCGTGCTTGGCCGCGACGTAGCCGCCGCCGCCCTCGTACACCCAGCGCCCGGCGGTCGAGCCGGTCAGCACGACCTGGCCGCGGGCGACCTGCAGCGCCGGGAGCAGCGCCTGCACCGTGCGCACCGTCCCGAGGACGTTGACGTCGTACGTCCGCGCCCAGGTGTCGACGTCGGCGTCGGCCAGCGGGGCGAGGTCGAAGGCGCCGCCGGCGTTCGCGACCAGCAGGTCCACGACCGGAGCGGCGTCGGCGAGCGCGGCGACCGAGCGCGGGTCGGTGACATCCAGCGCGCACGGGCGGATCGACGGGTGCTCGGCCGCCAGCTCGTCGAGGCGGTCCAGGCGGCGGGCGGCGGCGACGACGGCCCAGCCCTCGGCCGCCAGGCGGCGGGCGGTGGCCGCCCCGATCCCGCTGGAGGCCCCGGTCACGACGGCGGTGCGTTGGCTCATGGGACCCAGTCAACCCCCGGGAAGCGCGGGCCACCGGGCGGGGTTGGGTCCGGTCAGGGCAGACTCCTGCCGGAAGAGGAGGGTGCGATCCATGAGCTCGAACGCATCGGTCACCAGCGTCCACCCGCGGCGGGTGGCGGTCCTGTCGGTCCACACCTCGCCGCTGGAGCAGCCCGGCACCGGTGACGCCGGCGGCATGAACGTCTACGTCGTCGAGACCTCCAAGCGCCTGGCCGCCCTCGGGGTCGAGGTCGAGATCTTCACGCGGGCGACCTCCAGCGAGCTGCCGCCGGTCGTCGAGCTCGCTGCCGGCGTCACCGTCCGGCACCTGACGGCGGGGCCGTTCGAGGGGCTGAGCAAGGAGGACCTGCCGGCCCAGCTCTGCGCGCTGACCTCCGGGGTGCTGCGGGCCGAGGCCGCGCACGACCCGGGCTGGTACGACGTCGTGCACTCCCACTACTGGCTCTCGGGCCAGGTCGGCTGGCTGGCCACGGAGCGCTGGGACGTGCCGCTGGTCCACTCCGCCCACACTCTTGCGAAGGTCAAGAACCTCGCGCTGGCCGAGGGCGACACCCCCGAGCCGCTGCGTCGGGTGGTGGGTGAGCAGCAGGTGGTGGATGCGGCCGACCGGCTGGTGGCCAACACCGCGCAGGAGGCCCGCGACCTGGTGCAGCTCTACGGCGCGCAGGCCGAGCGGGTCGTCACGGTCGCGCCAGGCGTGGACCTCGAGCACTTCCGTCCCGGCGAGGCCTCCGGTGCCCGCACCCGCCTGGGCGTCCCGCCTGATGCTGTCCTGTTGCTGTTCGTCGGGCGCCTGCAGCCGCTGAAGGCGCCCGACGTCCTGCTCCGCGCCGCCCAGCGGCTCATCGAGCAGGACCCCTCCCTCCGCGATCGCGTGGTCGTTGCCGTCGTCGGGGGGCCCAGTGGCTCCGGGTGCGCCCACCCCGAGTACCTCACGGACCTCGCTGCCTCGCTGGATGTGGCCGTCCGCTTCGAGCCGCCGGCAGCGCCGGACCGGCTCCGCGACTGGTATGTCGCCGCCGACCTCGTCGCCGTCCCCTCGCACAACGAGTCCTTCGGCCTGGTCGCGCTGGAGGCGCAGGCGTGTGGCACCCCCGTGGTCGCGACCCGGGTCGGGGGCCTCACCACCACCGTCCGGGACGGCGTGAGCGGGCTGCTCGTGCACGGCCACGGCACCGACGCGTGGGCCGCAGCGCTCCGGCGCGGTCTGCAGGAGCGGTCGCTGCTCGCGATCGAGGCTCCGGCGCACGCGGCCGGCTTCTCCTGGGACCGCACCGCGGCCGGGCTGCTCACGGCGTACCGCGAGGCCCTTGCCCCTGCTCGCGTGGCCATCGGGACATGAGTGCTGCCGGCGAGGTCATCCGGTCCGTGCTCGAGGAGTCCGAGCTGGACTTCGCCGAGCCGCACCCGGAGCAGTTCTTCGTCAAGCTGCCCGGCACGAACAAGCTCTTCACCAACTGCTGGCTCGTCGTCGGGCAGCACGGGCTGCTCGTCGAGGCCTTCGTGTGCCGCAAGCCGGATGAGAACCACGACGAGTTCCACTCCTGGCTGCTGCGCCGCAACAGCAAGACCTTCGCCGTCTCCTTCGCGATCGACTCCTCCGGCGACGTCTACCTCGTCGGTCGGCTGCCGCTGTCCTGCGTCACCGTCGAGGACGTCGACCGGCTGCTCGGGGCGGTGCTGGAGTACTCCGATGAGTCCTTCAACACGCTCTTGGAGATCGGCTTCGCGACGTCGATCAAGAAGGAATGGGCCTGGCGCCTCAAGCGAGGCGAGTCGACGGCGAACCTCCAGGCGTTCGCCCGGTTCGCCTCTGCTGATTAGATCTCCTTCCATGGCAACCCTTGTGCTGCTCCGTCACGGCGAGAGCGCGTGGAACTCCAAGAACCTGTTCACCGGCTGGGTCGACGTCGACCTCACGCCGCTGGGCGAGGACCAGGCGCGCTCGGGCGGTCGGCTGCTGCGTGAGACGGGGCTGTTGCCCACGGTCGTGCACACCTCGCTGCTGACCCGCGCGATCCGCACCTCGACGCTCGCTCTCGAGGAGTGCCGGCGCTCGTGGATCCCGGTGCGTCGCCACTGGCGCCTCAACGAGCGGCACTACGGCGCCCTCCAGGGCAAGGACAAGAAGCAGACCCTGGAGACCTACGGCGAGGAGCAGTTCAAGCTCTGGCGCCGGTCGTACGACGTTCCGCCCCCGCCGATCGAGGCCGGCTCGGAGTGGGACAACTCCTCCGACGTCCGCTATGCCCGGCTCGCTCCGGGTCTCGTCCCGCTGACGGAGTGCCTGTCCGACGTGGTCGACCGCATGCTGCCCTACTGGTACGACGCGATCGTCCCCGACCTTCGGGCCGACGAGACCGTGCTGGTGGCGGCACACGGCAACTCGCTGCGCGCCCTCGTCATGCACCTCGACGGCCTGTCCCGCGAGCAGGTCGTCGACCTGAACATCCCGACGGGTCAACCGCTGCGCTACGACCTCGACGCCCAGTTGCGCCCCGTCGTACCCGGTGGGGAGTACCTCGACCCGGAGGCTGCTGCTGCCGCCGCTGCCGCCGTGGCGAACCAGGGTCGCTGACCGTCGCCCGTAGCCTGGACGACATGGATCACGCCAGCCTGCGCGCGGCCTTCGCGCGCCGCCTCTCGCACCTGTACGCCGAAGAGGTGCCGGCCTACGCCACGCTGGTCGAGGTCAGCCGAGCCGTCAACGCCGACGTCGCGGCCGCCCTCGGGTCCGATGCCGAGCGCCTGGGCTCGATCGAGCGGGTGACCGAGGAGCGGCACGGGGCGATCCGGGTCGGCTCGCTCGCCGAGCTCCGTCAGGTGGCGCAGGTCTTCGCCGGGTTCGGGATGGAGCCGGTCGGCTTCTACGACCTGCGCGACGCGCGTGGCGCGATCCCGGTCATCAGCACCGGCTTCCGGGCGACGAGCCCGGAAGAGCTGGAGCGGTCGCCGTTCCGGATGTTCTGCTCGCTGCTCGAGCCGGCCGACCGGCGCTTCTTCGACGCCGACCTGGCCGCCGAGGTCGAGGCCTTCGTCGCCCGCCGCAGCCTGTTCCCGGACGAGCTGCTCTCCCTCGGCGCTCGCTCCGAGGCATCCGGAGGGCTGGAGGGCGCGGACGCTGAACGGTTCCTGGAC
Organism: Mycobacteriales bacterium; assembly: GCA_046595815.1. GTDB lineage: Bacteria > Actinomycetota > Actinomycetes > Mycobacteriales > SCTD01 > RYN-111. The sequence goes on from JBKJSN010000093.1 coordinate 14,149, forward strand.
CTGGCCACAGCCGCCTTCGCGCTGTCGCCGGAGCCGGTCGACCGGGCTTGGTACCAGCGGCTGGAGGCGGTGTCCTCGGTCGCGGCGGACATCGCCGGTGTGACCTCGACCCACCTGAACCACCTCACGCCCCGGGTGCTCGACATCGACGAGCTCTACCGCCGCATGACCGCGCGGGGGGTCGAGATGACCCCCTCCATCCAGGGCCCGCCGCGCTGGGACGGGCCCGACGTGCTGCTGCGGCAGACCTCCTTCCGTGCCCTCGCCGAGCCGCGGTCCTTCCGTGAGGCTGACGGGTCCGTCGTACCCGGGGATCTGAAGGTGCGCTTCGGCGAGGTGGAGTGCCGCGGCATCGCCCTCACCCCGGCAGGGATGGAGCTCTACCAGGACCTCGTCGGCAAGGACGCGGCGGACTGGGCGCTGAAGGTGCCGGGCACCGAGCAGGGGCTGCGCGAGGAGGGCCTGGCGTGGTTCCGGACCGACGGCACGCCGATCGTCTACGAGGACTTCCTGCCGCGGTCGGCCGCCGGCATCTTCCGCTCGAACCTCACCGCTTCCGGCAGCCGCGACGACCAGGCCACGGGGGTCGCGCGCGATCAGGCCTGGATGGCCGAGCAGCTGGGCAGGGTCGTGCACGACCCGCAGGACCTGTACGCCGAGCAGGCTGGCCTGCCGACCGAGGGACGCGGGCGATGAGGCGGGTCCTCGCCAGCGCCGTCCTGGGGGTCGGCCTGGTGCTGGCGGGCAGCGCCGTCGCCGCACAGCAGCCGGTGGTCGTCGCGAACTTCTCCTTCGACGACGCCTCGCCCGGCGACGACACGGTCGTGGTCAACGTCGGCGACCAGATCAAGTTCGTCTTCCCCGAGGCGATCCAGCACTCTGCGACGGTGGATGGCCTGTTCGACTCGGAGCCACAAAGCGGGGGCGAGACCTGGACGACCAAGACCCTCACCAAGCCCGGCACCTACACGCTCTACTGCACGGTCCACAAGGCCTCCCGCCACTCCGCGACCCTGCTGGTCCGCGGCTCGACCACGAGCCCCCCTCCGAAGCCCTCGCCGACGAAGACGGCCACCGCGACAAGTGGGCCCACGGCCGCAGCCACGGCGTCGCCGTCGGCCTCGACTGCACCCACCGCTTCGACGACGGCCGCAGCCAGCGGGTCGCCGACGGCGAGCCCCTCGGGCGACGTGACGCCCAGTGCGGACGCCTCCGCCGGAGCGCAGGACGTTGCCACCACGCCCGCGGGCGGGTCCGGAGGCTCGAGCAGGCTCCCGCTGGTCCTGCTGTCGGTAGTCCTGGCCGCTGCGGCGGTCTACACCGTCATCCGAGCGCGACGCGGCTAGCGGGACGCCTCGACGGTCGCCGGGTGCAGCGGCAGGCCTGAGCGCTCGGCGCACAGCCTCAGCAACTCGTCGTACGCCGGTTCGCCGATGAGCGCCACGATCTCGGGGGCGTAGGAGACCACGACCGGGTCTGCCCCGACGTGCGCCTCCGGCGAGGACGTGCACCACCAGTGCAGGTCGGCGCCGCCCTCGCCCCAACCCACGCGGTCGAACTCGCCCAGGGTCGACACGGTCACCACGGTGTCGTCGGGCCGGGTCACGACCTCCTGGGTACGACGGATCGGCAGCTGCCAGCACACATCAGGCTTGGTCTCCAGCGGGTGCAGGCCTTCGCGCAGCGCCAGGCCGTGCAGGGCGCACCCCTCGCCGCCCGCGAAACCGGTGCGGTTGAGGAAGATGCAGGCGCCCTCGACGACGCGCGTCTTGCGCGCGACCTCTCCGTCGAGCTCGTCCACGACCGACCAGCCCTGCTCGGCGCCCAGGGCGGCAAGCTGCCAGTGCTCGGGGGTCAGCTGGGCCACGAAACCGGCGACCCGCTGCTCGTCCTCGTCGTCGCTGTAGTACGCGCCATGGGTGCAGCAGCCGTCCTCAGCGCGTCCCTCGACGACCCCGTGGCAGCCCGCGCCGTAGATGCACGTCCACGACGACAGCAGCCAGGTGAGGTCGGCGCGCACCACCTGCTCGGCGTCGGCCGGGTCGGTGAACTCCACGAAGTCGCGGGCGAAGCCGGGCTCGACCTCCCGGACGCGAGGTAGTCCCAGGTCGACGGTCACTCGGTCCAGCGTAGTCGCGTCGTACGCTCGCCCGGATGACCAACGACCTGAGCACCGGCGGCCCCGTCCGGGTGCCTGAGGCGCGTGTCGCGCTGGCCACGGCCAGCGTCTACCCCGAGCCGACTGCGGCTGCGTTCGAGCTCGCCGCTCGGCTGGGGTACGACGGGGTCGAGGTGATGGTCTGGACCGACCCGGTGAGCCAGGACGTCGAGGCGCTGCAGCGGCTCTCGGACTACCACGAGGTGCCGATCCTGGCGATCCATGCGCCCTGCCTGGTGATCACCCAGCGGGTCTGGGGCACCGACCCGTGGGTCAAGCTCGTCAAGGCGAAGGAGGCGGCCGAACGGCTGGGCGCCGAGACCGTGGTGGTGCACCCGCCGTTCCGCTGGCAGCTGGACTACGTGCGGCAGTTCGTCGGCGGGATCCAGCAGATGGCGTCGGAGACGGCCGTGAAGTTCGCGGTGGAGAACATGTTCCCGCTGCGGGCCCGGGGGCGTGAGGTCTCGCCGTACGGGCTGGACTGGGACCCGACGGCGGAGGACTTCCGGCACTTCACCCTCGACCTGTCGCACACCTCGGTCTCGCAGTCCGACGGCCTGGCGCTGCGGGAGGACATGGGCGACCGGCTCGCGCACGTGCACATCGCCGACGGGATCGGGACGGCCCGCGATGAGCACCTCGTGCCCGGCCGCGGGAACCAGCCCTGCGCCGAACTGCTCGAGGGGCTGGCGGGCGACGGCTTCGACGGGCTGGTGGTGGTGGAGGTCAACACGCGCAAGTGCCTGGACCGGCAGGAGCGCGAGGCCGACCTCGCCGAGGCGCTGGCCTTCACCCGGCTGAACCTCGCGGCGCCGGCGTGGCCGCAGTGACCTTCCCCGGCTCCCCGACGGCGTTCGAGGAGCTGGTCGAGGACTACGACGCGGCCCGGCCGCGCTACCCCCAGGCGTTGTACGACGGGCTGCCCCTGCCGTCGGCCGACGTGCTGGAGCTCGGAGCCGGCACGGGGATCGCGTCGGCGGAGCTCGCGACCCGGGCGGGTTCGCTGGTGGTGTCCGACCTCGGGCCACGGATGCTGGCCCGGGGACTGACCAAGCACTCCTGGCCGGCAGTGGTGGCGAAGGCCGAGGCGCTGCCCTTCGCGGCTGAGTCCTTCGACCTGGTCTGCGGTGCGCAGATGTGGCACTGGACCTCCGACCCCGCCCCCGCCGAGGTCGCTCGCGTGCTGCGACCCGGTGGTCGGTTGGCGCTGTGGTGGAACGAAGTGCGCGGCGACGGGTTGTGGTGGTTCGACGCCCAGCAGGACCGGCTCGAGGCGGGCAACCCGGCGTACCGCCGGGGGTATCGCGAGGTGGACTACCGCGAGCGGGTGGGGCCGTTGTTCGCGGGGCCGCCGCCGACCGAGATCATCTGGGAACGAAGGCTTTCTCTCGACCTGTATGACCGCTGGCTGCGCTCGAAGTCCTACGTCCAGGCGCTGCCCGACGTTGAGGGCTTCGTCTCGGCGTCGCGCGCGGACCTGTTGGCTGCCTTTCCCGACGGCGTCGTCGTCGAGCCCTTCGTGACCCGACTGTTCCTGATGGAGAAGCTCCCGTGAACGTGCTGCGCACCCCCGACTCGTGCTTCGGTGACCTACCCGACTTCCCTTGGGAGCCGAAGTACGCCGAGACCGCCGACGGGCTGCGGATGGCCTACCTCGACGAGGGCAGCGGCCCCGTCGTACTCCTGCTGCACGGCGAGCCGTCGTGGTCGTTCCTGTGGCGCAAGGTGATCCCGGTCCTGCTGGACGCCGGGTGCCGGGTCGTCGCGCCGGACCTGATCGGGTTCGGGCGGTCCGACAAGCCGGGCGCGATCGAGGACTACACCTATGCCGGGCACGTGGAGTGGCTGCGGTCGGTGCTGCTCGACACCCTGGCGTTACAGGACATCACGCTCGTCGGACAGGACTGGGGCGGGCTGCTCGGGCTGCGGCTCATGACGGAGAACCCCGCGCGCTTCGGCCGCGTGGTGTGCGCGAACACCGGGCTGCCGGACGGGCTGCACCGGCTGCCTGAGGAATGGTGGGCCTTCCGCGACTTCGTGGCCCGCACCCCCGACCTGCCGATCGGGTTCCTGGTGAGCGCCGCGGTGACCGAGCCGATGCCGCCGGAGGTCGTCGCGGCCTACGACGCGCCGTTCCCCTCGGCTGAGTACAAGATGGGCGCGCGGGCGTTTCCCGACCTCATCCCGCAGACGCCCGAGGACCCGGCCACGCCGGCGAACCAGCACGCGTGGGAGATCCTCACGATGTGGGCCAAGCCGTTCCTGTGCGCCTACTCCGACTCCGACCCCATCACGCGCGGCGCCGACAAGCCCTTCCTCGAGCGCGTTCCGGGGACCATCGGGCAGCCGCACACCGTCATCGAGGGCGGCGGCCACTTCCTGCAGGAGGACCGCGGCCCCGAGCTCGCTGCCGTGATCGCCGGCTGGCTGCGGCGCCTGGAAGTCCTGTAGGTCAGGACTGGTAGGCGAACACGACCTCACCGGTCGTCGGCGCGGACACCACCGGCGATCCCGTCGCAGGGGTGCAGACGCCCACCAGCGGCGTCACCCGGATCTCGGTGACGCCACGAAGCCGCAGCCCGTGCTTGCTGGCGTCGCAGGTGACGGTGACCAGGAATGAGCCCTTGTGGAACGCCTCGATCCTGGCGGCGACGGGCGCACCCGAACCGTCCTTCACGCTGATGCGCACGCCCTTCTCTCCCTTGCGGGGCAGCGACCGGACCTGCCCGACGTTGTCCGCGGCTGGGCGCTCAGCGCTGGTGGCATAGGCCGTGAGGGCGCCTGCGCTGACCCCACCGCCGGCGAGGTAGACCTGCTTGTCGATGCGCGGCGCCGCAGCGGAGGCCGGGAGCGACAGGCAGGCCGTGGCGACGGCAACTGCGACCAAGGCAAGGGTGCGGTGCGTCATGACTCTCCTGAGGCTGGGTGGGGCGTCCTCGCCGCGTCGGGCGCACGACCAGCTGACAGGTTTCCATACTTTCGCCCGATTCGGGTGGGCAGGACGGGCCATTGACCCTCTGCGCCGCTGGGCGTTGCGTCGGCACATGACCCGACTTCTCGCCCGTTTCCTGATCGGTCTGCTCGCAGCGTCGGTCCTCGTCACTCCGGGTACGGCGAACGGCCAGCCTCGGACCGGCCATCAGCTCACCGTGATGTCACGCAACCTCTACCTCGGGTCAGACCTTGCGCCGGCGCTCACGGCAACCACGCCCATCGACCTGCTCATCGGCGTCGCCACGATCTACGGCCGGGTGCAGTTCACCGACTTCCCCGCTCGCGCCGGGGCGCTGGCGCAGGAGATCGCCACGGAACGCCCCGACCTGGTGGGGCTGCAGGAGGTCTCGAAATGGACGGTGACCGGCCCGACGCCCGTGCCGAGCCTGGACTTCCTCGCGATCTTGCAGAGTGAGCTGAGCTCCCGTGGGCTGCACTACGCCGTGGCGGCGGTGTCGGACAACGCCGACATCGGCCCGTTGCCGCTGGTCGCGCCCTGCGCCGGGGCGATCGGCGCGTGCCTGTTGCGCTTCCAGGACCGCGACGTCGTGCTGGTCAACACCGACACAGCCGGACTCGTGGTCGGCAATCCTCGGGCGGGGAACTACTCGGCGCAGGTCGTACTCTCGAGCCCGGTCGGGCCCCTGTCGTTCGCTCGGGGCTGGGCGAGCGTCGACGGGACGTACGGCGGGCAGCGCTTCCGCTTCGCCGTGACGCACCTAGAGACCGAGGACTTCCCGGCAGTCCAGGAGGCGCAGGGGCGGGAGTTCCTGGCCGCGGTGAAGACCCGGGGCGCCGTCATCGCGGTCGGCGACTTCAACAGCGCCCACGACGGCAGCACGACCGCGACGTATGCCGCCATCACCGCCGACTACTTCCGCGACGCCTGGAAGGGGTCGTCGGTCGCGACCTGCTGCCAGCCGGGGTTGCTCGTGGACCCCGTGTCCAGGCTGGGGACGCGCATCGACCTCGTGCTCGCGCACGCGGTGCACCCGCTGTCCTCGCACGTCGTGGGTGCCACGCCCTTCCAGGCTTCGCCGCCCTTCTGGGCCTCGGACCATGCCGGCGTCGTCACCACCCTCCGCCTGCACTGACCGGCTGCCGAGTTCCGGCGGGTCAGGGAAATGGCGGAAGCGGCACCGCGTCCCCTGCTCCGTGCGACAGTCACTGACATGACCGCTTCACGGCGACATCGTTGGGTGGCCCCGGTTCTGGGCCTACTCCAGCTCGCAGCCTTCATGCCCTATTTGATGGCGGGTCTCATCGCTCCCGAGGGGCAACTCGCGCTGGTCCGTGCGCTTTGGGTCGTGTTCGCCGTCGTGGCTGTGGTGGTCTACCGACGCAACCGTTTGCTGTCCCTGGCCGTTCCAGGAGCCACGCTGCTGATGGGAATTGCGCTGATGGTTGTGGGTGGGGCCTTCTTGGGATGGCAGGGGTAACCCGGGTCCTCTGTCCCGACCGACTCCAATCAGGCGGAGCTGACGGCCACGACCTGGCCGGGTCGCGTGGGCACGACGCCCGCCGACTCGAGGCTGAGGCCGAAGCCAGCCGTCCTGTCGTAGGGGAGCACCAGCTGGTGTGCCTCTCCGACGGTCCCTGGTTGGGTGGCGCGGAGCGAGCCGACCAGGGTCATCTCTCCCTCACGCGGGAGCTGCCACAGCACGTAGACCTTGTTGGCCGACGGCGGTCGCAACGTGGTCGACAGCAACTGCACCTTTCCGTCCCGCACCAGCAGCGTGGCCTTGTCCTGCAGGTTCACCACGTGGCAGCCAGGCGAGGAGGTGCACGCCGACAGCGCCAGCTGCTGCGGGGTCTGCGCTGGTCCCGACTGGGCGGCGAGGTAGGCCGCTCCGGCACCAAGCACGAGTACGGCGGCCGCGGCGGCGCTGACCAGGCGAGGCGCCCGCCGGCGGGCACGCACCTCGTCCAGCGAGGTGACCGGAGCAGGGGTCATGCCGGCGCCGCCGTCCTCCGCGCCCCTCGCCGCTGACGTCGGCGGCAAGATCCCGGCGCGGATGCGCTCCCAGCTCGGCGCTTGGTCCTCGGGGTTCACGAGGGTGCCGAGCCGGGCGGCGACGAGAGCGTGGTCCGCCAGCACGTCCGGGCAGCGCTCGCAGGTGGCCAGGTGGGCGAGGAACGCCGCCTCGTCCTCCGGCTCAAGGGCGCTCAGGGCGTGGCCAGCGGCAAGCTCCTCCCAGTGCTCGTGCACCTCAGTCATGCAGCTCGCCCCCGCCCTCTCCCAAGTCCGGCCCCAGCTCCTCGCGCAGCTTGCGCAGGGCAGCCAGCGTCCGGCTCTTCACCGTGCCGAGCGGCATCCCTGTCATCTCGGCGATCTCCCGTTGCGTGTAGCCGCCGTAATAGGCGATCAGAAGGACCTCGCGCTGCTCAGGGGGCAGGATGCTCAGCGCCTCCCGGGTCCGCTCGGCGCGAAGGGTCGCCCACGCCTCGTCGTCGGGCCCCGGGCTGGCCGAGACGAGATCGAGCATCACCTGGTCTTCGCTGAGGCGCCGACGACGGGTGCTCTCGCGACGAACCGCGTCGACGGCCTTGTGGTGGGTGACCGAGAGCAGCCACGTGCTGACAGCGCCTCGCGCCGGGTCGTAGCCGGTCCCCTGCCACAGCGCGAGGAAGACCTGCTGCACAACGTCCTCCGCCAGCTGCGGGTCGTTGAGGATGCGCCGGGCGAGTGCGTAGCAGGGCCGTCCGTAGCGCCCGTAGATGATCTCCAGCGCGCCCTCGTCACCGGAGGCAAGGCGACGGATGAGCTCGCCATCCTCCAACGCGGTCGCGGACATGGGCCCACTGTGCCAGACGTCCTGAGCGGTCACGACCGGCGGGAGCGTGGTCATCACGTCTCCCCGGCCAGGAGGGGTGTCTGGATGGTGCGTACCGGCACGGCGCGCCCCTTCTCTCTCGTGACCATGAAGGCCTTGGCGGTGTCAGCGGATGCGAGCTCGAGATCGTTGATGACGCTCACGCGCGCTGACGTGACGTCGAAGGCGCCGACCGCGTGGACGTCCCCGAAGGTCGTCTTCACCCACAGCACGTAGACGCTGGTGCGCGCGTCGTTCGGGGTCACCCCGGACATGACAAGCGAGAGGGTGCGCCCGTTGACGATGACCGCGCCGCGGCCGCCGTCACCCTGGAGGTCGATCTTCCGCGTACCCGGGACGAGGAGTGATGCGACGGTCGAGCCGAGCCGGTCGGCGGCCAGCTGAGCCTGCTGCTCCCGGGGGCTCGGTCCCCGGCCGACCGACAGCACGAGCGCCAGTACGACGACCGCGGCGGCCGCGCTGACGAGGGAGGTCATGAGCCGCACGGAGCGGCGTTGGGGCCTGGTGGCCCGAAGGCCGGGACGCAGAGGCGCCGGCGGTTCGAGCTGTCGGCGCGAGGAGACCGCGCCGGAGCGGATCCCGTGAAGGAGGGAGGCAGGAGGGGCTTCGGTCGTCACGGCCCACGCGAGGTGGGCCAGGGTGTCGCGGTGGCCGGCAACGGCGCGCTCGCAGACCGGACACGTCGACAGGTGGTCCAGGAACAGCAGCTCGTCGTCAGGCTCCAGCGCGGACAGGGCCCACCCGGCTGCGAGCACGTCGTAGTCCGCGTGCCTGCGCTCGCGGTCGCTCATCACGCCGCCTCGGGCGGCCGGCTGACCGCGCTCGCTGTCCTCACGCAGTGCATTCGCGCGCCGAGCGTCTCCGGATCGGTGCCGGGAGCCTCAGTGGGAGGCATGAGGTGCTCCGTCGTGCTCGTGCTGGAGCCGGCAGCTGAAGTAGGCCGTGACGCCACGGTCGACCCCGCGAGAGTCGATGTCACCGGTCAGGATCGGCGCCGACGGGCACGGCGCCACCGAGGAGCCGTGCTCATGGGACGGGCTGGCGAGGGCCGTGCCGCTCACCGAGCCGCAGAGCAGCAGCACGGCCGCGAAGCCGAGAGCCCTGCCCCGTCCCAGCGGCGCGGACAGGGCGCGGGGGCGGCGAGAGAGCAGCAGCGCACCGAGGGCAACAGGCACCTCGAGGGCACAGCACAGCAGGTCCCTCGTCCCCACGGGCTCCGCGGTGAAGGCCGCCGGTCCGAGGGGCAGACCGGTCGTCCTGCTCACCAGGTACGTCCCGATGAACACCAGTGAGACCAAGCCTCCCAGGCGTAGGGCCACTCGCGAGTCCCGTGTCGCGACGAGGACGGCCCACAGCACCTGGAAGACACCGGCAGCGGCGAAGGCGACGCCCAGCGGCCGCCACTGCTGGTAGTGCTCGCCGACGAAGGACAGGTGAACGGCTCCAGCACCTAGTGAGGCCGCAGCGAGGACGATTCGAGCTGCCGTGCGCTGCGGCAGGCCGGAGAGAGTCTTCATGCCAGGCGTTCGCGCCGGTGAGCTTCTCGGACTTCCCTGGCGCTGTGCCGAACCGAATGGCCGGGCGGCGCGAAAGCAAGGCATGACCCGACACCGAGCCACTACCTCCAGCCGCGTGTACTCAGCAGCGCTCGTCACGGCGGGCCTCCTGGCTCTGACGGCCTGCAGCTCGAGCAGTGGCGAGGCGGACAGCACCGACGGCGGCACGAGCGCCGACGGCGTCAGCGTGGACACCGGGCTGCTCGCCTTCGACCCCAAGTCCGTCACCGTCACCAAGGGCCAGACGGTGACCTGGGTCGGCGGGGACAACATCAGCCACATCCTCGTGCAGGGCTCCTACGAGGTGGGTGCGGATGGCCTCCGCACGAAGGAGAGCGACGACAAGGCCTTCAACCTCACGCTCAACCGCAAGGGCCAGCGCGTGACCCACACCTACAGCACGTCCGGGACGTTCACCTACTTCTGCACGATCCACAAGGGGATGAACGGCACCGTCGTCGTCTCCTGATCGACCCCCTCACCCCACAAGCCAGGCCGCTCGTCCGAGCGCGCCCTGACCCTGCCCACTCCCACGAAAGAAGCTCACCATGCAACGCACACCGGTCAGGATCGCGGCCGTCGCACTGGGTATCGCTCTCTCAGCGACCGCCTGCGGCTCCAGCAACGACACCAAGAGCGCGTCAGCCGGCTCCCCGTCGGCGTCCGCCACCACGGGCACGGTCGGTCTGGAGGCCACGACGACCAAGGCCGTGACACTGCGTGCCGGTCTGACGTACCTCCTCGAGGAGCACGTCCAGCTCGCCGGCATCGCGACGGGCACTGCCCTGGCGAAGAAGGGCAACCTCAAGGACCCGGCCGTGAAGGCCGCCGTCGCGGCTCTCGACGCCAACTCCGTCGCGCTGAGCAAGGCTGTGGGCTCGGCCTACCCGCAGGCGGAGGCGCCGTTCCTCGCCTCCTGGCGCCAGCACATCGGGTTCTTCGTCGACTACACGCTCGGCAAGGCCACGAAGGACAAGGCGATGACCGCGAAGGCCATCAAGGCCCTGGACGGCTACCGCACCAGCTTCGGCCAGCTCATCAACTCCGTCGTGCCCGAGCTGCCTGCCGACGCTGTCGCCAACGAGCTCAAGCCGCACGTCGCAAGCCTCTTCGCCGCCATCGACGCCCAGGTCGCGGGGAGCCCCAAGCAGTTCGCCCTGCTCCAGGAGGCGGCCGGCCACATGCCCGGCACCGCGGCGATCCTCGCCAGCGGCATCGCGACGAACCTCAAGCTCGGGAAGACCGACACGGGCGCCGGCGACCTCCGCGCGGGGCTGACCGCCCTGCTCACCCAGCACGTCTACACGGCCGGCATCGCGATCAACACGGCCGTCGCCAAGGGCGGGAACCTGAAGGACCCGATGGTGGTCGCCGCCGTCAACGCCCTCGACGCCAACTCCGTCGCGCTGAGCAAGGCTGTCGGCGCGGCGTACCCGCAGGCGGAGGCGCCGTTCCTTGCGTCCTGGCGCCAGCACATCGGCTTCTTCGTCGACTACACGCTCGGCAAGGCGACGATGAGCGACGCGAAGGTCACGAAGGCGAAGGCCGACCTGGACGGCTACCGGACCAGCTTCGGTCAGCTCATCAACTCGGTCGTGCCCGAGCTGCCTGCTGACGCCGTCGCCAACGAGCTCACGCCGCACGTCGCGAGCCTGTTCACCGCGATCGACGCCGTCGTAGCCGGTGACCCCAGTGTCTTCACCAAGCTGCAGGCAGCCGCTGGTCACATGCCCGGTACAGCCGCGACGCTGGCCGGCGGGATCTCGCAGAACCTCAAGCTCAGCTAGCCTTAGCACCAGCTAAGAGGTGGGGAGGGTCACGACCGTGACCCTCCCCACCTGTCTGAGTACCCCAAGGGGGGCACCGTGAGGGCTCACGGCGAAGGCTCGCGGACGCAGCCTGCAAGTTGGGCGAGGGTCACGGCGGCCTTGGTACTCGGGGCAGGGATCGCCGTCGCTCTCGGGGGAGTAGGACGGGCCCTGACTCCGGAGTACAGGTTGCTACCGGGTTTCGGCTTCACCGACAACCTCACCTTCAAGGCCTGGCTCGCCAGCGGCGTCCTGCTCCTCGCCGGTGGCCAGCTCCTCACGGCGCTCTGGATGTTCGGCCGCCTCCCGCTCGTCCACCGGCGGCCTGCGTGGTTGGCGCGCACGCACCGGTCACTCGGCGCCACCGCCTTCCTGCTCAGCCTCCCCGTTGCCGCTTGCTGCCTGCTCGCCTACGGCTTCGCTCCCGCACCCCTCTCCGGCCGAACCCTCGCGCACTCGGTGCTGGGGTGTTTGTTCTACGGGACCTTCGCCGTCAAGGTCCTGGCTGTCCGCTCAACCCGGGTCTCGCCCTGGGTTCTGCCCGTCGTGGGCGGGAGCCTGTTCACGCTCGTCGTTCTCCTCTGGATGACAAGCGCCCTGTGGTTCTTCCAGGTCACCGGAATCCACCTGTGACAGCCGGCCCCTGGCCGGGCCTAGCTGCTCAGAGACCGAGCACGCCTGACCGCGGCCGGCGTGGGCCCCCGCGGCCGAGCCACGGACCCAGGACCGGGCTTCGGAAAGCCTTGCGGAGTAGGGCATCGCGGACCGCCGTACCGTGCGAGGCCTGCAGCACCGCCCCGACGAGCAGCGACAGCCGCGTCATCTCCCGCACGTGCGGAGCCCGCAGAGCCGGGTAGTCAGCCACGCGTCCGGCGGGTAGCAGGGCACCGAGGGCCCAGGCGTCCCTGATCCCGGCGCCAAGGCCCTGCCCGGCGAAAGGCGGCATGGTGTGGGCCGCGTCCCCCGCCAGGAGCACCCGCCCCTGGTGCCACGAGGCGGCCCGCCGGGCGCCGTACCTGTAGTCGGTCGCCCGCACGACCGGCAGCGGCACCTCGGGAGGCGCCTGCCCGTCGCGCAGCAGGAACTCCCACCGGTGCCCGCCCGGCATCGGCATGTCGACCGTCGGCATCGCTCGGTCGCAGGAGTACGTGAACCCGTCCCGGTAGCTCCCCGTCCCGTCCACGACGCGCCACCTGTGTGGCAGATCCCTTCCCTGCCAGGCGATTCCGGCCAAGGTTCGCACCGTGGAGGAGGCCCCGTCGCACCCCACGAGCCACCCGGCTCGCACCTGGCCCTCCGTCGTCCGCACGGTGACGCCGTCCGGAGACTGGGTCAGCCCCGTGACCGCAACGCCCCGGCGTACCTCGCAGGTCAGCACTGACGCCAGCCCCGCTTCGAGCGTGGGCTGGTGGAAGAACGACAGCCCGCTGAAGCCGGCCGCCGAGCGAGGGAAGCGGATGGTCCCGAGCGGGCGGCCACCGGAGACGAACCGCACCGGCTGGTCGTGCAGCATCCCCGCGACCAGCGATGGGTCGCACGCGGCCAGGATCTGCTGGACCTCGTCGTCCGCCGCGATCGCCCGCGGCAGGGGGTAGGCCTCCGAGGCGCGCTCCACGACGAGCACAGCCATGCCCTCCCGGGACAGGCGCAGCGCGAGCACCGCGCCCACCGGGCCCAGCCCGGCGATCACCACGTCGTAGTCGTGCACTCGCATACCCTTCCCCACATGCTTCGCCAGGTCATCCTTGCCGCCTCCAGGAGCCGCGCGATGCGCCGCGTGGTCGAGAACGCGCCGGTCAGCAAGCAGGTGGTGCACCGCTTCGTCCCCGGTGCTTCGCTCGACGACGCGGTCCGCGCGACGGCCGAGCTCATCACCAGTGGCCGAGCGGTGAGCATCGACTATCTCGGCGAGGACACCCTGGACGCCGCGCAGGCCAGGGCCACGGCCGACGCCTACGTCGCCCTCCTGGCACGCCTCGGCGACGCCGGGCTGACCCGTGACGGGCGCACCGAGGTCAGCGTCAAGCTCTCCGCCGTCGGCCAGGCCTTCGACGAGACCATGGCGCTCGACCAGGCCGCCCGCATCTGTCAGGCGGCCCGCCAGGCGGGTACGACGGTGACCCTCGACATGGAGGACCACACCACGACGGACTCGACCCTGGGCATCTTGGGCAAGCTCCGCCAGGACTTCCCCGACACCGGGGCTGTGCTGCAGGCCTACCTGCGCCGCACCGAGGCGGACTGCGCCGACCTCGCCACGCAGGGCAGCCGGGTGCGGCTGTGCAAGGGCGCGTACAAGGAGCCGGCGTCGGTCGCCTTCCAGGGAAAGCGTGACGTCGACCGCTCCTACGTCCGCTGCCTGAAGGTCCTCATGGCAGGGTCCGGCTACCCGATGCTCGCCACCCACGACCCGCGCCTGATCAAGATTGCCGGTGAGCTGGGCAAGACCCGCGCCAAGGGCAGCTACGAGTACCAGATGCTCTACGGGATCCGGCCCGGCGAGCAGGAGCGACTGGCGGCGGCGGGAGAGACAGTGCGGGTCTATCTGCCCTATGGCGATGAGTGGTACGGCTACTTCATGCGCCGTCTCGCCGAACGCCCCGCCAACGTGACCTTCTTCCTGCGCTCGCTTGCGACGCGAGGATGACGACCTTCGCGCTCGTCGGGGTCGGCAAGCTCGGCGAGGCCCTGCTCTCGGGCCTGCTGCGCTCGGGCACGCCCAAGGAGGACGTGATCGGCGCTGAGCGGTACGAAGGTCGGTCGCGGGAGATCGAGGCGACGTACGGCGTGCGCACCGCCCACCCGGCCGACGCCGTCGCCCAAGCCGACGTGGTGCTGCTGGCGGTGAAGCCGCAGGACATGCGGGAGGCGCTGAAGGAGATCGCCGGCTCGGTCAAGCCGGAGACGCTGATCGTGAGCATGGCCGCGGGAATCACCACCGCGCTGCTCGAGGAGGAGCTCCCCGCGGGCACCCACGTTGTCCGCGTCATGACCAACACTCCCGTCTTCGTTGACGAGGCGATGTCGGCGATCTCCCCTGGAAGCCATGCGCAGGAGGAGCACCTCGTTCTCGTCGAGGACTTCCTGCGGCACGTCGGCCGCGTCATCCGCGTCCCCGAGCACCAGCAGGACGCCGTGACCGCCCTGAGCGGGAGCGGTCCGGCGTACTTCTTCTACCTCGTCGAGGCGATGATCGACGCCGGCATCCTGCTCGGCCTTCCGCGTGCGGTGGCGGCCGAGCTCATCGTGCAGACCGCTGTCGGTAGCGCCCGGATGCTTCAGGAGTCCAACGAGCACCCCGTCGTGCTGCGCGAGGCCGTCATGTCGCCCGCCGGTACGACGATCAGCGCGATCCGCGTGATGGAGGACCACGGCGTGCGGGCAGCGATGCTCGCGGCGCTGGAGGCTGCGCGCGACCGCAGCCGGGAGCTCGCCGGCGGCTGAGCGCACCGCCGATGCCGTCCGGCGGAACCCCTGAGTGGCACGCTCTGGGCATGAGCGCGTCCACCCTCGTCGTCTGGGACGACGTCTTCGGGGAGTACGACTTCGGGCCCACGCACCCGCTGCGTCCGCTGCGCCTGGAGCTCACGATGTCGCTGGCCCGCCAGCTCGGGGTGCTCGACGGTGTCGACGTGCGCGCCCCACACGCTGCCGGTGACGACCTGCTGGAGCTCGTGCACGACCCGCTCTACATCGCCTCGGTACGGCGAGCGCCCGACGATCTGATGGGCCGGCTCTCCCTGCGCTGGGGACTGGGCACCGGGGACAACCCCGTCTTCCCCCGCATGCACGAGGCCGCGTCGCTGGTCACAGGCGCGAGCGTCGACGCGGCGCGCGCGGTCTGGGAGGGCACGCACGAGCACGCGGTGAACCTCTCCGGCGGCCTGCACCATGCGATGCGCGACCGCGCGTCCGGCTTCTGCGTGTACGACGACCCGGCCGTCGCGATCGCCTGGCTGCTCGCGGCGGGCGCCCAGCGGGTGGCTTACGTCGATGTCGACGTGCACCACGGCGACGGGGTGCAGGCGGCCTTCTACGACGACCCGCGGGTGCTCACGATCTCCTTGCACGAGAGCGGCCTGACGCTGTTCCCCGGCACCGGCTTCGCCGACGAGACGGGCATGGGGGAGGGCCAGGGCACGAGTGTCAACGTGGCCCTGCCCGCTGGCACCGGCGACGCCGGATGGCTGCGGGCCTTCCACGCGGTCGTGCCGCCGCTGCTCAGGGCCTTCGGTCCGCAGGTGCTCCTCACCCAGCACGGTTGCGACACGCACTCCCTGGACCCGCTCGCCCACCTGATGATGAGCGTCGACGGGCAGCGGATCGCCTACCGCGCGCTGCACGAGTTGGCTCACGAGGTCTGCCAGGGTCGCTGGGTCGCCCTCGGCGGGGGTGGCTACGAGCCCGTGCAGGTCGTCCCGCGCGCCTGGACCCACCTGCTCGCCGAGGCGGCGGGCACCTCCGTTGCGGGCGCGACTCCCGACGCCTGGCGGGAACAGGCCCAGGAGCGTGGCCACGAGCTCGCCCCGACCGACCTGCTGGACGGCGCCACTGGCGCCTGGATCGCTTGGGAGCCGGCCGATCCGCTCGCGGTGGAGGGGGATCGGCTCGCCCGCGCGGTCGACGCTGCGATCAGCGCTACCCGGGAGGCTGTGTTTCCGGCGTACGGGCTGGATCCGCTGCGGGCGCTATAGCACGGTTGGGCCAAATGGGCGACTACCTGAGTCCCACGTGTCTCGATACCCTCAGGGAGCACAGGCGTGTCTGCGTCCGAGGGTGGGGAAGCCCCCGGCCATGCGTGTGCCGACGGGTGCGTGCCGCCATGACTTCCAGCAACTTGAGCGAGATCCGGTTTCTCACGGTGGCCGAAGTGGCCGCGCTCATGCGCGTCTCCCGCATGACCGTCTACCGCCTGGTGCACTCCGGCGAGCTCGCCAGCGTGCGGGTGGGGCGGTCCTTCCGCGTCCCCGAACGGGCCGTGCACGTCTACCTGAGCGGTGCCTTCACCGAAGCCGGATAGGCCCGGTGCGCGCGACCGCTAGACTCGCCATCTTCCGTACCGATATCTGTGAGCAGGGGTTCGACGTGGGTTCCGTCATCAAGAAGCGCCGCAAGCGGATGGCCAAGAAGAAGCACCGCAAGCTGCTGAAGAAGACCCGCATCCAGCGTCGCAACAAGAAGTAGCGCCGAGGGCAGCGGGGCGCGTCACGTACGCGTAACCGCCCCTGGGTACTCTTCGGGCTTCGACACCCACACCGGGAGGAGCCCCGTGAAGCCGCGCGTTGTCCTCGTCACGGGAGTGAGCCGGTACCTCGGCACCCGCCTGGCGAGCACGCTCGCGGCGGACCCGACCATCGAGCGTGTCATCGGCGTGGACACCGTTCCTCCGCGGGCGGAGACGCTGCCGCAGCTCGGGCGCACGGAGTTCGTGCGGGCTGACATCCGCAACCCCCTCATCGCCAAGGTGATCGCCCAGGCCGAGGTGGACACCGTCGTGCACATGAACGTCATCGCGACGCCCCTGGGCGCCGGTGGCCGCACGGCGATGAAGGAGATCAACGTCATCGGCACGATGCAGCTGCTCGCTGCGTGCCAGAAGTCGCCGTCGATGCGCAAGCTCGTGGTCAAGAGCACGACCGCGGTCTACGGCTCCAGCCCGCGTGACCCGGCTCTGTTCACCGAGGACGCCGAGCCGCGCGCGTTGCCCAAGTCGGGGTACGCCAAGGACGCCGTCGAGGTCGAGGGGTATGTCCGTGGCTTCGGCCGCCGCCGTCCCGACGTGACGCTGTCGCTGCTGCGCTTCACGAACTTCGTCGGGCCGGTCATCGACACTCCGCTCACCCGGTACCTGTCGCTGCCTGTCGTGCCTACCGTGTTCGGCTTCGACCCGCGCATCCAGCTGTGCCACGAGGACGACGGCATCGAGGTGCTGCGCCGCTGCACGGTCGAGGACCACCCGGGGATCTTCAACGTCGGCGGCGACGGCGTGCTGCTGCTGTCCCAGGCGGTACGCCGGGTGGGCCGGCTCTCCCTGCCGGTGCCGTCTCCGGCGGTGAACCTGGTGGCCGGGCTGTTCCGCCGCGCAGGGCTCGTGGACTTCTCCCCTGAGCAGATGCGCTACCTGGAGCACGGTCGGGTCGCCGACACCAGCCGGCTGCGCGCCGAGCTGGGTTGGGCTCCGCGAAGCACCTCGGAGGCCATGCAGGCCTTCGTGGAGCGCGCGCCTCGGGTGTTCAACGCCGAGACCGTCGCCGCCGCCGAGCAGCGCCTGCTCGCTCTGATGGCCGGCCGCCGTACCGCTTCTCCGAAGGAGACCGCACGTGCCTGAGGCTCGGGTCATCCCGCTGCGCGCCGTGGACGAGCCGCCCCGCAAGCGGGCCGTCAAGCCGCGCACAGAGGCGCCCCCGCCGCCCCCGCCCGTGGCCCCAGCGGGAGACTGGGAGCGCAAGCTCGCGGGTGGGCTGGCCTTCCTGCGTCGCCGCCTCACCGGCGATTACGAGGTGGACGAGTTCGGCTTCGACTCCGACCTCACCCACCACGTGCTCATGCCGCCGCTGCGGCCGATCTACGACAAGTGGTTCCGGGTCGAGACCCGTGGGCTGGAGAACGTGCCGGACGTCGGTGGCGCCCTCATCGTGGCCAACCACTCAGGCACCATCCCGGTCGACGCCGTGATGGCCTCGCTGGCCGTGCACGACCACCACCCGGCCCGGCGGCACCTGCGCCTGCTCGGGGCTGACCTGGTCTTCACGATGCCCGTGGTGGCCCCCCTGGCCCGCAAGAGCGGGCAGACGCTGGCGTGCAACGCCGACGCTGAGCGCCTGCTCGCGTCCGGCGAGCTCGTCGGGGTCTTCCCCGAAGGCTTCAAGGGCGTCGGCAAGCCGTTCTCCGAGCGGTACAAGCTCCAACGCTTCGGTCGCGGTGGCTTCGTCTCCGCAGCCCTGCGCACGGGTACGCCCATCATCCCGGTGTCCATCGTGGGAGCCGAGGAGATCTACCC
The DNA here is from genome assembly GCA_046595815.1 of Mycobacteriales bacterium. Lineage (GTDB taxonomy): Bacteria > Actinomycetota > Actinomycetes > Mycobacteriales > SCTD01 > RYN-111. The sequence continues at coordinate 32,499 of JBKJSN010000093.1, forward strand.
CCTCATCGGGAACTCCAAGACGCTGTCCCGGCTGCTCGGGCTGCCCTACGTGCCGATCACGCCGTTCTTCCCGTGGCTCGGGCCACTCGGCGCCATCCCGCTGCCGTCGAAGTGGATCATCGAGTTCGGCGAGCCGATCGAGACCGCCCACCTGGGTGCCGCGGCCGCGGAGGACCCGATGCTGGTCTTCAACCTGACCGACCAGGTCCGCGAGACGATCCAGTCGACGCTCTACACGCTGCTCATGCAGCGCCGCAGCGTCTTCTTCTAACGCTTCAGCGACCGGCGCATCGCCGCGCCGGCCAGCACGCCGCCCACCACCAGGCCGACGCCACCCGCGGCCGGGATGCCGACCTTGGCGGCCTTGCGGCCGGTGCGGAAGTCCTTGATCTCCCAGCCCTGCTCCTTGGCCTCGGCCCGCAGCGCGGTGTCCGGGTTGATGGCCACCGCCGTACCGACCGTGGAGAGCATCGGGATGTCGTTCGCCGAATCGGAGTACGCCGTGCAGCGGGCCAGGTCGAGCCCTTGGCGCTGGGCGAGTGCCTTGACCGCCTCGGCCTTGGACGGGCCGTGCAGCGGCTCGCCGACGAGGCGGCCGGTGTACAGGCCGTTCTCGACCTCGGCGACCGTGCCGAGGGCACCGGTCAGACCGAGTCGCTTGGCGATGATGCGGGCCAACTCCACCGGCGTCGCGGTGACGAGCCAGACCCGCTGGCCTGCGTCAAGGTGCGTCTGGGCCAGAGCCCGGGTCCCGGACCAGATCCGCTCGGCCATCAGCTCGTCGTAGATCTGCTCGCCGTACTCGACGATCTCCTTCACCGACTTGCCGGCGACCAGGGACAGCGCCTTCTCGCGAGCCTCCGCGACGGCGGCGAGGTCTTCCTTGCCGGCGACCCGGAACTTCAGCTGCTGGTAGCCAAAGCGCAGCAGGTCCTTGGTCGTGATCAGGCCCCGCCCGGCCATGCCCTTGCCGAAGAAGTAGATCGAGGCGCCGCGGATCATCGTGTTGTCCACGTCGAAGAACGCGGCCGCCGTGGGGTCGGCGGGCACCTCGAGGGACGCCTCGACCTCGGCCGCAGCTGCTGAGGCCGCACCCGCCAGCACAGCGGACACCCCGTCGCCGCTCGCCGACCTGTTGCGAAGCCTCACCACCGGATCTCCCACCTTCGACCGCGTCAGGGATGTCAGGTTCACCCTAGCCAAGCGAAGAGCCCCGCTCCTTGGCAGGAGCGGGGCTCTTCGATCAAGCAGTGGTGCTGTGTCAAGCAGAAGTGCTTAGCCCTGGTGCGCCAGGCGGCGACGGCGGGCGACGAGCGCGAGGCCCATGAGGCTGATCGCGATCGGGCCGGTCAGGGCGAAGTTCGCACCCGTGCGGGCCATCACCGGCTGGGCCGTGGTCGTCGCCGGGCGCGTGGTGCGCTGCGGCGGGACCGAGGAGTTGGCCTTGACGACGTCGGCCGCGGCCGGGACGAACTGGATGTCCAGCAGCGGCTTGGTGCCGAAGACCGCGCCGACACCCGGCAGCGTCGGGTTCACGACGAGGCGAGCGGCGGAGACGGAGCTGGCGGCGTGGTCGGGCGTCTCGATCTGCTCGCCGACCGCGGTCTGGGTCAGCGTTGCACCCAGGACGCTGTTGAGCAGGGTCGTGATCTGCGCCAGGGCGCCGTTCACCGCGGTGACGACGGCTGCCGGCAGAACCGGGCTGCCGAGGGCAGCCTGCAGGCCATTGGTGACCTCGAGGCTGAGCAGGTCCTTCACGTTGACCTTGAGCAGCGCGTTCTGGCCCTTGTCGGCGGTCGCCTTGCTGATGCCGTTGCCCAGCTTGGCCGACGCCTGCGAGGTGAGGCCGTCGACGGTCACCAGACCGCCCAGCGCGCTGACGCCGATGAGCTTGTTGCTAGAGGTGGACGTGACGACGCCCGCAGCGCGCTTGACCGTCTGCTCCGACTCGATGAGGCCGACCTTGAGCAGCGAGGTGTCCGCAGCAGCCGACTTGATCTTGCCGGAGAGCAGGCCCGGGAGGGCGTCGAGCTGGTCGATGACGTCGGCGATGGCTGCCTGGACCTCGTCGGTGGTCGGTCCGGTCGCGCCGGCGCTGGCCTCGTCGAGGGCATCGGTGACCTGGCCGAGCAGACCGGTGACGGTGTTGCCGACCGTGGTGGTGACGCCGCCGATCGCCTCGGTCTGCGAGGCGCTCTGCGTGCCGAGAGCCGTGGACAGCACGGCAGCGATCTGCACGTTGAGCAGCTCGAGGATCTTGTCCAGGACGCCCGTGCCGTCGACCGTGAGGTTCGCGACCGTGCTCAGGCTGTGCGACACCTCGCCGTCAACGGTCGGGTTGTTGGCGACCGAGTTGAGCTCGAGGGCCTTCGCGTGGATGCCGAAGCCGGCCAGGCCGTCCTTCAGCTGTTGCGGCAGCACCGTGAACGGCGCCGGCGCCGGCTTGCCGTACTCCGCCGTCACGCTCTTGTTGAGCAGACCTGACAGCGCGACGACGTTGCCGTTGGCGCCGAGCGTCGAGGTCGCGATCGCCTTGACGTCGTTGGTGCGGATGGTGCCGCCCGTGAGGACCAGGTCCTGGGTGAGCGTCTGGGGCAGGCCGGCCGTCTTGAGGACGTCCGCGAGCTGCGCAGGCATGTTGATGGTCAGGCGGATGACGGAGCCGCCACCTGACGCAGTGAAGTCGGTCTTCTGAGTGTTGACGGCACCCGCCGTACCCGCACCGGCAGCGACGAGCGTGCCGGTAGCCAGGGCAAGAGCGGTCAGCCGCGCGACCCGTCCAGTGCTGGTCATGTGATCCCCTTGTAGCGGTTCTGTCACCGAAGTTGGTGACGATCTCGGCATTCCGGACGTTCCGCTTGAACCGGACCCTTGCGGATCCGGGTGGCGTGCCGTCTTGCCCCCTCAACGAGCGTTCCCAGCCTAGGTGACGGGGGGCACACGAGGAATTTTAGGAGTCTTGTGATTTTTGGGGTAATTCGGGCACAAGGCTCGTTTCACACCATCACGCAGCGTACTGCCCCGGTCACGCAGCCGCCAACGCCGCGCCGAGCGGGCACTGAGCGGGCACTGAGCGGGCACCGGGCAGTGAACCGACTCGGGCTAGGGCTTGACGGCGGGCAGGGACTGCGGCGCGGGCTGCAGCGTCGGCAGGCCCGTGGGCTGCGGCAGCAGCGTCGGCAAGATCGTGGGCAGGATCGTCGGCCACACGCCGGGGGACGGAGAGGTCGTCGGCGTCGGGGTCGGCGTCGGCTCGCTGGTGGGTTCGGTCGTCCGTTCCGGGGTGGGCTCGTCGGTGGGGGACGTCGTCGGACCAGGCGTGGGCTGCGGGGTCGGGCCCGGCTCGCCGCAGGTGCACGGCGGGACACCGTTGTCGTCGGGCTGCTCGGGGCTGGCGCTCGCACCCGGCGTGGGACCGGGCTCCACAGGAAGGGTCGGGCCGCCGGTGGCCGGGTCGCATGACTGGCCGCAGGTGCCCAGGTTGAGCAGCTCGACGGCGGTGCTGCCGACCTCCTCCACCAGGTCCAGCGACTGCTGGGCCGCGAGGGCCGTGCCCGCGGGCAGCTGCGGGATGAGCGTGGCGAGGCGGGCTTGCTGCTCGAGCGAGAACGAGCTCAGGACGCGCAGCGGAGCCGTGCGGCCGGTGTTCCGGTAGACGCTCTCGAGCAGCGCGCGGCCCTTGCGGGTCTCGGTGTCGAAGTCGGCCAGGGTGTCGTTGATGCGATCCTGCCGCGAACCGGAGGCCAGGCTGCCAGCAGCCAGCGTGCCCGTGCCGGCGCCGCTCAGGGCGAGCTCGCCGTCCCCCTGCGCCAGCGCTCGCACCTCGCGCAGTCGGGTGGCGGCGAACTCCAGGTGCTTGCCGCCGCGGGCGGTGTCGTTGTCGGCGAGCTGCAGCTGCAGGCCCTCGCTGACGCGCTTGAGGCTGTAGAAGGGCTGACCGGGCAGGGAGCGTGAGGAGGCCACGCCCATGCCGGTGATCGCGACGACGCCGGCCATCGCACCGGAGGCGAGCGCCATGCGCCGTTGCGCCGTCCAGCTCTGCGACCACGCGCGCACACGCTCGAGTGACCCAGCACTCGCGGGCACGGCGGCAGCCGCGGGAGCGGCCTGGGCTCCGTGGACCTCCGCCACGGCGAGGAGCCGCTGACGCAGCGCGATCCGGAACTCCGGGCGAAGGGAGGCCTTGTCGTCCAGAGCGGGAGAGATGACCCGGAGCCGGGTGGCGAGCGTCGCGAGCCCAGCCGTCCTGGTCGTCGGACCGGCGACAGCCCCCTCAAGCAGACGCGCGAGCTCTTCGGCTCGGGCGCGGTTGCCCAGGGGGTTCATGACCGGGATCCTCTCGCGGAACGTGCGGGGTGGTGCGCTGACGCGGAGCGGACGGCAAGGGCCGTCAGGACTCCCAACGAGCGGAGGGCCACTGGGGTGACGGCGGCTCGTCCGGTATGTCCGGATCGTACTGCCGTTGAGCCCCTCACAGCTCCACTCCCTCGGGCAGGAGCCGCCCCAGGGTGCGGATGGCGCGGTATTGCAGCGCCTTGATCGCTCCATCGTTCTTGCCCATGATCTGCGCCGTCTCGGCGACCGACAGGCCCTGGAGGAAGCGCAGCACGATGCACTCCTGCTGCTCGGTGTTGAGCTGCTTGACCGCCTGGAGCAGGACCTTGTTGGTCATCCCCTCCAGGACCGCACGCTCCGGGCCCTCGATGACGGGGGCCGAGCCGGAGTCGGTGACGTCGTCGGTGGTCAGCTCGAGCCGGTAGCGGCCGCTCTTGTAGTGGTCGGCCACGAGGTTGCGGGCGATCGTGGTGAACCACGCCCCGACGTCACGGCCCTGCCAGGTGAAGGTGCTGATCCGGCGCAGCGCCCGCAGGAACGTCTCGGAGGTCAGGTCCTCGGCGACGGCCGAGCTGGCGACGCGGTAGGCGATGTAGCGGTAGACCTGATCGACGTACCGGTCGTAGAGCAAGCCAAAGGCATCGGCGTCCCCGGCCTGCGCGCGCTCGACCAGGGCAAAGGTGACAGCGCTCTCGCCCTCCGGGGCGGCGGTTTCGACCCGGTCGTGGTCGGGTACGGCGGGGGTTGGGACAGCGGCATCGCTGGTCACTGCCCTGGTCACCTGGCGTCCCTGGGCACGGCCGCTCCCGCAGGGTGCGCGGGCAGGCGGGCGTGCATGGGACTCCGTTCGGGCTCCGGGGGAAGTCGTACGAGCCGGTGCACGCATCGTACGGGCGCGCCCCGGCTCGCGAAGGCGTTCTGACACGTTGTGTCTCGGCACGTACGGCGGGCTGCCTGAGCCGTTCGGGGCTCTCGTGCGCTTCGTCACAGCCGACGGTTGTGGCCACGTACTCTGCCTCCATGGTCGCGCCGGGTCCAGCCTCGTCACGTGCGCGGGCCGTGGGCCAAGGCCGCCCTCGGCGCCGGCCGCACCGGCGTGCCCGCCTCGTCGCGCGCTCGCTGCTGGTCCTCGTGCTGGCGACCACCGTCGGGACGGCGACCTTCGTGGCCGGCCTGCTCGCGGCGCCCATCGACCTCGCGGTCGCGCCCCCGCCCAGCTCGGTGCTCCTGCTTGCCGCCGACGGGCGCCAGTTCGCGACGCTGCAGCCCACGGAGCGGCACGAGAACGTCGCGGCCGAGGACATCCCTCAGGCGATGCGCGATGCGATCATGGCCGCCGAGGATGCGAAATTCCTCACCCACAGTGGGGTCGACGTCCTCGCCACGCTCCGAGCGGCGTTCCGCGATCTCACCGGCGGCTCCGTGCAGCAGGGTGGCTCGACGCTGACCCAGCAGTACGTGAAGAACGCCTATGTCGGGAACGAGCGCACGGCGCTCCGCAAGATCCGCGAGGCGGCGCTCGCGGTGCGGCTGGAGCGCAAGCTGTCCAAGCAGCAGATCCTCACCGACTACCTCAACGCGCTCTACCTCGGCAACGGCCTGTACGGCGTGCAGGCCGGCTCGCGCTACTACTTCGGCGTCCCCGTGAAGGACCTCGAGCTCAACACCCGCACGAACAAGCGCGATCCGCTCCTCGGGCTGGCCCGCGCCTCGATGCTGGCGGGGATCGCGCCCGCGCCGTCCTACTGGAACCCGGTCAAGGACTTCGCCACGGCGCGCGGTCGGCAGCAGTACACGCTCAACCGGATGGTGGTGGCTGGCTTCGCCTCGCCCCAGCAGGCGAGTGACGCCTACCAGTACGACGTCCGCCCGCTCCGGGTCAGGGCGCAGGAGCAGCCGACCATCGCGCCCGAGTTCGCCGACTACGTCAAGGCGCGGGTCAAGGCCAGCGAGTCCTACGAGGAGGACACCTTCTTCCGCGGACGGCTGCGGGTGCGCACCACGCTCGATCTGGACCTGCAGCAGGCCTTCAACGAGGCGCTGCGTGACGTCCTGCCCGACGCCAAGGACCCGCAGGCCGCGATCGTGGCCGTCGATTACACCAACGGTGACGTGAAGGCGATGGCGACCTTGCGACGGGTGCCTGCCTTGAAGTACCCCGACGGGCGGCTCTACCGCCCGGCCACCACGCAGTACGAGCAGCGACTGGGCTTCAACCTCGCCACAGCGGCTGAGCGGTCGTCGGGGTCGACCATCAAGCCGTTCACGCTGGCGGTCGCGCTGCAGCAGGGGCAGTCGCTGAACACCACACGCTATGCGCCCAACCGCGACTCGATCCCGAACCCCGGTGGTTTTCCTAACCCCTACGTCTACTCCAACGCCGACGTGAGCGAGTCCGGGCGCTTCAGCCTGCGCCGAGCGATGGCCGACTCGGTCAACACGGTGTACCTGCCGCTGGCCAAGGAGGTCGGCCGCGGGAAGGTCGCGGCCCTGGCCGAGGCGGCCGGGCTGCAGGGGCGGCTGCGTCCGGGGAACCTGTCGTTCGGCATCGGAGCCGGCGCCGAGGTGACACCGATCTCGGAAGCCATCGCCTACGGCACCTTTGCCAACGACGGCGTGCGGATGCCTACCCGCTCCTTCACCGAGATCCGCCAGGGCGCCACCGTGTCGGACCCGGGTGAGGTGGTGCAGTCGGTGGGAGTCGACAAGGGAAAGCGGGTGATGAGCAAGGGCGTGGCGCGCGACGTCGTGACGGCCTTGACCGACGTGGTCGAGCGCGGCACCGGCAGCCGGGCGCGCCAGCCCTTCCCGGTCTTCGGCAAGACGGGTACGACGAATGACTCCACCGACGCGTGGTTCACCGCGTGCATCCCGGACCAGAAGATCTGCGTGGCGACGTGGATGGGTTATGAGTTCTCCTCGTGCGACCCGCGCGGGCCCAAGCCGGAGCGGGCGCGGCTGACCGTCGTCGGTCCCTGCGGGGGGATGAAGAAGCTCCACGGCTTCAAGCAGGTCTTCGGCGGGACGCTGCCCGCGGAGATCTTCGCGAAGGCGCAGGAGAACCTGCGCCGCATCAAGGCCGAGCGGGCTGCCCGTGCGGCGGGCTTGCCGGTGCCCACCCTGACGCCGACGGCGACGAAGAAGCCCAGGGTTGTGCGCACCAGCGCTCCCCGCCCCACCGTCACGGCCACGGTGTCCGCGACCCCCACACCTGCTCCGGTCCCGACCACGCCGTCTCCGGAGCCGACCACGACGGGCATCCTGCCGCCGCCGCCCACCTCGCCACCTCCCAGTCCACCGGCGCCCAGTCCGCCCTAGGAGGCGGCCGCTGTGGAATGCTCGCCCGCGTGACGGTCAACCTCGCCGAGCTCGTGCGCACCGCCGCCGTTTCCCACCCCGACAAGCCGGCGCTGGTCTTCCACGGCGCAGTCACGACCTGGGGCGAGCTCGATGCCCGCGTCGATGCGGTCGCCCGAGGGTTGAGGGGCCTCGGCCTGGAGCGTGGGGATCGCGTCGCGTTGCACCTGGGGAACACCCCCGACTTCCCCGCGGCCTACTTCGGGGTGCTCCGTGCCGGGCTGGTCGCGCTCCCCGTCAACCCGGGCTGCACCGTGCCGGAGCTGACGCACGTGCTCGGGGACAGCGGGGCGCGCGCGATGGTCACCTCGAAGGAGGGGGCAGGCACGGTGGCCGCCCTCGAGGTGGCACCGCCCCACATCCTGGTCACAGGCGAGGGCAGCTGGGGCGACCTGGGCGCCGGTTCCCCGCCGTACGCCGCAGTGGGTGGAGACGAGGACCTCGCGGTGCTGCTCTACACCAGCGGCACCAGCGGGCGGCCCAAGGGCGCCATGCTCACCCATCGCGCGCTGCTGGCCAACCTCGAGCAGGCCTCCGCGATCGACCCGCACGTCGTGGCGACCGACGACGTCGTGCTGCTGGTGCTGCCGCTGTTCCACGTGTACGGCCTCAACGGGGCGTTGGGCATGGTCGCCAGGCACGCGGCGACGGGGGTGCTTGTCGAGCGGTTCGACCCTGTCGGGACGCTGGAGGAGATCCACCGCAGCGAGGTCACCAACGTCGTCGGGGCGCCGCCAATGTGGGTCGCGTGGTCGCTGCTGCCCGACGTGGGCGACGCCTTCTCCAGCGTACGGCTGTGCCTGTCCGGTGCAGCGCCGCTGCCGGCCGACGTGCTGCACCGGGTGCTCGACGTCACGGGGCACCACGTGTTCGAGGGCTACGGCCTCACCGAGACCGCCCCCGTGCTGACCTCCACGCTGATGAGCGAGGTCCCCAAGGCCGCCTCCATCGGGCGACCCGTGCCCGGGGTGGAGCTGCGGCTGCTCGACCTCGAGGGCCATCCCGTCGAGGACGGCGACCCCGGCGAGATCGTGGTGCGCGGAGCCAACCTGTTCTCGGGCTACTGGCCCGACGGCGCGGACGGGCCGGACGCCGAAGGATGGTTCGCCACGGGCGACGTGGCCGTGATCGATGACGACGGGGACCTGCGCCTGGTCGACCGGCGGCGCGAGCTGGTGCTGGTCAGCGGCTTCAACGTCTACCCACGTGAGGTGGAGGACGTGATCGCCGCCCACCCCGAGGTCGCCGAGGTCGCGGTGATCGGGATCCCGCACCCCTACACCGGTCAGGCCGTCAAGGCGCTCGTCGTCCGGGCACCGGACTCGACCCTCACGGCCGAGGGCGTGATCGCACACGCGGCCCTGTCGCTGGCGCGGTTCAAGTGCCCGACGGTCGTGGAGATGGTCGACGCGTTGCCCCACACCGCGACCGGCAAGGTCTCCAAGGGTCAGCTGCGCGAGCTCGGCCAGGACGGCGCCGGCGCGGTGTGAGGCTCGGCCGTCGGCCGCGCGTCGGCACGCTCACCTTCGTCACCCGCACCGGTTGCACGCTGTGCGCCGAGGCGCAGCCGGTCGTGGAGCGGCTCGTCGCACGTGCTGCGGTGACGCTGGTTGTCGCTGACGTGGACGCCGACCCGGCGCTGGCGGGGTGGAGCGACCACGTCCCGGTTGTGCTGCTCGACGGTGTCGAGCACAGCCGGTGGTGGGTCGAGGAGGCCGCGCTCGCGAAGGCCCTCGGGGTGCGGGTGTGACGGGGCTCACCGATTTTGTGAACGCGTTCACAAGCGCGTAGCCTCCGCGGCATGACCGCGCCCAGCCTGCCCGAGGAGCGTCGCCGTACGGCGATCCCCGAGGCCACGATCGCGCGGCTGCCGGTCTACCTTCGGGCCCTCCACGGCCTCGCGGAAGACGGCTCCGTGACCGTGAGCTCGGAGGAGCTGGCGGAGGCGGCGGGGGTCAACAGCGCCAAGCTGCGCAAGGACCTGTCGCACCTGGGCTCCTACGGCACGCGCGGCGTCGGGTACGACGTGGAGCACCTCGTCGAGCAGATCTCCAGCGAGCTCGGGCTGCAGCGGCCGTGCTCGGTCGTGCTCGTCGGGGTCGGCAACCTCGGACGGGCGCTGGCCGGGTACGGCGGGTTCGCCTCCCGAGGCCTTGCCATCGACGCCCTGCTGGACGTGGACCCCGCGACGATCGGCACCCAGATCGCCGGGCTGACCGTGCGCCACCTCGACGAGTTGGGGGAGGTCGTCTCGGGGGCGTCCATCGGAGTCATCGCGACACCGGCGGCTGCAGCGCAGGCGGTGTGCGACCAGCTCGTCGCAGCCGGTGTGACGAGCATCTTGAACTTCGCGCCGACGGTGCTGTCCGTCCCGTCGCACGTGGACCTGCGCAAGGTGGACCTGTCGATCGAGCTGCAGATCCTGTCCTTTCACGAGCACCGCAAGGCGATGGGGGCCTCGTCATGAGCGTCCTGGTGGTCGGCCTGTCGCATCGCAGCGCCCCGCTGTCGCTGCTCGAGGACGTCAGCCGCGGGCTCGGCGAGATCAGTGAAGTCCTCGTTGAGCTGCTCGCCGGTGTCGTGGGCGAGGCCGTCGTGCTGTCCACCTGCAACCGCGTCGAGGTCTACGCCGACAGCGACGGCTTCCACCCCGGGGTCGAGGCGGTCACCGACCTGCTCACCCGGCGCACTGGCGTGCCGCTGGAGGAGCTGTCCAAGCACCTGTACGTCCACTGGGAGGCCCAGGCCGTGCACCACCTGTTCCAGGTGGCCGGTGGGCTGGACTCGATGGTCGTGGGGGAGTCGCAGATCCTCGGGCAGCTCCGCCGCGCGTACGGCGCCTCCAGCCACACCGCGGGGCGCGTGCTGCACGAGCTGTTCCAGACCGCGCTTCGCGTGGGCAAGAGGGTGCACGCCGAGACGGGGATCGACGCGGCCGGCCAGTCGTTGGTCAGCGTCGGGGTGCAGCAGGCGGAGCAGGCTGTCGGCTCGCTCGCCGGTCGTCCGGTGCTCGTGGTCGGAGCGGGGTCGATGGGCGCGCTCGCCGGGGCCACGCTCCGTCGGGCGGGCGTCGGGTCCGTGGTCGTGGCCAACCGGACGCCGGAGAACGCCGCCCGGCTCGCCACCTCGCTCGAGGGTCGGGGCGTCGGGCTGGACGCGCTGCGGGAGGAGCTCATCGCGGCCGATGTCGTCGTGACCTCCACCGGCGCGATCGGGCACGTCGTGTCGCGCGAGGTGGTGGCGGAGGCGATGGCCGCGCGCGGTGGGCGGCCGCTGGCGGTCGTGGACCTCGCGCTGCCGCGTGACGTCGACCCGCTGGTGCGCACCGTGCCCGGGGTATCCCTTGTCGATCTCGAGTCGTTGCAGGAGAGCCTGGCCGGGACCGAGGCGCACGCCGGGGTCGAGGCCGCCCGCGCGATCGTTGCGGACGAAGTCACCGGCTTCCTCACCTGGCAGCAGGCCTCCCGTGTGGCCCCGACCGTGGTCGCCCTGCGCAGTCGGGCCGACGAGGTCGTCGAGGCCGAGCTCGTGCGGCTCACGGCCCGCCTGCCGGAGCTTGACCCCGCCGTACGCGCCGAGGTGGAGCAGTCGGTACGCCGGGTCGTGCAGACGCTGCTGCACACCCCCACCGTCCGGGTGAAGGAGCTCGGCGACGCACCCGCGGCGCTGTCCTACGCCGAGGCGCTACGCGAGCTGTTCGGCCTGGACCGCACGGCGCCGACCGCCGTGGCACTGCCGCTGTCGCTCGATGACGAGGACCTGACGTGAGCGCGCTGCGGCTCGGGACTCGGGCGTCGGCGCTGGCGCTGACCCAGTCGGGGCACGTCGCCGACGCGCTGCGTGCGCTCGGGCACGAGGTCGAGCTGGTCCGCATCACCACCCAGGGCGACACCTCGACCGCCGCGATCACGCAGCTCGGCGCCACCGGCGTGTTCGTCAACGCGCTGCGAGATGCCTTGCTGGCTAAGGAGATCGACCTCGCGGTTCACTCCTACAAGGACCTCCCGACGGCCCCTGCTGAGGGGTTGGTCATCGCCGCGGTGCCGCCGCGCCAGGACCCCCGTGACGCCCTGGTGGCCCGGGACGGGCTGACCCTCGGCGAGCTGCCGGCCGGCTCGCGGATCGGGACCGGCTCACCCCGGCGTACCGCCCAGCTGCGGGCGCTGGGCATGGACCTGGACGTCGTGCCCGTGCGCGGCAACGTCGACACCCGCCTCGGCTTCGTCGCCGACGGCTCGCTGGACGCCGTGGTCCTCGCGCGCGCCGGCCTGCTGCGTCTGGACCGCGCCGACCTGATCACCGAGACGCTGGACCCGCTGCAGGTGCTGCCCGCACCGGCGCAGGGGGCCCTGGCGGTCGAGTGCCGTGACGGCGACCTCGCCTCCGTGCTCGCCGCGCTGGACGACCCCGACACGCGTACGGCGATCACCGCCGAGCGCGCTCTGTTGGCCGCCCTCGAAGCCGGCTGCTCGGCCCCGGTCGGTGCCCTCGCCGAGGTCACCGAGGACGACGACGGTGCCTTGGAGGTCTTCCTCCGAGGCGTGGTCGCGGCCCTCGACGGCAGCGATGCCGTCCGGCTCTCGGCTACCGGACCTGCTCGAAAAGCGCAGGAGGTGGGGCAGCGGCTCGCCGCGGAACTGCTCGACCTCGGCGCAGCAACGCTTCTCTGAAACCTCAATCACCAGCGCGAACCCCAGCCCGAACCCCCCAGCCCGACAGGAGCACGACGATGAGCCCGACCCGCACCCGCCGGCCAGCCGGCCAGGTCGCCCTTGTAGGCGCTGGCACTGGCGACCCCGGGCTGCTCGCCCAGCGCGCCGCTGAGCTGCTCCGCCAGGCAGAGCTCGTCGTCGCCGACGAGCGGATCGCCGACGCCGTGCTCGCCTTAGCAGGCCCGGACGCCGAGGTCCTGCGCGTCGCCTCCGGTGAGACCCACGCTCCCGTCCTGGTGGCTGCGGGCAAGGACGGAAAGCGCGTGGTGCGCCTGTTCCCCGGCGACCCGTTCCTCGCCGACGACGGCGCCAAGGAGGCCGAGGCGGTCGTCAAGGCCAAGCTGCGCCTGGAGGTCGTGCCCGGCCTGCCCGCGCCCGTCGCCGTACCAGCCTTCGCAGGGGTCCCCGTCGGGATGCCCCGCACCGTGGCGAGGGTCGACGACCGGCTGGACTGGGCCGGTGTCGCCGGTGCCCCGGGCACCCTGGTCCTGACCTGCGACGCCGGTGAGGTCGCCAAGGCTGCCGCGGCGCTGATCGAGCACGGCCGCAAGCCTGGCACGGACGTGAGCGTCACCGTCGCCGGCACGACGCCGTCGCAGCAGACCGTTGTCGCAACCCTTGAGACCGTCGAGGCAGCCATCCGCGAGCTCTCGGGCGAGGCGGTCGTGGTCGTCGGCGACGCGGTGAAGAAGGTCGACCGCCTGGGCTGGTTCGAGCAGCGGGCGCTCTACGGCTGGAAGGTGCTGGTGCCTCGCACCCGCGACCAGGCAGGCACCCTGTCGGAGGCGCTCCGGGCCTACGGCGCGATCCCGGTCGAGGTGCCGACCATCGCGGTCGAGCCGCCGCGCACCCCGGCACCCATGGAGCGTGCGATCAAGGGCCTGGTGACCGGCCGCTACCTCTGGATCGCCTTCACCTCCGTCAATGCCGTCAAGGCAGTGCTGGAGAAGCTGCAGGAGTTCGGCCTCGACGCCCGCGCCTTCGCCGGCGTGAAGATCGCCGCCGTCGGTGACGCAACCGCCGCAGCTGTCCGTGCCTACGGCATCGAGCCCGAGCTCGTGCCGACCGGTGAGCAGAGCTCGGAGGGGCTGCTGCGCGAGTGGCTGGCCTACGACGACGTCTTCGACCCGATCGACCGGGTGCTACTGCCGCGGGCCGACATCGCCACCGACGCGCTGGTGGCAGGACTGAAGGACCTCGGCTGGCAGGTAGACGACGTTACGGCGTACCGGACCGTGCGTGCGGCGCCGCCAGCGGCGCAGACCCGCGAGGCCCTCAAGGGCGGCGGCTTCGACGCGGTGCTGTTCACCTCGTCCTCGACGGTGCGCAACCTGGTCGGTATCGCGGGCAAGCCGCACGACTCGACCGTCCTGGTGGCGATCGGCCCGGCGACGAAGGCGACCGCAGAGGAGCTCGGCCTGCGGGTCGACGTGCTGGCGGCCAAGCCCGATGTGCTGTCGCTGGTGGAGGGGCTGGCCGAGTTCGCGCTCGAGCTGCGCGCCGCCGGTGAGCTGCCGCCGTCGGCGCGGCGTCGGAAGGGCGCGAAGAAGGTCAAGAGATGAGCGCACCAGTCCAGCTGAGGAACCGAACGAGCAGCGCGATCGGGGGTGCGGCGTGACGTTCCCCGCCGCCCGGCCCCGCCGCCTGCGCCGCACGCCCGCGATGCGTCGGCTGGTGGCCGACGTACGCGTCTCCCCCTCGGACCTGGTGCTGCCCGTCTTCGTCAAGGAAGGCCTCTCCGAGCCGGCGCCGATCGCGTCGATGCCCGGTGTGGTGCAGCACACCCGTGAGTCGCTGAAGAAGGCTGTCAGCGAGGCAGCCGCTGCTGGTGTCGGGGCCGTGATCTTGTTCGGGATCCCGTCGATGAAGGACGCACGCGGCTCGGGGGCCGACGACCCCTCGGGGATCGTGCAGCTCGCCCTCGCCGACGTGGTCGCCGAAGTCGGCGACGAGCTCGTGGTGATGAGCGACCTGTGCCTGGATGAGTACACCGACCACGGCCACTGCGGGCTCCTCACCGCAACCGGCGAGGTCGACAACGACGCCACTCTGGAGCGTTACGCCTCGGCTGCCGTCGCGCAAGCCCGGGCCGGAACGCACGTCGTGGCGCCGAGCGGGATGATGGACGGGCAGGTCGGAGCCATCCGCAAAGCCCTTGATTCGCAGGGGTTCTCGCAGCTGCCGATCCTGTCCTACTCCACGAAGTACGCCTCCGCCTTCTATGGACCCTTCCGGGACGCGGCCGAGTGTGCCCCCTCTTTCGGCGACCGCTCGGCGTACCAGCAGGACCCGTCACGGGCGGCGGACGAGGGTGTCCGCGAGGCGCTGCTCGACGTCGCTGAGGGCGCGGACGCCGTCATGGTGAAGCCGGCCTTGGCCTATCTCGACGTGGTCCGGGCGGTGGCGCAGGCCGTCGACGTACCGGTCGCGGCCTACCAGGTGAGTGGCGAGTACGCGATGGTCGAGGCGGCGGCGGCCCAGGGCTGGATCGACCGCGAGCGCATCGTGCTCGAGCAGCTCACCGGCATCCGTCGTGCGGGTGCCTCGATGATCCTCACCTACTGGGCGACCGAAGCGGCAGGTTGGCTGAGCTCATGAGTTATCCGTATGACGCGCCTGCCTCGCAGGCCCTTTTCGACCGTGCGCTGGCGGTCACGCCGGGCGGCGTGAACTCCCCCGTGCGGGCCTTCCGCGCTGTGGGGGGCACGCCCCGCTTCATGGTGAGCGGCAAGGGGCCGTACCTCACCGATGCCGACGGACGTGAGTACGTCGACCTGGTCTGCTCCTGGGGGCCGATGGTCCTCGGCCACGCGCACCCGGCCGTCGTCGAGGCGCTGCAATCCGCAGCGGCCCGCGGCACGTCGTACGGCACGCCCTCGCCGGGCGAGGTCGAGCTGGCCGAACTGATCTGCGCGCGGGTGTCGCCGGTGGAGCAGGTGCGCCTGGTCAGCAGCGGCACCGAGGCGACGATGAGCGCGGTGCGGCTGGCCCGCGGCTTCACCGGCCGCAGCAAGGTCGTGAAGTTCGAGGGCTGCTACCACGGGCACGTCGACGCGCTGCTCGCGAGCGCCGGCTCGGGCGTGCTGACCTTCGGGCTCCCCGACACCCCCGGCGTCACCGGGGCCAGCGCGGCCGACACGATCGTGCTGCCCTACAACGACCTCGCCGCCGTCGAAGAGGCATTTGCCCTGTACGGCGGGGACATCGCCTGCGTGATCACTGAGGCGGTCGCGGCCAACATGGGCGTGGTGCCACCGATGCCTGGGTTCAACGCCGGGCTGCGGGCGATCACAGCCAAGCACGGCGCGCTGCTGATCCTCGACGAGGTGATGACCGGGTTCCGGCTCAGCCGCGCTGGCTGGTGGGGGCTGGAGGGCGTGACCCCCGACCTGTTCACCTTCGGCAAGGTCATGGGCGGCGGTCTGCCAGCCGCTGCCTTCGGCGGTCGGGCAGACGTGATGGCCCACCTGGCACCGGCGGGGCCGGTCTACCAGGCCGGGACGTTGTCCGGGAACCCGCTCGCGGTGGCGGCCGGTCTCACGACCCTTCAGCACTGCACGCCGGAGGTGTACGCCCACGTGGACGTCGCTGCCGCGACGGTCGCCAAGCTGGCCAGCACTGCGCTGTGCGAGGCCGGGGTGCCGCACCAGCTCAACAACGCTGGCAACCTGTTCAGCGTGTTCTTCACCGACGATCCCGTGACCGATTACGCGTCGGCGACGCGCCAGCAGACCGCGCGCTACACCGCGTTCTTCCACTCGATGCTGGCGCAGGGCGTCTACCTGCCGCCCTCGGCGTACGAAGCGTGGTTCGTCTCAGCCGCCCACGACGACGCGGCGCTGGAACGGGTCGCCGCTGCCCTGCCTGCTGCTGCCGCTGCGGCGGGTGCGGCATGAGGACTGGCACGAGGACAACGGTGCACCTGCTCCGCCACGGTGAGGTGCACAACCCCGACGGGATCCTCTACGGGCGGCTGCCAGGCTTCCGGCTGTCCGAGGACGGCCAGCAGATGGCGCGCGACGCGGCTGAGGCCGTGCGGCACCTGGACGTGACCGAGGTTGTCGCCTCCCCGCTGCTGCGGGCGCAGGAGACGGCCGAACCGATCGCGAAGGTCTTCGGGCTCGAGATCACCACCGATGACCGGCTCATCGAGAGCGAGAACCACTTCGAGGGCACGAAGTTCGGGGTGGGCGACGGCGCGCTGAAGAACCCCGCGAACTGGCCCTACCTGCGCAACCCGTTCCGGCCGTCCTGGGGCGAGCACTACGACGTGGTGGCCAAGCGGATGCTCGCTGCTGCGCAGGACGCCCGTGACCGCAACCTCGGCCACGAGGTCGTGTGCGTCAGCCACCAGCTGCCGATCTGGACCCTGCGCCGGCACGTCGAGGGACGGCGTCTTTGGCACCGCCCGGATCGCCGTCAGTGCGGACTGGCGTCCTTGACCTCCCTGACGTGGGCGGACGACCGCCTCGTCGCGGTGACCTACAGCGAACCGGCGGGCGAGGCCTCTCGTCGCCCCGGCCACGGTGCCTGACCTTGCGTCATCACCCCTGCGCCAGGTGGTGGAGGCAGAAGTGATGACGTTAGGGGGCGGGGTGACGAGGGCCACCCGTCGGGAGCCGGGATCGTGACCGACACTGGAACGGTGCGCCGACTCCTCGTACCCCTGCTGACGATGACGCTGTTGGCTGCGGGGTGCACTGGCCGCACCGGCACCAACACCGACAGCGTGACCTCGCCGCAGCTCAAGACTGCCGGGGGACCGGGCGGCGGGGTCTTCCCCGTCGGGGATCGGGAGCTCGCTCCGGTGCTGGCCGGGGTCACGCTGGACGGGGAGAGCCTCGACATCGCCAGCCTGCGCGGGAAGGTCGTCGTGCTGAACTTCTGGGCGTCCTGGTGCGCGCCGTGCCGCGCGGAGGCCCGCAACCTCAACGCCGTCTACGCGAAGACCAAGGCGCTGGGAGTCGAGTTCGTCGGCATCGACATCAAGGACGACCGCGTCGCTGCCCAGGCCTTCTCGCGCAACAAGCAGGTCCGCTACCCGTCGCTGTTCGACCAGTCCGGGCTGCTGTTGCTGAAGTTCCGCGGGCAGGCGCCGCAGTCGCCGCCGACCACGCTGGTGCTGGACCGACAGGGCCGGGTTGCGGCGCGCTTCATCCAGGCCGTCACCGAGACCCAGCTGCTGATCCCGGTGCAGGCGATCGCCGCCGAGCCTTCCTGATGGGCCTCTGATGGGTGTCGCGGAGTCCTTCGTCGAGGTCGTCACGGACGGACCCGTCCTCGTCGCGCTCCCGGTGGCCGCGGCGGCGGGGCTCGTGAGCTTCCTGTCCCCCTGCGTGCTGCCCCTCGTACCGGGCTACCTGTCCTACGTCACGGGGCTCGCGGGCGTCGACCTGGAGAACCACCGCCGGGGCCGGGTGCTCGCCGGCGCCTCACTGTTCGTGCTCGGCTTCAGCGCGGTGTTCGTCTCGGCGGGCGCGCTGTTCGGCGGGATCGGCTCGCAGCTCGCCCTGCACCAGCGCACCGTCGACGTCGTGCTCGGCTCGCTGACCGTGCTCTTGGGGCTTGCCTTCATGGGGATGTTCGCCCCGATGCAGCGGGAGTGGCGCTTTCACCGGCTGCCGCAGGCCGGACTCCTCGGGGCGCCGCTGCTGGGCGTGATGTTCGGCGTCGGCTGGACCCCGTGCCTGGGCCCGACCCTCGGTGCGGTCCAGTCCCTGGCCTTCACGCAGGCCAGCGCGGGCCGCGGGGCCTTCCTCACCTTCGGCTACTGCCTCGGACTGGGTGTGCCGTTCCTGCTGACGGCGGTCGGATTCCGCCGCGCACTGGGCATCTTCGCAGTGATCAAGCGGCATTACGCCCTCGTGGTCCGCCTCGGCGGCGCCATGCTCGTCGTGATCGGCCTGCTGCTCGTCAGCGGTCTTTGGCAGCAGCTCATGATCGACCTGCGAGTCACCGTCAACGGCTTCACCCCGGCCGTATGACGGCCCCCGAAGTCCTGCAGGAGGACGAGGCGACCCGCCTGTCCACCCAACCGCTGCCCCCCGTGCAACGGAGCGACCTGTTCGGGCCGCTCCGCTTCGGCTGGCGTCGACTCACCTCGATGCGTACGGCGCTGCTGCTGCTGTTCCTGCTCGCGCTCGCGAGCGTCCCTGGCGGTTTCCTCCCGCAGCGCGGCATCAACCCGCTGCGGGTGCAGAGCTACCTCGACGAGCACCGCACCGTCGGCCCGCTCATGGACCGGCTCCAGCTGTTCGACGTGTTCAGCAGTGCGTGGTTCGCAGCCATCTACCTGCTGCTGTTCATCAGCCTCGTCGGCTGCCTGCTGCCCAGGACCCGACTGCACCTGCGGGCCCTGCGGGCCAAGCCACCCGCCGTACCCAAGGTGCTCTCGCGGCTGCCGGCCTCCGAGAGCTGGGAGAGCGGCGAGGACGTGCTCACCCGCGCGGCGAAGGCACTGCGAGGTTGGCGGGTCGTGCGCCGGGAGGGCGAGCTGTCGGCCGAGCGGGGCTACCTGCGTGAGACGGGGAACCTGGTGTTCCACCTGTCGCTGGTGCTGCTCCTCGTGGGGATCGCGGTCGGAGCCTTCCAAGGCTTCAAGGGCACCGTCCTGGTCGTGGAAGGCACCGGCTTCTCCAACACTGTCGCGTCCTACGACGACATCACCCCGGGCCGGCGGTTCAACGCGTCGTCGCTAGTGCCTTTCAGCCTGCAATTGCAGGAGTTTCGGGCCACCTACACACCGGATGGCAAGGCGCTGACCTTCGACGCGGACGTCCGGTGGGGGCGGTCGGGGGCCACCACGCCGTACAACATCCGGGTCAACCACCCCCTCGCTGTGGGCGCGGCGAAGACCTACCTCATCGGGCACGGGTACGCCCCGCACGTCGTCGTCCGCGACCGGGCCGGACAGGTCGTGCTCGACCAGGCGGTGCCCTGCCTGCCGCAGACTCCGCAGTTCCTGTCCACGTGCGTCATCAAGGCGCCCGACGCTGGGCCGCAGCAGCTCGGCTTCCGTGGGGCGTTCACCCCGACCACGATCACTCAGGACGGCCGGGTCGGCTCGTCATTCCCGGCGCTGAACCGCCCGGTGCTCACCCTTGCCGGCTTCTCCGGTGACCTCGGCCTCGACGGCGGGACGCCCCAGTCGGTCTACACGCTCGACACCAGGTCGATGAAGCCCTTCGATAAGGGGCAGGCCAAGGCTCTGGTGCCTGGGCAGACTTGGGAGCTCCCGGGCGGCGGCTCGCTGACCTACGTGGACACCCGGGAGTGGGCGACCTTCCAGGTGACGCAGGATCCCGGCAAGCTCGTGGCCCTGGTTGCCTCGATCGGCATCGTCGGCGGGTTGATGCTGTCGCTGTTCGTCAGGCGCCGCCGGATCTGGGTGCGTGTGCGCCCAGGGTCGCCGTCTACCGTGGAGGTTGGCGGGCTCGCCCGCACCGACCCCGAGCGTTTTCAGGCGGAGTTCGCCGAGATCGTCCGGAAGATGAGGGAGTAAGCGTGCCGAACGAGGGACTCGGGCAACTCGGCGACGGCCTGCTCTTCAGCGCCGTCGTGGTCTACGCGCTCGCCATGCTGGGCTTCGCGGGCGAGCAGGCCAGCCGTAAGGCCCGCCAGTCGATCACCGCCGTACGCGCCTCCGCGAAGGTCCTCGTCGGATCCGGTCCCGCCGTGGCGCTGCCGGCCGAGACCGTGACGACCATCGCCCCGTCACGCGTCGGGCGTTTCGCCCTCGCCCTGACCGGCCTTGGCTGGTTGGTGCACCTGGCCTCGATCGTCGCCCGCGGCTTCGCGGCGCACCGCGTGCCCTGGGGCAACATGTACGAGTTCTCCTCGTGCGTGGCGTTCGTGGCGGTGACCGCCTTCCTGCTGCTGGTGATCCGCGGCTCCGTCGAGCGTTCCCTCGGCGCGTTCGTGATGCTCCCGGTGGTGCTCTACCTGGGTCTGGCGTCAACCGTGCTCTACACCGCAGCCGGCCCGCTCGTGCCCGCCCTCAACTCCTACTGGATCAAGATCCACGTCGCCGCGGCCATCACGGCGTCCGGGGCCTTCCTGCTCGCGGGCATCGTGGCCCTGCTCTACCTGATCCGCGCGCGCTTCGACGAGGCCGCTGCCGCGGGACGGCAGTCCCGCTTCCCGGTCAGCCTCGGGGCCCAGCTGCCGTCGGCGCCGAGCCTGGACCGGGTGTCCTACGTCGTGATCGCCTTCGCCTTCCCGATCTGGACCTTCGCCGTCATCGCCGGCGCGATCTGGGCAGAAGCAGCCTGGGGTCGGTACTGGGGCTGGGACCCCAAGGAGACCTGGTCGTTCATCACGTGGGTGCTCTACGCCGGGTACCTCCACGCCCGCGCGACCGCCGGGTGGAAGGGCCGTAAGGCCGCCTGGGTCGCCGTCGCTGCGGCGGTGGCGCTGATCGTCGACTACTACGTCGTCAACATCTTCGTGGTGGGCCTGCACTCCTACGCCTGACCCGATGGTGAGTGCTGGGCCCGGTCAGGCGGGGGGAGGCTGCTCCTCGTCGCGGATGCGCCGGGCTTCCTCTGCGGCCTTGCGACGCTGCTCCTCGGTACGCCGCTTGAGCCCGTCCAGGAAGGCGGCGTCGTCATCGGGGTTGGCCGACACCGCCCGCCCCGGCCGGTCGTACTCCGCTGGGATCCCGGTGTTGCCCTTGTACGGCGTGGATCGCGCCGGTCCCCGAGGCCGGCCGGCGACGAGCCAGAGCACCGAGCCGATGTCGACGAACAGCAGCACGATCACGACCCAGGCGACCTTGGGCAGGTTCCGGACCCGAGCCGGGTCGGCCCTGATCGCGTCGAACAGGCAGTAGAGCCACAGCAGCACCAGCACCAGCACCGGGATGCCCCTGGTCAGCAGCAACGCCGTACCTCCTTGTCGTGATAGCCCGGACGCTACCTTCGCTGCGTGCCTTATGCCGACCTGCGCGACTTCCTCCGCGACCTTGAGAAGGAGGGTGACCTCCGGCGCATTGCCGCGCCCGTCGACCCGCACCTGGAGGTGACCGAGATCGTCGAGCGCGTCGTGCGTGCCGGCGGGCCTGCCTTGATCTTCCAGAACCCGTCGTACGGCGAGATGCCGCTGGCCATCAACGTCTTCGGGACCGACCGCCGGATGGCCAAGGCCCTCGGAGTGGAGAGCTTCGATGAGATCGGGGAGAAGATCCGCGACCTGGTCAAGCCGGAGCTGCCCCACGGCCTGAGCGGCCTGCGGGATGCGATGTCGAAGATCGGCACCCTGCGGACGGTCCCCCCGAAGAAGGTCAAGCGCGGCGCCTGCCAGGAGGTCGTCCTGAAGGGCGCCGACGTAGACCTCGAGCGGTTGCCCGGCCTGAAGACCTGGCCGCAGGACGGTGGCGTCTTCCTCAACCTCGGGCTCACCCACACCAAGCACCCGGAGACCGGGGCGCGCAACCTGGGGATGTACCGCCTGCAGCGGCACAGCCGCAACCAGGTCGGCATGCACTGGCAGATCCACAAGGACAGCAACGCCCACCACGCGGTTGCCGAGCGGCGCGGCGAGCGCCTGCCGGTCGCGATCGCGTTCAGCTGCCCGCCGACCGTCACCTACGCCGCGAGCGCGCCGCTGCCGGCCGACATCGACGAGTACCTGTTCGCGGGGTTCCTCGCCGGTCACCGGGTGGAGATGGTCGACTGCCTCACCGTCCCGCTGCAGGTGCCGGCGAACGCGCACATCGTCCTCGAGGGCTGGTTGGAGCCGGGGGAGCGGATGCCGGAAGGGCCGTTCGGTGACCACACCGGCTTCTACACGCCGATCGAGGACTTCCCGGTGCTGACCGTCGACGTGATGACGATGCAGAAAGACCCCGTCTACCAGTCGATCATCGTCGGCCGGCCGCCCCAGGAGGACGGGCCGATCGGCAAGGCGACCGAGCGCATCTTCCTGCCGCTCATCCAGCTCACCAACCCCGACATCGTCGACTACGACCTCCCCGTCGAGGGGGTCTTTCACAACTGCTGCATCGTCAGCATCGACAAGCGCTTCCCCAAGCACGCGCAGAAGGTGATGAGCGCGATCTGGGGTGCGGGGCTGCTGTCGCTGAGCAAGCTCATCGTCGTCGTGGACGCCGACTGCGACGTGCACGACTACTCCGAGGTCGCGTGGCGTGCCTTCGGCAACGTCGACTACGCCCACGACCTGCTGCTCACCTCGGGCCCGGTCGACCACCTCGACCACAGCGCCTACTCGCAGTTCTGGGGCGGCAAGCTCGGCATCGACGCGACGCGCAAGCTCCCCACTGAGGGGTACACGCGGGAGTGGCCGGAGATGCTCGTTCAGGACCCCGCCGTGGTCGAGCGGGTCACCGCGCGCTGGAAGGAGTTCGGCCTGTGACGCTGGGCCCGGGCCTCGAGCCGCTGCACCAGCTCGGAGACCGCGACATGCTGCTCGCCTTCCTCGCCCGCCAGCGCGAGCTGGTCTTCTTCAAGTGCGACGGCCTTTCCGACGACGCCGCCCGTGCGGTGGGAAGCTCGACCGGCCTGACGATCCACGGGGTCGTCCGGCACCTGGAGAACGTCGAGCGGTCCTGGCTGCGTGACCGGTTCGCCGGCCAGGAGGGGCTGGTCTTCGACTGGACCGACGCCGATCCGGACGGCGACTTCCACGTGCCTGCCGACCTCACGCTCGCCGACCTGATCGCGGCCTACCGCACCGAGACCGCCCACTGCGACGAGGTGATCGCCGCCCACGGCCTGGACGACAACGGCGCTCGCGTCGACCACTCACTGCGCTGGATCCTGCAGCACCTCGTCGAGGAGACCTCCCGCCACCTCGGCCACCTGGACCTGCTGCGCGAGCTCGCGGACGGCGTCGTGGGAGAGGAGCCCGCATGACGACGGCCGAAAAGCCCAACCCCATCAAGGCATTCCTGCGCTTGGTGATGATCGAGCACTCGGTCTTCGCCCTGCCCTTCGCCTTCCTCGCCGCCCTCACGGCCATGCGCCTGCACACCTCGTGCGGGCTCGACACCTACGGCTGGGGCGATCACAACCCCGCCTGGTTCTCCTACGGCCCCGACGGACCGGTCGGCCCGGACGTCAGCAACGGCTGCACAACTGGCGAGTGGTTCGCCGGTACGCGGCTGCTGCTCATCACGCTCGCCATGGTGGCGGCGCGTACCTTCGCCATGGCGGCGAACCGGCTCATCGACCGCGAGGTCGACGCCCGCAACCCGCGTACGGCGAACCGCGAGCTCGTCGTCGGCACGGTCTCCCTGACCACCGCCCGGGTCGGTGCGGCCGTGGCCCTGGTCGCCTTCCTCGCCGTGGCTGCTGCCCTGGGGCCCCTGCCCTTGCTCCTGGCCCCGCTGGCCGTCGTACCTCTGGTGGTCTATCCCTACGCCAAGCGCTTCACGGACTACCCGCACGCAATCCTCGCCCTCGCGCAGGCCGTCGCACCCGTCGGTGCGTGGATCGCGGTCACCGGCGAGTGGTCCTGGAGTGCGGTGATCCTCGGCGTCGGCGTGGGGCTGTGGATCGGGGGCTTCGACTTGGTCTACGCCTGCCAGGACACCGAGTCCGACCGTGCGCAGGGCGTCCGCTCGTTCCCCGCACGTTGGGGCAACGCTGCGGCCCTTCGCACTGCGCAAGCCGTGCACACGCTGGTCTTCGGCCTGTTCCTCTGGTTCGGCATCCGTGAGGGCTTCGGTCCGATCTGGTACGCCGGGCTGGCCCTCACTGCGGTCGCTTTTGGCTATCAGCACCGCATCGTGGGCCCCACGGACCTGAGCCGCGTGAACCGGAGCTTCTTCATCAGCAACGGTTTCGTGGGTCTGGCGCTAGGTGCCGCCGGCATCGTCGACCTGGTCCTGCGATGACCCCCTCCTTGCGTCCTCACCCCTGCGCCAGGCGTCGGGGGCACAAGTGATGACGCAAGGGAGGGCGCCGTGGGTCGTCGGGGTCAGCGGTGCCAGCGGTACGCCGTACGCCAAGGCCGTGCTCGGCGCGCTGCTCAAGGCGGGGCACGCGATCGACCTCGTCGTCAGCCGGGCTGCCCGGCTCACCCTGCTCGACGAGACCGGGATCGCCTGGCACGACGACACTTCGAGCTTCGCTCAGTGGGTGGGTGCAGAGGGCGACGTGCGCTTCTGGGGCCCCGCCGACCTGGCCGCCGGGCCCTCGAGTGGCAGCTATCAGACGCGCGGGATGGTCGTGGTCCCGGCGAGCACCTCAGCGGTCGCGGGGATCGCGCTGGGGCTGAGCAAGGACCTGCTCCAGCGGGCGGCGAGCGTCACGCTCAAGGAGCGGCGGCCGCTGGTCGTGGTCCCACGTGAGACGCCGCTGGACCGGCCCACCTTGCAGCACCTGCTGGCGCTGCATGACGCAGGCTCCGTGGTGCTCCCGGCGAGCCCTGGGTTCTACGGCGGCGCGGACTCGGTCCAGCGGCTCGTCGACTTCGTGGCGGGCAAGGTGCTGGATGTGCTGGGGGTGGAGCACGACCTGTTGACCCGTTGGAAGGGCGAGCTAGGAGCAGGTCAGGCCTGACGCGCAGGCGGGTCCCCGCGGAGCAGGGCCCGGACCTCGGACTCGCGGAAGCGGCGGTGGCCGCCTGGCGTGCGGATGCTGTTGATCCGCCCGGCCGAAGCCCAGCGCGTCACCGTCTTCGGGTCGACGCGGAACAGCGCGGCCACCTCGCCAGGCGTCAGCAGCCGGTCTCGCTGCGGCGGTCGCGCGTGCGTCTCGTCAGCCATGTCCTTGTCCTCCCCCTAGCGTCGGGTTGCACCGGCGCTGGCCCGGTCAACGACGCGTTGGGTTGATGGTGACGCGGTGTCGGGTTTCTCGCAGGCCAATGGATCGCTTTGTCCGGTTTCGCCCGTCCCAGGTGATCAGGAGGTGGTCAGGAGGTGATCAGCGGGAGAGGCGGCGCACCAGTTCGCGAAGCGGGTGGGGGGCTGCGAGCCTGGCCTGGGAGTCGCGCCGGGCCTGTGCGCGGAGCTCGGCCGCATGGTAGCCACCGGCGAGGGTCTGGTCGAGAGCGAACATGGTGCTCATCTCCTGATGATTCGTAGTCTGAGTCCATCTCTGATCTACGATTCCTAGGCTACGCTTGTCTACTGCCTTAGGTAACCCTCGGAGGACGTGACATGGACGACACCGACCGCCAGCTGATCGCCCTGCTCCTCGGCGACGCCCGCACGTCCTACGCCGACCTGGCACGGCAAGTGGGGCTCTCCGCCCCGAGCGTGCACGAGCGCATCCGCCGACTCGAGCGGGACGGGGTGGTGCAGGGGAGCAGCCTGCGGGTCGATATGCGTGCACTCGGTCTCGGCGTGTCGGCCCTCGTCAGCCTGCAGCAGCGGGAGGGCGTGGACGCGGACGACATCGTGGCAAGCCTGCGAGAGGTGCCCGAGATCGAGGACTGCTGGCTCGTGGCGGGCGATGAGGCGTTCATCGCGAAGGTCCGGGTGGTCGACCTGGAGGACCTGGACCGGACGTTGCGGGTGCTGCGCCACGTGCCAGGGATCGCCCGTACGCGCACCACTGTGGTGCTCTCGACCCTGTTCGAAGGACGTCGTCGGGTGCCGGCCGACGCCTGACCGGAGCCGCGGGTGTGACGGCATTCGGCGGGAATGCCCAAGCAGTTGGACTAGTGGCATATGGCCCGCATGTGCCATGGAGCACTGGCGCCCTGGTCTGGACACTCCTGAGCAACCTGACCTAGTTGCACCTGGAGCACTTCGTGATCCGTCGCCCCCTCCTCGCCACGACCGCCGCCGCAGCTGTCCTTGCGCTGATCGCCGCATCTGGCTCAGCCTCTGCCGCCTCGACCACCTCTGCCGCCGGACGTGCCACCACGAGCGTGACCGTGCTGGACCTTTCCGTCGCGGGGCACGAGCTGAGCCTCGTCGACCTTGCACTGAGCAGCGACACGATCGCCTCTCCGCGGGTGTCGTCGATCGCCCTGACCCCGGTCACGGTGGACGGCACGGGCTACGGCCGCCAGACGGTCAACCAGTCGACGTCGCCGAAGACCGTCGGCGCCTTGAGCACGCCCTCGGCGGTGGGCCCGTTCGCGGCCCTCACCAGCCCAGCAGTCGAGCTGACTGCGACGAGTACGCCGTCCAACCGGGCGGGCGCCGAATCGCTCGGCACGGTCAAGGTGCTGGGTCTGCCAGTGAAGCTGGTGGGTGAGCTGACGACCTCCACCTCCGTCACCGCGACTGCAGGGGCCGCTGGCGTCACGACGATCCGCATCGACGACCTGGCCCTGCCCAGCATCGCCGACCTTCTCGGTGCGCTCGGTCTGGACCTTTCCGCCCTTCCGCTCGACACCCTCGATGAGCTGATCAACTCCCTGGAGCTCATCACCTCGGCGCTGGTGGCCGCTGAGAATGCCGTAGACGACGCGCAGGCCGCGGTCGATGCCGCCACGACAGACCTGGCGACCAAGACCGCTGACCTTGCCGCGGCGGAGGGGGCCCTCACGGCCGCTGAGGCCGCGTTCGCGACCGCCACGACCACGGTGGACGCCCTGCTGGCCACAGCCGGGATCGCCGACGTTGCGACGTACGAGGCGCTGTCCCAGCTGCTCAAGGATGCTGCCGAGCTCCTGGCTCCCGGCTTGGCCGCAGCAGTCACCGACTACCTCGCCGCGGAGGCGGCGGTCGCTGCGGCGACGGGGGTTGTCGCCACCGCCCAACTGGCCTTGGACACCGCCCAAGCGCTGCTCGCCAGCCTGACCTCCACGCTGACCTCGGCGATCGCGACCCTGCGCACGCTGTTGACGGCTCGCCTGGATGCGACACCGCTCGTGAGCCTTGACAGCCTTGAGGTCAGCACGAAGGCCTCCGCCACGAGCGCGAGCAAGGGCGGCCAGCACGCGACGGTCGTCGGCGGGACGGTGAAGGGCCTGGAGGTCCTGGGCGTCGACGTGCTCGCGGAGGTGACAGGCAGCCGGACCCTGGACCTGGCCGGGGTCGCCTCCTCGACCATCGCCGCGGTGAACAGCCTGATGGCCGAGGTCACCGGCACCTTGTCCGACGTGCTCTCGAACGTGCCCGGCTTCCCGGTGCTCGACGTACCCGCTCCCAAGGTGGGCCTGCTCACGAAGTCGACCTCGACCTCTATCAGCGGCGGCTTCGGCCGGGCGTCCGCGTCGATCAGCGGGCTGACGATCACGATCCCGGGCATCACCCTGCCGACCTCGCTGGCCCTGCCCGGCGCTGCTGGCCTCCCCGCGATGACCAGCGTCACGCAGGTGGCTGGGCAACTGACCAGCGCACCGATCACTGCACGCGTACTGACCCTGCGCGACCAGGCTGCGTTCCGACCAGGGGTCATCGGCAGCGGAACCTCGGCGGGCGGGCCGTCCGGTAGCACCGGTGGCATCCCGAACACGGGCCTCCCGGTCGGCGTCGCTGCCCTGTCGCTCCTGCTCTTGGGGGGCGCCCTGGCCGTGCGTCGCCAGCTGGCCATGGTCGGCTGACGCACCTGGGCACGGTGGGCGCCGGTCCTCCCCGAGGGGGGAGGGCCGGCGCTCTCCTACGCTGGGGGCATGGATGCAGGGCGCAAGAGAGAGCTTGAGGACAAGGTCCTCGCCGGAGAACGGCTGACCTACGACGACGGGGTCGCCCTCTACGACAGCGACGACCTCGCCTGGCTCGGTGAGCTCGCGCACCACGTGCGCACGGTCAAGAACGGCGACCGGGTGCTCTTCAACGTCAACCGGCACCTCAACCTCACCAACGTCTGTACGGCGAGCTGCGCCTACTGCTCCTTCCAGCGCAAGCCGGGGGAGAAGGACGCGTACACCATGCGCGTCGAGGAGGCCGTTCGTCTGGCCAAGACCATGGAGCCGGCCGGCATCACCGAGCTGCACATCGTCAACGGCCTGCACCCGACGCTGCCGTGGAAGTACTACCCCCGCGTGCTGCGCGAGCTCAAGGCCGCGCTGCCGAACGTCAACCTCAAGGCCTTCACCGCCACCGAGATCCATTTCTTCGAGGAGATCAGCGGGCTGCCTGCGGAGGAGGTCCTCGACGAGCTCATCGACGCCGGCCTGGAGTCGCTTACCGGTGGTGGCGCGGAGATCTTCGACTGGGAGGTCCGCCAGCACATCGTGGATCACAAGACGCACTGGGAGGACTGGTCGCGCATCCACCGGATCGCGCACAGCAAGGGCCTGAAGACCCCGTGCACCATGCTCTACGGCCACATCGAGGAGCCCCGCCACCGGGTCGACCACGTGCTGCGGCTGCGCGAGCTGCAGGACGAGACCGGCGGCTTCGCGGTCTTCATCCCCTTGCGCTACCAGCACGACGGAGCGGGCGACAACACGCGCAACCGCTTGATGGACCGCACCACGATGGCCAGCGGTGCTGAGGCGCTGCGCACCTTCGCGGTCAGCCGACTGCTGTTCGACAACGTCGACCACGTCAAGAACTTCTGGGTCATGCACGGGCTGTCCACCGCCCAGCTCAGCCTGAGCTTCGGTGCCGACGACCTCGACGGCTCCGTGGTCGAGTACAAGATCACCCACGATGCCGATCACTACGGCACGCCGTCCACGATGTCGCGCGAGGACCTGCTCGAGCTCATCCGCGACGCCGGGTTCACACCCGCTGAGCGCAACACCAAGTACGAGATCGTCAACGAGTACGCCGGACCGGTGAGCCTCGCGGACCGGCGGGCCGAGCCGCAGCCCATGAAGGCGTGGGCGTGATGCGCCGCGCTGCGCTGCTCTACACCCTGGGGCGCTTCGGGTTGTTCCTGCTCGTGGCCCTGATCCTGTGGAGCGGCGCCGGGCTCCTGGGCAAGGACCTCAACGGACTGCCGCTGTTGCTCGCCGCAGCCTTGCTGTCTTCCGCGCTGGGCTACGTGCTGTTCGCCCGACAGAGGCAGGCTCTCGCCGAGGCCCTCGACGGGCAGCGCAAGGTCAAGGCCGAGCAGGACGCCGCACGCCGGGCGCGCCTCGAGAACGAGTCCTAGCAGTCGAGCGCGTCGTCGTCTGGGCCTGCCGGCCGGGCCCGGACCGGCCTGCGCGGGTGTGGGACTGCGCCGCCGTGCACAAGGTGCTGCACGGTGGTCAGCGGGGCGACCCCTTCGCCGTCTGGGCGGCGGCGCATGACCTGCCCAGCCCGCCACGCCCACGCGAGGACCTCAGCCTGCTCGACACGGCGCTGGAACCGGTCGAGGGGTACGCCGGACCGCTGCGACCCGACGGTTCGCTGCACCCGGAGGCTCCCCGCCTTGCACCGCCTGAGGTCTGGTCCGAGCTGGCGCGCGAGGTCGCGGCGCTCCAGGAGACGAGCCTGCGTCGCCTGCCTGACCCGCGTCCGGAACCCGTCGGCCCACCGCTGGCCGTGGTCACGGCCTGGGCGGAGTCCGCGGCGGCGCAGCTGTGCGTCGAGCTGGCGCAGGACGGGCTGCCCTTCGACCGGACCGTGGCCGAGCACATCCTGCGCGGCGTCGTCGGGGATGGTGACCGCGCCACCCGCGATGCGCCCGTGCTCGCGCTGGTGCCCGATGACCGGCTCGATTTGCGCAACCCCGCAGACGTCAAGGAGCTGCTCGCCCGCAACGGCCTGGACGTTCCCGACACCCGCTCGTGGCGGCTGGAGCCGCACCGGGCGCACCCTCTCGTCGATGCGCTGCTGACCTGGCGCAAGGCCGAGCGGCTGGCCACGACGTACGGCTTCTCCTGGATGGACGAGCACCTCGGGCCCGACGGTCGGCTGCGCGGCCAGTGGTCGGCCGCCGACGGCGGCGCCGGTCGGATGACTGCGAGCTCGGGCCTGCACAACCTGCCCGCCGAGCTGCGCCCCGCAGTCGCCGCCGAGCCCGGGCACGTGTTCGTGCGTGCGGACCTCGGCCAGGTGGAGCCACGCGTTCTGGCCGCTGTCTCCGGCGACCGCGCTCTGGCGACGGCAGCCACCGCCGACGACATGTACACGCCCGTCGCACAGCAGCTCGGGTGCGACCGGCCCACGGCCAAGATCGCCGTACTGGCTGCGATGTACGGGCAGACGACGGGTACGGCGGGAAGGGCCCTCGCGCAGATGGACCGCGCCTACCCGGCCGCCCTGGCCTACTTGCGGTCTGCGGAGGAGGCGGGGCGGGTCGGCCGAGACGTGCGCACGCACGGGGGGCGGTTGGTGCGCAGCGGCAGCGGCGGCGTCGGCCGCTACGTGCGCAATGCGGTGGTCCAGGGTGCGGCTGCCGAGTTGTTCAAGGCGTGGGCCGCGGCGGTGCGCAACGGCCTGTCGGGTGGGCGCATCGTGCTGTGCCTGCACGACGAGTTGCTGGTGCACGTCCCCGAGGCCGAGGCGCCTGACGCGGTGCAGCTGCTCCATGAAGCACTGACCTCGGTGGCCTCGCACTGGGCCGCGGGGTCCGGCGTGCGCTTCGTCGCGGAGGTGTCCGTCGTCAGTCGGTGGTCGCAGGCGAAGTGACCAGTGTTGCCCTAGGTTGAGGAAGTGGCCGACTGGGTGTTCTGGGTGGTGGTGGCCGGCGGCCTGATGGTCGCCGAGCTGTTCACGCTGACGTTTGTGCTCGGGCTGTTCTCGGTCGCAGCGGTGCTGGCTGGCCTGGCCGCCTTCGTGGGTGTTCCCGTCGTCGGTGAGCTGGCCGTCTTCGCAGCCTCCAGTGGCGTCCTGTGGTGGATGGTGAAGCCCCTGGAGCGGACCCACCGTCGTCAACCGGCGCTGCCCACGGGTACGGCGGCGCTCACCGGCCGGGCCGCGTTGGTCACCGAGGAGGTGAGCGCCCACACCGGCCGCGTCACCCTGGGCGGTGAGTCCTGGGCCGCCCGACCGCTCAACCCGGGGCTGACGATCGCGCCCGGCTCGCACGTCTCCGTCGCGCAGGTCGACGGAGCCACCCTGGTCGTGTTCCCCGAGGAGATCTGAGATGGAAGCGCTCGTCTTCGTGTTGGTCGTCATCGCGGTCGTGCTCGTCGTTGTCTCCCGCGGGGTGCGCGTCGTGCCGCAGGCGACCGCCCGGGTGTGCGAACGGTTCGGCCGGTTCCAGCGGGTGCTCGAGCCCGGGCTGAACCTCATCGTGCCCTTCGTGGACCAGCTCCGCCCGAGCCTCGACCTACGCGAGCAGGTGGTCACCTTCCCCCCGCAGCAGGTCATCACCAAGGACAACCTCGTCGTCGGCATCGACACGGTCATCTACTTCCAGGTCACCGACCCGAAGGCGGCGACGTACGAGATCCAGAACTACCTGCAGGCCATCGAGCAGCTCGCGGTGACGACGCTGCGCAACGCGGTCGGCAACCTGCAGCTCGAGGAGTCGTTGACCAGCCGCGAGACCGTGAACAGCCAGCTCGGCGCGGTGCTCGACGCGACCACCGGCAAGTGGGGCATCAAGGTCAACCGCGTGGAGATCAAGGCGATCGAGCCGCCGCTGTCCATCAAGGACTCGATGGAGAAGTCCATGCGGGCCGACCGCGAGAAGCGCGCCACCATCCTCACCGCCGAGGGTGAGAAGGCGGCACGCATCCTCGAGGCCGAGGGGCACGCGCAGGCCGCGGTCACCGCAGCGAAGGGCGAGGCCGAGTCGGCCAAGCTCCGGGCCGAGGGCGAGGCGTCCGCCATCCGCACCGTGAACATGGCCCTGCACGACGTGCAGCTCGACGACAAGCTGCTGGCCTACAAGTACCTCGACCGCCTGCCCGTCATCGCGAACGGGCAGGCCACCAAGGTGTGGTTCGTGCCGACCGACCTCACCTCGATCGCGACCAGCCTTGCCAAGGGCCTCACCGCCAGCAGCTGAGCGGAGCGCCGGAAGCTTCCCGCCGCTGCATGGGCCTCATCGGACTCGCTCGAGCAACGCGCGCAACGCTTTGACTTCTTCCCGAAAGGCTTTGCGCCCGGCCCTGCTGGCGCGGACTGTCGTCCTCGGGCGGCTTCCGGCGAGACGGCGTTCCATCGTCACCAAGCCGGCGTCGGCGAGAACCTGGAGGTGACGACCGAGGTTGCCGTCTGTGAGCCCGAGCTCGGCCTTGAGGGAGGTGACGTCGGCCTCGCTCACCTCGCACAGGATGGCGAGGATCCCCAGGCGCGCTCGTTGGTGAACGGTGTCGTTGAGCGCGGTTGCCGGGTGAAGTGCGTCGGTCATGGTGCGTCGAGGTGAGGCGGGACGAACTCGGCGACGGTACGACGTCGAGCGCGCCTAAGAAGTACGGCGGTAGCGATCAGCAGTAGGCCAACACCCGCGACTTCGACACTCGGCGCCAACAGCGCTTGGCCGATGTTGCCCAGCAAGGAGTCCGGGAGCCCGCTGGTGTAGTGACCGAGGGCGGCGACGGCGACGGCCATGAGGGCGACAGCGCCGCCCGCACCGAGCAGCACCGTGTCCCGTTCCACCTTTCCCAGCGCGACCAGTCCCATCGCCAACGCCAAGAGCGGCGTGAGTAGTGGTCGGGCTGAATGCGAGATCAGGTCGTCCAGCGGGGGCAACAGGCTGAGCAGCAGGGTCACAAGGACGCCAAGACCCACTGACACGTGCAGACCCCATCGCTGCCCCAAGCCCGTGCGACGACGCGACACCGCGAACCAGCCCGCGCTCAGCAGATAGACCAAAGGAACGACCGCCAGCCAGTACAGAGCCAAGGGCCTATTGCCGCCGGCCAGTTCACCGACCTGAGCGCTGACACGGTCCGACAGGGGGCTGTTGCTCGGCGTGAAAAAGCAGCCACAGGTGGACCCCTGTCCGTCCAGCCACCCGGCGTACGCCGGGAACGAACCCAACAACGCCAGCCCCGTCAACAACAGGGGCAACCACCCCGCGGATGCGCGGGCGCGCACCCGTGACTGACGGCCGTCCAACTCGGTGAGGATCTCAATACTCTGCATGACAGAGCACTCTGTCATGCAGAGTGGAAGGGGTCAAGGGCGCCGACCGCCTGCTCGTCATTGCGAACCGGCATGGCGACCGGGTCCCCGCGCCTGGGACACCCTGGGGCCGGCACCTTTGCCCCCGCTGTCAGTCCCCGAAGACCACCGGACGTTGCGACCGGGTGTTCACGGACAGGGTGAACACGTCGGGGCGGGAGTAGTGCCCGACGGGGTCGAACATCCGTCGCTGGCTCTGCACATCGGCGACGTCGATCTCGGCGTACAGGATCCCTTCCTGCTCCAGAAGCGGTCCCGCCAGCACCTCACCGCCGGGCGCCACGATCGTGGAGAAGCCGCGGCTCATCCAGTCGTCCTCCCCGCCGTACGTGCTGCCGCGGAGCTCCGGCGGGACGTCGCTGCCACGCAGCAGGGGGGCGACGCCGATGACGAAGCACCTGCCCTCCTTGGCGATGTGGCGCAACGTCGCGACCCACGAGTCGCTGTTGTCCCAGGTCGGCGCGAGGTAGATCTCGACCCCCTGCGCATACATCGCCGCCCGTGCCAGCGGCATGTAGTTCTCCCAGCAGATCAGGCCCCCCACGATCCCGAAGTCGGTGCGCACCACGTCGAGGGTCGAGCCGTCGCCGTACCCCCAGATCGTGCGTTCCCCGCCGGTGGGCATGAGCTTGCGGTGTCGGCCGACGAGCTCGCCGTCGGGGGACAGGTAGAGCAGCGTGTTGTAGAGCGTTCCGCCGTCGAGCTCGTTGATGCCCATGGCGATGTAGGTGTTGTGCTCGCGCGCCGCCTCCGCGAGCCGGTCGACCGTCGGCCCAGGCACCGTCACGGACTCCTCGTACAGCCGCCGTGTGAGCGCGCCGTCCTCCCACGCCGGCAGCCGCCAGACCCAGTCCGGGTACGTCGGGATGAAGGTCTCCGGGAAGACCACCAACCGCGCGCCCGAGGAGGCGGCCTCCTTCACCAGCGCACACGCCTTCTCCGTCGTCGCCTCGCGGTCGAGGAACACCGGGGTTGCTTGCACTGCCGCTACCGTCACCATCATTCGCGGAGCATGCCCTTGTCGCGTGCGTTGCGTCTAGGGTCGAGTCCGTGAGACCCCGCGTCGGGCACATCGACTTCCTCAACTGCCTGCCCTTGTACGACGGGCTCGTGCGCTCTGGGGCGTTGCTGGACGTGCGGCTGCGTCGGGAGACCCCCGATGTCCTGAACGGGATGCTGCTCGCCGGCGAGCTCGACATCGGTCCGATCAGCCTGGTGCCTGCTCTGCAGCACTGCGAGGAGATCGTCGTACTGCCCGACCTGGCGGTCGGGTCGGATGGCCCGGTGCTCTCGGTGGTGCTCGTGTCCACCCGCCCGGTGGAGGAGCTCGACGGTGCGCACGTCGCACTGGGTGCCACCAGCCGCACGTCCGTGCTGCTTGCCCAGATGCTTCTCGCCCAGCGGTACCAGGCGAAGACGTCTTTCGAGACCACTCCGCCGGACCTCGGTGCGATGCTGCGCGTCGCGGACGCGGCCGTGCTCATCGGCGATCCGGCCCTGCGTGCGAATTACGAGGCC
The DNA here is from genome assembly GCA_046595815.1 of Mycobacteriales bacterium. GTDB lineage: Bacteria > Actinomycetota > Actinomycetes > Mycobacteriales > SCTD01 > RYN-111. The sequence goes on from JBKJSN010000093.1 coordinate 67,296, forward strand.
CCGGGCCTCGGGCTGCACGTGCTCGACCTCGGCGCGGCCTGGCGTGAGTGGACCGGCCTGCCGATGGTGTTCGCGGTGTGGGCGGCACGCCGCGACTACGCCGCGGCCCATCCCGAGCAGGTGGCTGCGGTGCAGCGGTCGTTCCGCTCCTCGCTCAGCGAGTCGCTCGCAAGGGTGGACGAGGTGGCGGAGCGGGCCGCCCGGTTCGAACCGTTCGACGCGGGGACCTTGGCCACCTACTTCCGCACGCTGGACTTCTCCCTCGGCGAGCGACAGCTGCTGGGGGTCGCGGAGTTCACCCGGCGCGCGTCGCTGCAGGGCGCCGTGCCTGCCTCGGCCCGGCTGGAGCTGGCATCGCTGTGACAAGCACTACCGCGTAGGCGTCGGCTCGTCGTACGCGCCCGTCCTCATGCCTTTGGGTGGTGGGTTGCGCAATCTCTTGCGGGGGGTGCCTTGGCAGGCGCACGCTGAGAGGCGACAACAGGAGGTCCTCATGCACGCTCCCACCGCGCTCCACCTCGAAGACACCCACGCGTTCGACGCCATCACCGCGGTCCTCACCGCGCTCCTGGCGATCGTGTCGGCCTTGGCGGTCACCACAGGCGCCCACCGGCTCGGGATGTACTGCGGAGCCGCCGGTGTCCTGACCGGGCTGACGGGCCAGATGTTCAGCCGGACCCGCCCTGAGCGCTTCCTCGACGTCGTCGGGCTCGTGACCTGCGCGGTGGCCTTCGCGGTCGGAGCCGCGCTCGGTGGGCTGAGCTTCAACGGCTGACCGTACGCTGTCGGGGTGACCCTGCAGCGACTGCTCGACCATGCCGCCGACGGAGGCCGCCTCACTCCGGAGGAGGCGCTCTCGCTCTACACCGACGCGCCCTTCCACTCCCTCGGCCGGGCCGCCGATGCCGTCCGGCGCCGGCGCTTCGCCGACACGGCGGGCATCGCGACGTACCTCATCGACCGCAACATCAACTACACGAACGTCTGCCTGACGGCCTGCAAGTTCTGCGCCTTCTACCGCGCTCCCAAGCACGCCGAGGGCTGGACGCACTCGATCGAGGAGATCGTCCGCCGGGCCGACGAGGCCGTGGCGCTGGGGGCGACCCAGGTCATGCTGCAGGGCGGGCACAGTCCTGAGCTGGGCATCGAGTGGTACGAGGACATGCTGCGTGCGGTGAAGGCCTCGCAGCCCTCGCTCGCGGTGCACTCCTTCGGGGCCTCGGAGGTGGTGCACATCTCCAAGGTGTCCGACCTTTCCTTCACCGCGGTCATCTCCCGGCTCAAGGCGGCGGGCCTGGACTCCTTCGCCGGCGCCGGCGCGGAGATCCTGCCGGCCCGCCCGCGCACCGTCATCGCTCCGCTGAAGGAGTCGGGCGAGACCTGGCTCGAGGTGATGGAGACGGCGCACGGCCTGGGCGTCGAGTCGACCGCGACGATGATGATGGGCACGGGCGAGACCAACGCCGAGCGCATCGAGCACCTTCGCATGGTCCGCGACGTGCAGGACCGCACGGGCGGGTTCCGCTCCTTCATCCCGTGGACCTACCAGCCCGAGAACAACCATCTCAAGGGCGAGACGAAGGCCACGACGCTGGAGTACCTCCGCCTCGTCGCGGTCGCCCG
>JBKJSN010000211.1:0-9631 GCA_046595815.1 Mycobacteriales bacterium
ACCCGCGGTCCCTCGCCCCAATCGAACTGAAGCCACAGCCCGATCTCCGGCACCCACGGCCGGTACTTGCGGCGGTGCCCGTCCCGCCAGTCCGCCTTCAGCTCCGCGACCGCCCGCCGGGCACCGCCGCAAGTACCGGCCGTGGGTGCCGGAGATCGGGCTGTGGCTTCAGTTCGATTGGGGCGAGGGACCGCGGGTCAACGGCCGCCGGACGAACCTGTTCTGCGCGTGGCTGGCTTGGTCACGCTTCCGGGTCATCCTGCCGACGTGGGACCGCACGATGGGCACCTTGGTGGCGTGTCTGGACATGACCCTGCGGATCGTCGGGGGCGCCCCGACTTACCTGCTGACCGACAACGAGAAGACCGTCACGATCGAGCATGTCGCGGGGGTCGCGGTTCGGCACCCGCAGATGGTCGCTGTCGGTCGGCACTACGGCTGCGTCCTGCACACCTGCGTCCCTTACGACCCGGAATCGAAAGGTGGGTCGGAGTCGACCGTGAAGGTCGCGAAGCGGGATCTGGTCCCGACGTCGGCGAACCTGCTGGAGGATTATCGCAGCTTCGCCGCGTTTTCCCAGGCCTGCGAGCAGGTCAGCCTGACGTTGAACACTCGGGTCCATCGGGAGACCAGCCGGGCCCCGGTCGACATGCTCGCCGAGGAACGAGCGCGGCTGCACATCCTGCCGGCCGAGGCGCACACCACTGCCCTCGGTGAGACCCGCAGCGTCGGCGACGATCAGACGATCCGCTGGGGATCGGTGCGCTACTCCACCCCGGACGGCTACCAGGGCAAGGAGGTGTGGTGCCGGGTCGTCGGTGAGGAGCTCGTCATCGTGGCCCGCACCCCACTCGGGCTGTCCGAGATCTGGCGGCATCAGCTGAGCACTCCCGGCAACCCGCGGATCCTGGACCAGCACTACCCCGGACACCCGGCGGGGAACGAACCGCGCGCTCCGCGGCCCAAGCCGCGGACCGCTGGGGAGGTCGCGTTCCTGGACCTCGGCCCTGGCGCGGAACGGTGGCTGATCGAGGCTGCCGCCGTTGGTGCGCAACGGATCCGGAGCAAGATGGCCCACGCGGTCGAGCTCGCCGCAGTCGTCGGTGTCACACAGATCGACGCAGCCCTGATGCTGGCCGCGACCGCGGGCCGGTTCGACGACGGTGCGCTGGTGTCGATCAGCGACCACCTCGCCGGCGGCCGACCGCAGCTCGAGCTGGTCCGCGCCGATGAGGCCCACTCCGCGCAGCCCGGCACCAGTGCGTGGGAGGCCCTGGCATGAGGACCGCCCGCACCACCTACGGCAAGACCGGCAACGCCGCGCTCACCCTGGACCTGCTCGACGCACTGGAACTGTCCGAGATCTTGGACTACCTACGCCAGTGGCTCACAGCGGCCAACGACGACGTCCGGGCCGACCTGAACCGGTTCGGTTGCCACGACACCGCGACCGCTACGGTCTGCGACCGGCTCAGCGCTTTCACCGAGCTGATCGTGAACGGACAGGCCGACGACGACGACATCTACCCCGGCCGCGAGCACGACCACCACAGCTACAACGGCTTCGAGCCGCCCGTCCGGGAGCAGCGGTGGTGAGGCCCCCGGCCGCGCCGGCGCTGCCCGAGGACTTGCTGCTGGTGCTCCGCCGGATGCGCCTGCCCTACGTCCGCGCCGCCGCCCCCGAGGTCCTGGCGACCGCGAAGGCGCAACGGTGGGACCCCGCCGAAGTCCTGCGGGTGCTGCTCGCCGAGGAGATCAAAGGCCGCGACGCCGCGACCCAACGAATGCGCCGCAAAGCCGCGGGCTTCCCGACCGGGAAGACCTTCGAGTCCTGGCGTGAGCAGGACTCCTCGATCGAACCCGCGACCCAGTCCGCGTTGCGCACCTTGGAGTGGGTCGGGCGGGCCGAGAACCTTTCGGTGAGCGGTCCGAGCGGCACCGGGAAGTCCCACTTCGTCGAGGCCCTCGCGCACGCCGTCATCGACGCCGACATGCGGGTCTCCTGGTCCACCCTCGAGACCCTGACCGCAACGATCGGCCGCGCACGGGTCGACGCCTCGATCGCGAAAGTCGTCGTGCGGATCTGCCGCAGCGATTTGATCGTGATCGATGACATCGGCGCGCTCCCGGCTGGCCAGGACGCCGCGGAGGCGTTCTACCGCGTCATCGACGCGGCCTACGAACGCCGATCGGTGGCGGTGACGAGCAACATCAAGCCCTCAGGCTTCGACACGATCATGCCCAAGACTCTGGCCACGACAACGGTCGACCGGCTCCTGCACCACGCCCATAAGGTCCTCACCGACGGACGTTCTCAACGACTTGCTGAGGCCCTGGCCGGGAAAGGAGTGGTGCCGCTGACCTGAGTACTACTGGAGATCAGCTGTCCACCCACCGGGAGAACTCGTGTCCGCATGCCTGGAGATCTGATGTCCGCCCACCTGGAGATCCTGCTGTCCGTTGACAGCCGTAGCGCTCGGGGTGGACACAACTGATACGTCGGCGACGCCGGCCGCCCTGACAAGTCCATCCCGGATAGCCGAGCCTCCAATCATCGCCGCCAGTCGCGCCCGCCCGCCAAGCACGAAGGCGTGAACCTGCCATGCGACGGCAGCCTTCGCGCGCAGCCGCAGATGGTGTGCGGTGGCCGGCGGCGCCTAGCGTCGCTCTTGTGACTGTCGAACAACCGCGTCGGAGCTGGGTGCAGCAGGTCATGGGCTTACCCGTCAGCGTGCTCGCCCGTGGGTCTGAGGCCCGAGGGTCGTTGGCGGCAGAGGCGGTGGCGCGGGTGATGGCTGAGCTCTACGAGGTTGACGGCCGGTTTTCCCTCTATCTCGCCGGTAGTGAGCTGAGCCGACTGAGCCGAGGCGAGATGGATCTGTCGGGGTGCCATCCGGACGTTCGCGAGGTTGCGTTGCGATGTGGTGAGGCGACTGCGCTGACCGGCGGCTGGTTCGACCCGGTCACGCCCGAAGGGGTCTGGGACCCGGCGGGGTTGGTGAAGGGCTGGGCGGCTGAGCGGGCATTGCGGCACTTGGCCGCGGTCCAGGGACTCGACTGGTGCCTGAACGCCGGCGGGGACGTCGCGGTTCTGACCCCGAGCGGCCGGCCGTTTGGCGTGGGGTTGCAGGACCCTCGCGACCCTCAGGCTGTTCTGACGGTCCTGTCGACGACGACGGGTGCGGTCGCGACGAGCGGCACGGCTGCACGCGGTGCGCACCTGTACGACCCGCACACAGGACACCCGACCGACTCACCGCTGCTGTCGGTCACGATCACGGGCCCGTCCCTGTGGGTAGCTGATGTGCTCGCGACGGCGGCGTTCGTTGCAGGCACGGGCTGGCGGGAGTTGGTACATAGGGCAGCGGGCTATCGTGGCTATGCGGTCCTGGATAATGGTCGCGTGGAACAGCAGACGTGAGTTCCGTCCTGGTCGTCGAGGACGACACCGAGCTAGCGGTGTTGCTCGAACGTGTGCTTACCGCCGAGGGCTACACCGTGACCTTGGCAGGCGACGGGCAGCGGGCCCTGCACCTGTCTCTGACGGCCAGTTTTGACCTTTTGCTTGTCGATCGGGGCCTGCCGGCCATCGAGGGTCTGGACCTGATCGCCCGACTGCGGGGACGAGGGGTCCGGACTCCCGTGCTGGTGCTGTCGGCGCGGGCCACGACCCAAGACCGGGTCCAGGGGTTGGACGCTGGGGCGGAGGACTACCTCGCCAAGCCCTTCGAGATCACCGAGCTCCTCGCCAGGGCTCGGGCTCTGCTGCGGCGGCATCAGGCCAGCGCCCCATCCTTGGTCGTGCCGGGCGGCCGGCTGCTGTGGGATGAGCGGGTGGTCGAGACCGACGACGGAACGCGTGTCGAGCTGTCCGAACGTGAGGCCCGCCTGCTGCAGCACCTGGCTTCCCGACCCAGGCAGGTCTTCAGCCGTCAAGACCTCCTCCAGCGAGTATTCGATGACGCGGAATCGGACGGGGCTGTCGACACCTACGTTCACTACCTGCGCCGCAAGCTCGGCCGGGGCGTCGTCGGGACCGTCCACGGTGTCGGTTACCGGCTGGGGCCGACATGAGCGAGGGGCCTGCGCGGCTCGGAGATGACGTGCTCGTGCGGCGGACTTCCCGCCAGCTCGCGCTGCGCGCGTCTGCCCTGGTCGGCCTGGCGATGCTGCTGCTGGTCACGCTGATCACGCTCAGCGTCGTGCGTGGTCAGACCGCGTCCGCGAACGCCCTCCTGCGGACAACGGCCGCGACAGCCGACGACGTAGGCGACCCGCCGGCAGGGACGTGGCTGGTCCTCACAACCAGCAAGGGCACTACGGCAAGCCCGGGCCTGCCGCAGGATTTGATGCCCCAGTTGGAGGGGCAGCGGCAGCATGCCGGGCGTCAGGTCATGCTCGCGGAGCTCCACACCGCTGACAGTGATGAGTTCCGGGTCGCGACCCTGCGGCGAACGACGGGCCCTGTCCAGGTCGTGCAGGTCGTTCAAAACCTTGCGCCTGAGCACGCCGAACGCGACCGTCTGCTGAAGGTCATGGGTCTCGCGAGCGTCCTGGCACTGCCTTTCGCGGGGGGTCTTGGGCTGCTGTTAGCGCGCCGGGCTGTCCGCCCGTTCGCGCAGGCCCTCGCCCTGCAACGGGCCTTCGTTGCGGACGCCAGCCACGAGCTCCGGACTCCGTTGACACTCTTGAGCACCAGGGCCCAGCTTTTGGATGCCGGTGTCCAGAGCACAGACGCGCTTCCAGAGCAGGTGCGTGCCGACTCGACAGCAGTCGTGGCTGACATCCACCGTCTCGGACAGGTGCTAGAGGACCTGCTGATCGCTGCTGACCCCCGAACCCAGGGTGACCTGACCGACGTTCGCGTCGACCTGGTCGCCCGTGCATGCGTGGACAGCGCCCTCGCCCACGCGCAAGCCACCGCGGTCCTCCTTCGCTTCGCGGATCCGGCACCGGACGCGACCGGTGAGTTCACGGTGAAAGCGACCCATGCGGCCCTGCGGCGGGCGGTTCTGTCGCTCATCGACAACGCGATCGACCACACGCCATCCGGAGGACAGGTCACGGTCGCGTGCCGACGGGAACGGCGCGATGTTGTTCTCGCTGTTACCGACAGCGGCCCGGGGATCGACCCGGCTTCGGCAGCGGAGGTGATGCAGCGGTTCCACTCCGGAGGGCAGCGGGCCGGCCGCGCGCACTACGGCCTCGGGCTCGCCCTCACGCAGGACGTCGCGAACCGCTTCGGCGGGCACCTTCGTCTTGTCCCGGGCTCGGTCGGGGCGACGTTCGAGCTCGTGCTCCCGGCAGTTGGTAGCGGACTCACAGGGAGTTGACAGGCCCGGCAACGCTGTTCCAAGAACCGTCTAAGAACCAGCGGGCATGGTGATCTTCGACCGCCTCCCCTGGCCTGACGGAGACACCATGATCAGCACGACCTCGACCGGCGCGCCCGCCCGCCAGCCCTACACGCGGGTGAAGGGCCCAGAGCATCACGTCGTGTCGCGGGTTCTCGGCGCGGCCTTGGCCCTGGGTGTCGCATACATCCATGTGAAGGACCAAGGCGGCTTCCCGGGCGACAAGACGCCGCATTACGTTGGCGTCGGCTACTACCTCCTCGAAGCGGCCGGCCTCGTCGCGGCGGTCGTTCTCCTGGCCGGGCCGGGAAGGCACGCCGTCAAGGCGTGGCTGCTGGCGATCGGCGTTGCTCTGGCCCCGATCGTCGGGTTTGTGCTGTCCCGTGGACCGGGTCTGCCGAACTACACCGACGACAAGGGCAACTGGACCGAGACTCTCGGCGTGGTCAGTCTCATCGTTGAAGGCGCGCTCCTGCTGCTGGCTGCTGGCCTCGTAGCGAGAGCCACACGTTCGACGCGCAGAACTGCCTGAGCTGGCTGGCCGATGACCAGTACCCACGTCCGTCACCCCCGGCGGACACCAGCGCGGAACCGGGTTCGTCCCGTTCCGCACTGGTGGCGCGATGCCGCCGGGGTGGCGGCTTGGGCTAGTGCCCTGGTCGTCGCTGCTCTATGGCTCGCCGGACGCGGCGTGCAGTTGCTGACTGCACGACCTACCGATCAGCTCACCTCCCTCGGGCGGCTCACGGGTCTGGTCGCCGCGGACCTTCTGCTGCTGCAGGTGCTGCTGATGGCGCGTGTGCCGCTGATCGAACGGAGTTACGGCCAAGACGAACTCGCCAGGCGGCACCGGCTCGTCGGGTTCTGGTCGTTCAACCTCCTCATCCTGCACGTCGCGCTGATCACCGTCGGGTACACCCTCGGTGACCACACCGACGTCTTCCACGAAGCTTGGACCCTCACGACCTCCTACGCCGGGATGCTCCTGGCGGTTGCGGGGACCGTCGCTCTGACAGTGGTCACCGTCACCTCGATTCGGGTGGCCCGCGCCCGGCTCCGATATGAGTCGTGGCATCTGCTGCACCTGTACGCCTACCTCGGCGTCGCACTGAGCGTCCCGCACGAGATCTGGACCGGTGCCGACTTCAACACGAGCGCCCTCGCACGCCTGTACTGGTGGACCGCCTACGCCCTCGCTGCCGGAGCCGTCCTCCTCTACCGCATTGGCTTGCCGTTGCTGCGGACGCTGCGGCACGGCATCACGGTTACGACCGTCATCCGGGAAAGCCCCGATGTCGTCACCCTCAAGATGGGCGGCAAAGGGCTGCACCGGCTCCCCGTCCAAGCCGGCCAGTTCTTCATCTTCCGCTTCCTCGACGGACCCGGCTGGTCACGCGGCAACCCGTACTCGCTATCAGCCGCCCCACGGCACGACCGACTGCAGATCACCGCGAAGGACCTCGGCGACGGAAGCGGCCGCCTCGCCAGGCTGCGGCCAGGCACGAAAGTGCTCATCGAAGGCCCCTACGGGCGGCTCACTGCGGGTGAGCGCACCCAAGCGAAGGTCGCGATGCTCGCCTGCGGTATCGGCATCACCCCCATGCGGGCGCTGCTCGAAGACCTCGACTACGCCCGCGGCGACGCGGTGCTTCTCTACCGCGCCCGCAGCGAACCCGACCTTGTCTTCCGGGCCGACCTGGAGCACCTGGCTACCGAGCGGGGCATCACCGTCCATTACCTGCTCGGACCGCGCACCCCCGGTCGCACCTCATGGCTGCCTCGAAACGCCAGCCACCTCACCGACGCTGACGCGCTGCACCGGCTCATCCCCGGACTGCACCACCACGACCTGTTCGTCTGCGGTCCCGACTCGTGGATGGACGCGGCCTGCGCAGCGGCCCTCGCCGCTGGCCTCCCCAGCTCCCAACTCCATCAGGAGCGGTTCACATGGTGACCCCCGGATGAGAAAGCCCATCATGGCGACGATGTCCGGAGTCAGCGTCGCCGTACTCGGACTGTCGCTGCACGCGAGCCACCGCACGTCACCGCCAGCCCTCGGAGCCGCGCCTGCCCGCCTCGTCGCGGGCCCGACGACCAGCAGCGCCGACTCAGTGACGTCGTCGACGGCTGACGCCACCCCCGGAAGCGCTGCGCCGAAGGATCCCAGCCCGTCGGCAACTCGCAGCCCGGCACGGGCCGTCGCCGGGAGCCCCGCGTCGACGCACTCGCCGACGGCACCAGCGACGCGGGCCAGTGCGACGCGCTCCGCGCCCCCGACAGTGAGCAAGACCGTGCACAGACCTGCCCCTCGCCCGACGGCCAAGCCAGCCGGCCCGGAGGTCGTGGTCAACGGCAGCCCCGCAGACACCCAGTACGGGCCCGTCCAAGTCCAGATCACCCTGCGCGGCGGACGCATCGTCAAAGCCGAAGCCATCGAATACCCCCAGAGCAGCGGACGCGAGCAAGCGATCAACAGCCAAGCGATCCCGCAGCTCAATGAAGAAACTGTTCAGGCCAACAGCGCCCAGATCGACACCGTGTCCGGTGCCACTTACACCTCCGGCGGCTACCGCCAGTCCCTGCAGTCCGCGCTCGACGCCGCGCACAAAGCAGGGGCCCGGTGACCAGGCCATGAGCCGACAGGACGTCCAACGCGCGCGCCGGAACGCGACTGTCCTCGTCGGCACCGCCGTGACCCTCGGCCTGCTCATGCTCTACCCCACCAGCCTCAACCGGATAGCAGCTCATCGACGCCCAGGAACGCCCCTCGCTCCGGCAGGGATCGTCGTGGCCTCCCCACCCGCCGCCGTTGCCGGCCACCCGACGATAAGGGCGACGCCAGCGCCTTCGACGGTCACCGTCAACGGCACCTCCGTAGACACCCGCTACGGGCCCGTGCAGGTTCAGTTGAAGATCCGAGGCAACAAGATCCTGGCGGCTAAGGCGATCGACTACCCGCAGAGCAGTGGGCGCGACCAGGAGATCAACAGCCAGGCCGTGCCGCTCCTGGAGCAGGAGACCCTCACCGCTCAGAGCGCCCGCATCGACGCCGTGTCCGGGGCCACCTACACCTCAGTCGGCTACCGCACGTCCCTCCAAGCTGCCCTCGACGCGGCCCATCTTTCCTAGGGAAGCACACACGCGCAGCAGGACGACGGTCCGTCATGTTCGTGAGGTCAAGTCCAGGGCTCATGACTAGGAATCTGATACGTAGTTGGGGCCAAGGCCACGTCGCACTCCCAGAACATGCCGTACGAGCCGGATGCAGGCGCAGACCTTGCTGCACGCTCGACGACACGGCCAGCGGCAAGAGCGGACGTCCGCGACGTGCATCAGCCCCGGTGGACTCGCCTGTCATGACGACATCCAACAGGAGCCGGAGAGAACAGCGCATGCAGCGGGGCCCTACCCCGCTCCGGCAGATGGATGCGTCGGTCACACGACCGCTGGGCTCACACCGCTTCGACGACGATGTTGCGATAACTGGCGGCGAGCTTGCTGAGGTCGTCGGCATCGCCAGTCACGACAACTCCGCCACCGGCCTCGAGCGCCAGGGCAACGACGTGGGCGTCGACGATCATCTCAGAGCCCGCTCGACTATCGGCGAGCACGGCCCCGACGATGCGGGCGAAGTCCCGGTCAGTGTCCCGCGTGGACAGGGAGGCGTCCTCGCGAGCCAGGCAAGCGTCAACGAGTTGGTTGCGGCCCCGGCCACGGTAGAGCTCCGCAAGCACGACAGAGGGCACGGCGACGTCACGTCCGAGTTGCTCAGCCGTGCGCAAGAGGCGTCGGACTCGCTGCTTGGTGATCGAGTCTGGCCCGGCCAGAGCGTTGAACGCCTCCGAGTCGAGGGCGACGATCACGCGGCGCCGCCGAGTAGTCGTCGCAGGCGGTCATCCTCTGTGGGGTCCTCCGGCAGCGGACCGTCCTCGGCGTCAAGTGCATCGAGAAGGGCCCGCAGATGCTCGAGACGACTGCGACGTTCGACGAGGGCCCAGCCAGCCTCGTTCAGCTGACCGGAAACTCCGCCAGCCCGCTCGAGGGCTTCGGCCAGTGCTTCGTCGATGGTCACCGTCACCTTGCGCTTCGATGCCATACTTTTATCCTACTACTGGACGGCCGAGGGTGGATCCGCAATACCGCAGCGTTCGCACGCGCAGCGGCATGAACGGATCCCGACCACGAAGCCTGTCAGGGCAGGAGGTCGAGGTACTTCTTGCGGCAGGGCATCGCGTGGATGACCAGTTCGGCTCCGTCTTCGTGGATCAGGACGACGG
>JBKJSN010000116.1:0-22138 GCA_046595815.1 Mycobacteriales bacterium
GTGCTGTGACGGTTGTGACGGTGGGCCTGGGAGGACTTGAACCTCCGGCCTCATCCTTATCAGGGATGCGCTCTAACCAGCTGAGCTACAGGCCCGGCGGACCGGGTCCGGCACGGCCCGAGAGCGTACACGAACGAGGACGTCAGTCCTTCTCGACGAGAGTGAGCTCGAGCCCGCCGGCGAAGGTGGAGCACAGGTTGTAGAGCACGGCACCCAACGTCGCGAACGCCGTCAGCAGCACGACGTTGGCAGCAGCGATCAGCGACGCGATGCCGATGAACCGACCGGAGGTGAGGACGTCGCCCCCGCCCTGCACGTCGGTGGCTGTGCGGTTGATGCTCTCGGGGACGCCGAGTGCGTCAAGGACCGAATAGAGAACGAACGCGGCCGCGATGGTCACCACAGCGAGGAACAGCGACAGCAGCAGGCTCATCACGAAGACCGACCATGGGTCGAAGCGGCGCAGGACCAGGTGCGCTCGACGGCCCCGGATCGGTCGCATGCCTGGGGATTCGGCCGGCTGGCGACCAGCCGGGTTGGGTACGACGGAAACGGCACCGAGCGAGCCTCCGGCCCTGGCGCTTTCGGCGCCGGGTGCCGGCACGGTGAGCGGCACCGTCCGCGGAGGCGGAAGCGGTGCTGGTCGTGGGGGGACGCCTTGCGGACCCGGTGTCGACCGCAGCCGGCTCTGCTCCGCGGCTGGCTCGGCCGGCGGGTGGCCGGCGGGAGTGCCCCCCGGAAGGGAGTGGGGTGGCGCTGGTGTGTCTGCTGTCGTGGGGGCCGGCCTGGACAGGGCGGCGGTGGCCGCGGAGTCGGGGTCCGGCCGTGCCTCGGGGGCTGACGTCGGCACGTCCGGGGCGGTGCGCCGTGCCTCTGACACCTCTGGAGCCGCCGGCGTCGTCGAGGGGATGGGCGCCGCGGCCGGTGGCTGCGCTGGTTTCTCGGCAGCGGCCGGTTCCTGCGACGGTGCCTGCTCGGCAGACGGTGCCCTGTCGACAGACGGTGCCCGGTCGACAGACGGTGTTGGTCCGGTCGAGGGTGCCTTCGGGGGCCCGGTGGGCAAGCCGGCTGGCTGTCCCGTGGGTCCTGGTGCGGCGGCGGTGGGGTGAGACGCGGGATAGAGCAGCGGGTAAGAGACCGACGGCGCCCGCACCAACGGCTGGCTCTGCGGGGGGTTGGTCGACGGCTTGTCGGAGGACTCAGTCTCCTTCGGCCGGTCCGTCGGCTCCGTCTGATCGCCCACCGAGCTCACGCGTCCTCATCAGCATCGTCATCTTGGGTGTCTGCTGAGCCATCGGAGGGTGCGGGCTCCTCTGCAGGTTCGCTGACAACGTCGGAGGTGTCATCCACCACGGCGTCGGTGCCGGCTTCCGGTGCGTCGCCTTCCGACGTACCCGAGGGGTCTTCGGGCTCGGGCTCGTTGCGGGCCACCGCAACGACGGCATCGCCGGCGTCGAGCTTGACGAACGTGACGCCCATGGAGACCCGGCCGGTGGGACGGACCTCACTGACCACGCTGCGCGTGACGCTGCCGCTGGCCCGGATGCACATCACTTCGTCGTCGTCGCTGACGATGAGCGCGCCGACCAGGGATCCCCTGTCATCGTTGAGCTTTGCGGCCTTGGTGCCCAAGCCGTTGCGGCCCTGGACGCGGTACTCCGCAACGGCTGTGCGCTTGGCGAACCCGCCATCGGTGACGGTGAAGACGTAGCGCTGGCGCTCCTCGTCAGCGCGGATGACGTCCATGCTGAGCAGCTCGTCGCCGGTCCGGAAGTCCATGCCCTTCACGCCGCCGGTGTCGCGGCCCAGCGGGCGCAGCTGGCCGTCGTCGGCGCGGAAGCGGACCGACATCCCCTTGCGGCTGACCAGCAGCAGGTCGTCCTCGGCACTGACCAGAGCGGCGCCGATCAACTCGTCGCCTTCCGCCAGGTTGATGGCGATCAGGCCACCGGAGCGGTTGGAGTCGAAGCGGGTCAGCTCGGTCTTCTTCACCTTGCCGGCCCGGGTCGCGAGCACGAGGTACGGCGCCACGGAGTAGTCGGTGATCGGGATGACCTGGGCGATCTTCTCGTCCGGCAAGAAGGCGAGGATGTTCGCGACGTGCTGGCCCTTGGCGTCGCGGTTGGCCTCGGGCAGCTCGTGCGCCTTGGCCCGGTAGACCCGGCCTTGGTCGGTGAAGAACAGCAACCAGTCATGCGTGCTGGTGGTGAAGAAGTGCTGGACGACGTCGTCCTGGCGCAGCTGGGCACCCCGCACGCCCTTGCCCCCACGCCGCTGTGATCGGTAGAGATCGGTCTTGGTGCGCTTGGCGTAGCCACCGGTCGTGACGGTGACGACGACCTCTTCGCGAGCGATGAAGTCCTCGGCGGACATGTCACCCTCGAAGGGTCGGATCTGGGTGCGCCGCTCGTCGCCGTACTTGTCGACGATCTCGGTGAGCTCCTCGGCGATGATGCGCCGCTGACGACCTGGGTCGGCGAGAATCGCTGTCAGGTCAGCGATCTCGGCCTCGCGCTCGGAGAGTTCGTCGAGGATCCGCTGCCGCTCCAGCGCTGCCAGCCGGCGTAGCTGCATGTCGAGGATCGCGCGCGCCTGGATCTCGTCGATGTCGAGCAGATCCATCAGCTGGCTGAGGGCGGCGTCCGCCGAGTCGGCCGCGCGGATCAGGGCGATGACCGCATCGAGCTGGTCCAGTGCCTTGCCGAGCGCCCGCAAGATGTGCGCGCGCTCCTCGGCCTTGCGCAGCTGGAAGCGGGTGCGGCGGACGATGACGTCGACCTGGTGCGCGACGTAATAGGTGACGAACTCATCCAGCCGCAGGGTGCGCGGGACGCCATCGACGATGGCGAGCATGTTCGCACCGAAGGTGAATTGCAGCTGGGTGTGCTTGTAGAGGTTGTTGAGCACCACCTTGGCGACCGCATCGCGCTTGAGCACGATGACCAGCCGCTGACCGGTGCGCAACGAACCCTCGTCGCGGACATCCGCAATGCCGGTGATGCGGCCGTCCTTGACCAGATCCGCGATCGCCAGTGCGAGGTTGTCAGGGTTCACCTGATACGGCAGCTCGGTGACGACCAGGATGGTGCGCCCCTTGGCGTCCTCCTCGACGTTGACGACAGCCCGCATCCGAATCGAGCCACGGCCCGTGCGGTAGGCCTCCTCGATCCCCTGCCGGCCCATGATCAAGCCGCTGGTCGGGAAGTCGGGCCCCTGGACCCGCGCGAGCAGGGCCTCCAGCAGCTCCTCCTGGGTGGCCTGCGGGTTCTCGAGGGCGAACAGCACGCCGCTGGCGATCTCGCGCAGGTTGTGAGGCGGGATGTTGGTCGCCATACCGACCGCGATGCCGCTGCTGCCGTTGACCAGCAGGTTGGGGATGCGGCTCGGGAGCAGATCCGGCTCCTGGCTGCGGCCGTCGTAGTTCGCCGTAAAATCGACGGTTTCCTGGTCGATCTCCCGCAACATCTCCATCGCAAGCGGCGCCATACGACATTCCGTGTAGCGCATCGCGGCTGCTGGGTCGTTACCCGGCGAGCCGAAGTTGCCGTTGCCGTCGACCAGCGGGTAGCGAAGCGACCAGGGCTGAGCCAGGCGCACCAGGGTGTCGTAGATCGAGCTGTCACCATGCGGGTGGTAGTTGCTCATCACGTCGCCGACGACGCGGCCCCACTTGAAGTAGCCGCGGTCGGGACGGTAGCCCCCGTCGTACATGGCGTAGAGCACGCGCCGGTGAACCGGCTTCAAGCCGTCCTCGACCCGTGGGAGCGCGCGGCCCACGATGACCGACATCGCATACGCGAGGTAGGAGCGCTGCATCTCGACCTCGATGCCGACCGGTTCGACGCGGTCGTGCTCAGGCGGAGGAGGCAGGGTGTCGACCACGGAGGGTCCCTTCGGTCAGGCGGCGTGTCAGTGGGCGCGTTTCACGTGGAACCGGGGGCAGTCGGTTTCACGTGGAACAAGGGCTAGATGTCGAGGAACCGCACGTCTTTGGCGTTGCGCTGGATAAAGGACCGCCGGGCTTCGACGTCCTCCCCCATGAGCACGGTGAACAGGTTGTCGGCGGTCGCGGCGTCGTCGAGGGTCACCTGGAGAAGCACCCGCTGAGCTGGGTCCATGGTGGTCGACCACAGCTCCTCGGCGTTCATCTCGCCGAGCCCCTTGAAGCGCTGGACCGCCTCGCCGGACTTCGGGAGCTTCTTGCCGGCAGCCTGACCGATCTCGATGACGCCGTCACGCTCACGGTCGCTGTAGGCGTACTGGATCTCGCCACCGTTCCACTTGATCTTGTACAGCGGCGGCTGCCCGAGGTAGACGTGCCCGTGCTCGATGAGCGGGCGCATGAAGCGGAACAGCAGCGTGAGCAGCAGCGTGCGGATGTGCTGGCCGTCGACATCGGCGTCGGCCATCAGCACCACCTTGTGGTAGCGCAGCTTGGCCAGGTCGAACTCATCGTGAATCCCGGTGCCCAGGGCGGTGATCATCGCCTGGACCTCGTTGTTCTTCAGCACCCGGTCGATGCGGGCCTTCTCGACGTTCAGGATCTTGCCGCGGATCGGCAGGATCGCCTGGAACTTGGAGTCCCGGCCACCCTTGGCGCTGCCACCGGCGGAGTCACCCTCTACGACGTAGATCTCGCACTTGGTGGGGTCAGTGCTCTGGCAGTCCGCCAGCTTGCCGGGGAGCGAGGAGCTCTCCAGCAGACCCTTGCGCCGGGTGAGGTCGCGGGCCTGGCGGGCCGCGATGCGAGCCCGGGCCGCCTGCGTGGACTTCAGGACGATGTCCTTGCCCTCGCCGGGGTGCTCCTCGAACCAGTCCTTGAGCCGGTCCCCGACGACGCGCTGCACGAAGCCCTTGGCCTCGGAGTTGCCGAGCTTGGTCTTGGTCTGGCCCTCGAACTGCGGCTCGCTGATCTTCAGGCTGATGATCGCCGTCAGGCCCTCGCGGATGTCGGAGCCCTCGAGGTTGGGCTCCTTCTCCTTCAGATGCCCCTTCGCACGGGCCCACTCGTTCACGACACGGGTCAGCGCGGCCCGGAAGCCCTCCTCGTGCGTGCCGCCCTCGTGCGTGTTGATGGTGTTCGCAAACGTGTAGACCGACTCGTTGTAGGAGTCCGTCCACTGCATCGCGACCTCGAGCGACATCCGCTGTCCAGGCGCGTCAACCGGTGACTCGTCCTCGAACCCGATGATCGTGCTGTGAACTGGTGTTCGGGTGGCGCCGAGGTGCCGCACGAAGTCCATCAGGCCGTCGGGGTAGAGGAACGTCGTCTCGACGAGCTCCCCGTCGTTGAGCTCCAGCCGCTCGTCCCGCAGCGTGATGGACAGCCCCTTGTTGAGGAAGCCCATCTCCTGCAAACGGCGGTGCAACGTCTCGCGGCTGTACGTCGTGATCTCGGTGAAGATCGTGTCGTCCGCCCAGAAGGACAGCGTCGTACCGGTCCGATCGGTGGGCTCGCCCTTGACCAGCGGGCCGGGCACGGTGGCGAGGTACTCCTGACGGTGCACGAAGCCCTCGCGGTGCACCTCGACGGTGAGCCGGCTCGACAACGCGTTGACGACCGCGGCACCCACACCGTGCAGACCACCGGACACGGCGTAGGTCTGGGAGTCGAACTTGCCGCCTGCGTGCAGCGTGCTCAGCACCACCTGTACGGCGGGCACACCCTCCTTGGGGTGGATCTCCACCGGGATGCCACGACCGTTGTCCTGCACGGACACCCCGCCATCGGGCAGCAGGCGCACCAGGATCGTGTCGCAGTAGCCGGCGAGCGCCTCGTCCACGGCGTTGTCGACGATCTCGTAGACCAGGTGGTGCAGGCCTCGCTCACCGGTCGAGCCGATGTACATGCCCGGGCGCTTGCGCACCGCCTCCAGGCCCTCGAGAACGGTGATGCTGGACGCGCCGTACCCGCCGTTCGTGCTCGCCGTGACGGCTTCGTCGGTCATGCCCACGCCCCGCTCTCCCCCGGAGCCGGTAGGCGGTGGGGGCTGTCAGAGGAAAACGGGCCGCGACGGGCCCGTGTCTGTCCGGAGTGTAGCCCGTCACACCGACAGCCAGGGCGACAGGAGGCCCTGTGGACGCCGCTGTCGGCTTCACCCCCCGCCCCGGTGTCCCCCCACTGGCGCGCTGTGCACGGGCCGACGAGCGGTTCCGCGCTCAGCCGTAGGTGTCACGTGGTCCCCGGCCCTGCACCCGTCGGGGTCCCTTGCGCCAGTCCGGCTGAGCCGGCCCGCGCACGGTGATCTTCTGCACCACGCCCTCGCCCACCTGCGCACCCAGCCTCGCCTGCAGCGTCCGGGTCAGCAGTCGCAACTGGGTCGCCCACGCTGTGGACTCCGCGACCAGCACCAGCTCACCGTCGACGAGCGAAGTCGGCTGGCAGTGATCGGCGATCTCTGGGCCCACCAGCGAGTCCCAGTTGGCCAGCACCCCTGCGTTCGTCGTGGTGTCCTGCCAGCCACGCTGGTCGACCAGCCGCTGGATCGCCTCGCCGAAGCGCATCGGGTCGCCCGCCTCGCCCCGGCGCCGCGGCGCCACCTTCTTGCGCGGGGCGCCACTGCCCGCGGCCACTCCCCGCTCCCGCGCCGCGGCCTTGGCCTCGGCGAGCGCCTTGCGCACCAGGTCCGGTCCGGAAACCGGGGGCGGCTCCGGCTCGCTCATGAAGACCTCACGGTGACCTCAGCTGCGACCTCAGCTGCGACCTCAGCGGACACGGGTCACCGTGCCCTCGTGCACGTCGTACCGACCACCCACCAGCTGCTCGGGCACGTCGTCAGGGACCGCAGCAGTGACCAGCACCTGACCAGCGTGCTCCACCAACGTCGCCAACCGCTCGCGGCGGCCGACATCGAGCTCGGCGAACACGTCGTCGAGCACCAGCACCGGCTCCCCGCCGTCACTGCGCAGCAGCTCGTACGACGCCAGCCGAAGTGAAAGGGCCACCGACCACGACTCCCCGTGGGAGGCATAACCCTTCACCGGCAGCGTCCCGAGTGTCAGCACCAGTTCGTCGCGATGTGGCCCGACCAGCGACACCCCCCGGTCGACCTCCTGCGGGCGCATCCGTGCCAGCTCCGACAGCAGCACTGCGGCCAGCACCTCACGGTCGGCCGTCTCGGGCATCGCCTCGCCGAGCGAGCTTCGGTAGGTCAGCGCCAGCTCACCTTGGCCCTTGGAGACCTCGCGGTAGGCAACCTGTGCGTACGGCAGCAGCTCCTCCACCAGGGTGAGCCGCGCAGACAACAGCTCCGCGCCGGTCTGCGCGAGGTGGCTGTCCCACACGTCGAGGGTGCGCATGTCACCACCGCCGGACCGCCTCGCGAGGAACGCCGTCTTCAGCAGGGCGTTGCGCTGCTTCAGCACCCGGTCGTAGTCGGCCCTGACTCCAGCGAACCGGGGTGCACGCAGCACCAGCAGGTCATCGAGAAAACGCCTGCGTTCACTGGGATCTCCCTTGACCAGGTCGAGGTCCTCGGGGGCGAACAGCACCGTCCGCAGCAGACCCAGGACCTCGCGGGCGCGCGGCACCGGCGAGCGGTTGATGCGTGCGCGGTTCGCCTTGCCGGGGTTGAGCTCGAGCTCCACCAGCATGGTCCGCTCGTCGCGTTCGACCCGCGCGCGCACGACGGCACGGTCAGCTCCCTGACGCACCAGCGGCGCATCGGAGGAGACCCGGTGCGAGCCGAGGGTTGCGACGTACAACAGCGCCTCGGCGATGTTGGTCTTGCCCTGCCCGTTGCTGCCGACGAGGACCGTCGGCCCTGGCGTGAGTTCCAGGTCCAGCTGCGTCCAAGAACGGAAGTCGGTCAGCGACAGGGCGGAGACGTGCATGGGTCAGGTCGCAGGCGGGGCGACGTCTGCACCCGGCGCGTCCGCGCCAGTGTCCGTCGAGCCGGCGGCGCTGGTCACTGCATGCCCACCGAACTGGTTGCGCAGCGCCGCGATCATCTTCATCGCCGGGCTGTCGTCCTGCCTGGAGGCGAAGCGGGCATACAGCGCGGCGGTGATCACGGGCAGCGGTACGGCGTGCTCCACCCCCGCCTGCACCGTCCAGCGTCCCTCGCCACTGTCCTGGGCATACCCGCGAAGTTGCTCCAGGTGCGGGTCGCTGTCCAGGGCCCGCACGACCAGGTCGAGCAGCCAGGACCGGATGACGGTCCCCTGCTGCCAGCTGGCGACGACGGCCGGGACGTCGGTGATGAGCTCGGTCGCTTCCATGAGCTCCCAGCCCTCGGCGTACGCCTGCATCAGGCCGTACTCGATGCCGTTGTGGACCATCTTCGCGAAGTGCCCGGCACCGACTGCGCCGGCGTGGACGAAGCCGTGGTCCCCCTCGGGCTTGAGCGTGTCGAAGAACGACTGCACCGCAGCGACGTGTGCAGCCTCCCCACCGACCATGAGGGCGTAGCCCTCGGTGAGGCCCCAGACACCACCGCTCACGCCGGCGTCGACGAAGCCGATCCCCTTTGTCTGCAGGTGTTCGGCGTGCACCTGGTCATCGGTGTAGCGCGAGTTGCCGCCGTCGACGACGACGTCGCCGGGCTCGAGCAGGTCCCCGAGCGCCTCGATCGTGGAGGACGTCGCTTGACCGGCCGGCACCATCACCCACACGACGCGCGGTGTCGGGAGCTGCTGGATGAGCTCCTCGAGCGACTCGACGTCGCGTGCGCCCGGCTCCCGGTCGTAACCGAGGACGGTGTGCCCCCCGCGACGGAGCCGCTCCGTCATGTTGCCGCCCATGCGACCGAGGCCGACCATCCCCAGCGTGCCCATGCCTACCTCCTGACGACTGCTCGCGACGTGCCCCGTGTGGAAGCGGATCAGCCCGACAGGCGAACGGGCATGAGCAGGTAGCGGTAGTCCGCTCCCTCACCCTGCGGGTGCCGCTTGCCGGTGAGGACCGCCGGGCGGGTGGGGGCAGTGAACGCCAGCGTCGTGGTGTCGCTGTCGACCGCACCGAGCCCGTCGAGCAGGTACTGCGGGTTGAAGGCGATGGACATGTCCTCGCCCTCCCAGCCGCACTCGAGCCGCTCGGAAGCCTGCGCGTCGTCCTGGCCACCAGCCTCAAGCACGACACCCTCGGCCGAGAAGGCCAGCCGGACAGGAGCGTTGCGCGCCGCCACCAAGGCCACGCGCTTCACGGCCTCGACGAAGGGCGCCGTGGAGATCTCGGCGAACGACGAGCTCTCGTTCGGCAACAGGCTGCGGTACTTCGGAAACTCGCCCTCCAGCAGGCGGCTCGTCGTACGGCGGCCACCGCCCTCGAAGCCGATCATCCCCTCGCCCGTGGTGCCCGTGGACAGCGCAAGCGTCACCTCCGGACCGGAGGTCAGGGCCTTGGCCGTCTCCGCCAGGGTGCGGGCGGGGACCAGCGCAGTGGCCGACATCCCCGGCTGCTCGGGCTTCCAGGCCAGCGTGCGAACGGCAAGGCGGTACCTGTCGGTCGCGGCAAGCGTGACCTGGTCACCCTCGATCTCGATCCGCACACCGGTGAGGACGGGCAGCGTGTCGTCCCGTCCGGCCGCGAGGGCCACCTGGGCCACTGCCGCACCGAAGACGTCGCTCTCCAACGAGCCAGCAGTGGTGGGCATCGAGGGAAGCGAGGGGTAGTCCTCCACCGGAAGCGTTGGCAGCGTGAACCGCGCAGCTCCGCAGGTCAGCACCACGCGGGTGCCTTCGAGACGCAGGTCGACCGGTTGGGCCGGCAACGACCGGGCGATGTCGGCGAGCAGGCGGCCCGGGACGAGCACGCGGCCCGCCTCCCCGACCACCGCGTCGACGGCGATCTGCGAGGAGACCTCGTAGTCGAAGCCGCTCACGGACAGACCGCGGTCCGTCGTCTCGAGCAGCAGGCCGAGCAGCACCTGCATCGGCGGCCGGGTCGGCAACGAGCGGGCTGTCCAGCCCACAGCGTCAACGAGCGCGTCACGCTCGACCCTCAGCTCCATGTGGTTCGCCTCTCCAGATCTTTACGAGTGGTGCGGTGCACCAGAACGTCACGTTGAGTGTGTCGTACGGGTGCGACGGGACCTGTCCACAGGTCGGGGTCCACCGAACTGCCCCTGGGGGTTCCGGGGAGAGAAAGAACAGTCGTCGTCGTAGGGGGCTGCGACGCTGTGGACTGCGCGCATCGTGCCAGGTCGCAGGGCGTGTCGCCCTGGGACGCGCGTGTGGATGTCACCCGGGCGACCCGTGGACGACGGTGGACAGTCGACTGGCCGTCACCAGCCGTCCACGTGAATTGGTGGCCGTCCACACAGTTGTCCCCAGGTTGTGCAGAGCGCCTGTGACTGGCGTCACGTGCTGTCGCGACCGGCTTCACGCGCGGGAACGGGTCTTGATCCGGTTGGTGAGCTCCGCCACCTGGTTGTAGGTCTGGCGACGCTCGGCCATCTGTGCCCGGATCTTGCGGTCGGCGTGGATCACCGTCGTGTGGTCGCGGCCGCCGAACATCTGCCCGATCTTCGGCAGCGACATGTCGGTGAGCTCCCGGCACAGGTACATCGCGATCTGGCGGGCGTTGACCAGTGCCCGGGACCGGGAGGAGCCGCACAGGTCCTCCATGGTCAGGCCGAAGTACTCCGCGGTGGCCGCCATGATGGTGGCGCCGGTGATCTCGGTGCCGCCGTCGGCGGGGATCAGGTCCTTGAGCACGATCTCGGACAGGCTCAGGTCGACCGGCTGGCGGTTCAGGCTCGCGAACGCCGTGACCCGGATCAACGCGCCCTCGAGCTCCCGGATGTTCGTGGCGATCTTGCTCGCGATGAACTCGAGCACGTCCGGCGGCACGGCGAGTCGGTCGCTGGCCGCCTTCTTGCGCAAGATCGCGATGCGGGTCTCGACGTCGGGGGGCTGCACGTCGGTGATCAGGCCCCACTGGAAGCGGGTACGCAGCCGGTCCTCCAGGGTGGACAGCTGCTGCGGCGGCCGGTCGCTGGTGATGACGATCTGCTTGTTCGCGTTATGGAGGGTGTTGAACGTGTGGAAGAACTCCTCCTGCGTCCGCTCCTTGTTCTCCAAGAACTGGATGTCGTCGACGAGCAGGACGTCCACGTCGCGGTAGCGGCGCTGGAACGCGTGCTGCTTGTCATCGCGCAGGCTGTTGATGAAGTCGTTGGTGAACTCCTCCGAGCTGACATACCGCACGCGCACGCCGGGGAACAGGTGCTGGGCGTAGTGCCCGATCGCATGCAGCAGGTGGGTCTTGCCCAGTCCGCTCTCTCCGTAGACGAACAGTGGGTTGTACGCCTTGGCGGGGGCCTCGGAGACGGCGACCGCGGCGGCGTGCGCGAAGCGGTTCGACGAGCCGATGACGAAGGTCTCGAAGGTGTACTTCGGGTTGAGCCGGGCCGGCTCGACGTCCTTGCCCCGCGCGGGACGCGTCGAGAAGTCGAGGAGGGTGCCGCCCGCGTCGTGCTCGGGCGAGCGGTCGCGGCCGGTGCCGGGAAGCGCCTCGCCGGGCATCGTCTCCGCCGGCCGGGCAGTGGGAGCCTGGGGCTGCGCAGTGACGGTGGCGTCCGCGCCTTCGTCGTCTTGTGGCTGGACCGTCACGGCGACGCGGATCTCGCGGCCGTAGATCGCCGACAGGGCCCCGGCGACGACCGGACGGAGCCTGGCCTCCAGGACCTCCTTGACCAGGTCGTTCGGGGCGGCGAGCAGCACGGTGTCGTTGACCAGGCCCAACGGTCGCGTCAGGTTGACCCACGCCCTGTGCTGCGGCGACAGCGCTCCGTCGGCCAGGCCGTTCATGGCTCGCTGCCAGACGTCCTCGAGTTCGAGCTCGAGCGGGACGATCTGCTCGAGCTCAGCCGCGTCGGCGGGGGTCGGGGGAGCCTGGGTCGGGGTGCTGTCGGTCACGCGCGCCTTCTCGTCGTACGGGCCGGGCGCGGCGACGCGACCGGGACCCGGGGGCCTGGTGGGAGGTGGTGCATGATCGGGCGTCCACACAGTTGTCCACAGGCTGTGGAGAGATATCGGTCCTGAATGTGACGCCGCTCACGAACCTCCTCACAGGACGTGGACGACCCTGTGGAGAAGACCGGGAAAGGGGGTGCGGAGCCACCGGTGAACCGTCCCGCGAGTGGTTCCGGAACAGCCGGGAGGAACCGGCCCGCGGACGCTAACAGCCCGTTGTGGGCTGCTGCAAGGGTTGTCCACAGGTTCCTGGCCACGGAGTCGCATTGTCGTCGGCGTGTCGCGTTCGAGGTGCTTGACACGAGCTTCCAGAGGGGGTCCCGGACGGGGCTCGTTTGACCATGGTGGGGCTCGTCCGTACCGTGGACAGGTCCGTCATTGAACTTCCCCATCGGTCCAGGAGCCTTTAGTCGTGAGCAAGCGCACCTTCCAGCCGAACAACCGCCGTCGCGCGAAGACGCACGGCTTCCGGCTGCGCATGTCGACGCGGGCGGGCCGCGCGATCCTCGCGGCGCGCCGCCGCAAGGGCCGCACCGAGCTCTCGGCCTGACGCACCGCCTCCGCTGGTGCTCGCTGCGGTTCACCGTCTGCGTGCGTCGGCGGAGTTCACCGAGACGGTCCGTCGCGGACGTCGCGCCGGTCGTCCGTTGTTGAGCGTGCACCTGCTCAGTACGGCCGACGGCGCTCCCCCGCGCGTTGGCCTCGTCGTCAGCAAGGGAGTCGGAGGCAGCGTCGTGCGGCACACCGTCTCCCGTCGTCTGCGGCATCTGCTGCGCGACCGTGTCGCCGGCCTGCCCGCAGGCTCGCGCTTGGTCGTACGGGCGGCTCCTGGTGCGGCGACCGCGACGAGCGCGCAGCTCGCCGGCGATCTCGACGCCGCGCTGGCCCGGGTGACCCGATGAGGTCCGTCGTCGGTTCTTCTGTCGTCAGCTCCGTGGTGACGGCTCCTTTGCTGCTGCTGATCCGTGGCTATCAGCGTTGGATCAGCCCCTTGCTCGGGCAGCGCTGCCGCTTCGCGCCCAGTTGCAGCCAGTACGCCGTGGGTGCCTTGCGTGAGCACGGGTTGCTGCGCGGGAGCTGGCTCGCCGTACGGCGCATCGGGCGCTGCCACCCCTGGAACGCCGGGGGCTACGACCCCGTCCCCGCTACCCCTCGTGCTGGAGCACCTACGTGAGAATCTTCGACGCCCTCGCGACGGCCGTTGCCTTCGTGCTCGAACAGATCCACAACGGACTGTCGACCTTCCTGCCGGACGCGAGCGGCTGGGCCTGGGGCCTGTCGATCGTCTTCCTCACCATGACCGTGCGGATCGTGCTGTTCCCGCTGTTCGTCAAGCAGATCAAGAGCCAGCGGCGGATGCAGGAGATCGCGCCCAAGGTCAAGGAGCTGCAGGCCAAGCACAAGGGCGACCGCGAGACGCTCAACGTCGAGCTGATGAAGCTCTACAAGGACCACGGGACCAACCCCATCTCGGGTTGCCTGCCGCTCATCTTGCAGCTGCCGATCTTCTTCGCGCTGTTCAAGGTGATGAACGAGGTCAAGCCCAAGGCGGACGGGTCGTTCCAAGGTAAGTACGGCCTGTCGGATGAGCTCATCGGCCAGGCGGCGCACGCGAAGGTCTTCGGCGCCCCGATCTCGGCGGCCTTCAACAGCAAGGCCTCGCTGCTCGCCGACCTGGGTGGCGCGAACGCCACCACGGTCAAGGTTGTCGCGGCGCTGATGATCGTGACGATGGGCGCCACGACGTTCCTCACGCAGCGCCAGATGATGGCCCGCTCCGGCGGAGGCCTCGATCCCCAGCAGGCGCAGGTGCAGAAGATCATGCTGTACGTCCTGCCGCTGTCGTTCGCGGTCTTCGGCTTCAGCTTCCCGATCGGTGTGCTGCTCTACTGGCTCACCACCAACATCTGGTCGATGGGTCAGCAGCAGTACGTCATCGCGCGGATGCCACCCGTGGTCCCCGGTGGCGCGGCCCCGACCAAGCAGGCCGGCAAGGACGCCGGCAAGGACGCCGGCAAGGACGCCGGCAAGGCCCCCAAGTTCACGAAGGACTCCAAGTCCATCAAGGACACCAAGGGCATCAAGGACAGCGACAGCACCGCCGCCAAGGAGGCGCCCGCCGCCCCCGCGCGTGCCACCAGCCAGCCCGGCCCCAAGCGCTCCGCCGGTGCCCGCAAGAACAAGCAGCGAAAGGGCGGGCGGCGCTAGCCCCCAGCCCCACAGACCCGTCGTACCGAAGGAACTGATGTGACCGAGAACGGCAGCGAGACCACAGACCTGCTCGTCCAGGAAGGCGACATCGCCGGCGACTACCTCGAGCGCCTGCTCGACATCGCCGACGTCGACGGCGACATCGACATGGATGTCGAGGGCAGCCGAGCCGTCGTGGCGATCGTCGGTGAGGGCCTTGACGCCCTTGTCGGCCCGAACGGCCAGACCCTCGAGGCCCTCCAGGAGCTCACCCGGCTCGCCGTGGTGCAGCAGACCGGCGTGCGTAGCCGACTGATGCTCGACATCGGTGGGTTCCGCGCCCGCCGCAAGGTGGAGTTGACCGAGATCGGCACCCGGGCGGCCCAGCGCGTCCTGGAGGAGGGTGAGCCGGTCAAGCTCGCTCCGATGACGCCGTTCGAGCGCAAGGTCGTGCACGACGCTGTTGCTGCGGTCGAGGGCGTGCAGTCGGAGTCCGAGGGCGAGGAGCCCGAGCGCCGCGTGGTGGTCCTGCCTTCGTGAGCGCGCACGCGTGAGCGACGACCCGATCGTGCCGCTCGACTCTCCGCCTGCCGCGGCGGCCGTTTTCGGCGCCGCGCTGCCTGCCCTCGAGGCGTACGCCGCCTTGCTCGCCGGCCCGGGCACTGAGCGCGGCCTGCTCGGTCCGCGGGAAGCGCCGCGACTGTGGGAGCGGCACCTGCTCAACTGCGCCGGGCTGACTGAGCTGGTCCAGGACGGCCAGGTCGTGCTCGACCTCGGCTCCGGCGCCGGGTTGCCCGGCATCGTGCTTGCGCTGCAACGGCCGGACGTCCAGGTCGTGCTCGTGGAGTCCCTCGCCCGTCGCGCTCAGTTCCTTACCGAGTGCGTGGAGGCCCTCGGGTTGCGCAACACCCTGGTACGCCGGGTCCGCGCCGAAGAGCTGCACGGCAAGCTGGAGGTCGATGTGGTGACCGCACGTGCGGTGGCGCCGGTCGATCGTCTCGCGGCCTGGTCGCTTCCGCTGCTGCACACCGGCGGTCGGCTTCTCGCGCTCAAGGGCGAACAGGCACAGGCAGAGCTCGACGTCGCCCGACCCACCCTCGTCGGGCTGGGCGCCACGTCCTCGTCCGTCGTGGAGGTCGGTTCCCCGGAGCTCGGCACGCACGCCAGGATCGTCATGGTCGAGGCCGGCGCTCCCCGCCAGTCAAAGGCTCAGCAGAGGAAGGCCCGTCGATGACCGACCCCACTCTTGCCCCCAACCCCTCGCTCGCGGAGGCACCGGCGGACCGGCTGCGCGCATCCCTGCGCGAGAGCGCCGCGGACACCCCCATCGGCGAGCAGGCCGCGGCCGCCGTTCGGGTGCGGTCCGGCAGCGAGGTCTTCCCCCGTCCGGCCGAGCGGCGCATCATCACGGTCGCCAACCAGAAAGGCGGGGTCGGCAAGACCACGTCCACCGTGAACCTCGCGGTTGCGCTGGCCCTGCACGGTGCGACGGTCCTGGTCATCGACCTCGACCCGCAGGGCAACGCCTCCACCGCCCTCGGCGTCGAGCACCACGTCGGAGTGCCGGACGTCTACCGCGTGCTCGTCGAGGGCGCCCCGATCGAGGACGTCGTGCAGCCCGCCGCGGGTGTCCCGCGGTTGCGGTGCGTGCCGGCGACGATCGACCTCGCCGGTGCCGACATCGACCTGGTCTCGCTGGTCGCGCGCGAGTCGCGCCTGCAGCGGGCCATCGACGCCTACTGCGCGGGCCCGGGTGCCGATGTGGAGTACGTCTTCGTCGACTGCCCGCCGTCGCTGGGGCTGCTCACCGTCAACGCCCTCGTCGCCACCCGCGAGGTGCTGATCCCGATCCAGTGCGAGTACTACGCGCTGGAGGGGCTCGGTCAGCTGCTGCGCACCGTGGAGATGGTCAAGGCCCACCTCAACCCGGGCCTGGCGGTGTCCACCATCTTGCTCACGATGTACGACGCCCGCACCCGCCTTGCCGACCAGGTGGCCGATGAGGTCCGCGAGCACTTTGGCGACGTCGTGCTGCCCACGTTGATCCCGCGATCGGTCCGGGTCTCCGAGGCCCCGGGCTACCAGCAGTCGGTCGTGACATACGACCCGGGCTCGCGCGGGGCGATGGCGTATGTCGCCGCAGCCCGTGAGCTGGCCATCCGTGGCGCGGCCGTCCCGGAGGCGCCCGTTTCCGACGTACAGGAGAGAGCGCAGTGACGCAGCCCGGCAAACGAGGCGGCCTCGGTCGGGGGCTGGGTGCGCTGATCCCCCAGGGGCCGGCCATCGACAGCTCGACCGCGCCCGCGTCGGAGGTGGAGCTCGCACCCGTCGCGGGGGCGAGGTTCGCCGAGCTGCCGCTGGACTCGATCACGCCGAACCCCGTCAACCCCCGCGTGGTGTTCGACGCCGACGAGCTCGAGGAGCTGGTCGGGTCGATCCGGGAGGTCGGGCTGCTCCAGCCGATCGTCGTACGGCCGCTGGAGGGGGACCGCTACGAGCTCATCATGGGCGAGCGTCGGTGGCGGGCGTCGCAGCAGGCGGGGTTGGCGACGATCCCTGCGATCGTGCGGGACACCCCAGACGACGTCATGCTTCGCGACGCGCTGCTGGAGAACCTGCACCGCAGCCAGCTCAACCCGCTCGAGGAGGCGGCGGCGTACTCCCAGCTGCTGCAGGACTTCGGCGCGACGCATGAGGAGCTCGCGACGCGGATCCACCGATCGCGTCCGCAGATCTCCAACACCCTGCGCTTGTTGAACTTGCCGCCGGGCGTGCAGTCCAAGGTCGCGGCGGGGGTGCTCTCGGCCGGCCACGCCAAGGCGATCCTTGGCCTGGCCACCGCTGAGGCGATGGAGGCGCTCGCGCACCGGGTCGTCGCGGAGGGCCTGTCCGTGCGCTCGACTGAGGAGGCCGTGGCACTCGCCTCGTCCGAGGCGCCACACCGCTCGCGAGCCGCAGCTGCGAAGCGGATGGTGCCGGAGGAGGCCCGCGAGGTGGCCGAGTGGTTGTCGGACCGCTTCGAGACGCGGGTGAAGGTCGACGTGGGCAGGTCTAAAGGCCGCATCACCATCGAGTTCGCCTCACTCGAGGATCTCAAGCGGATCGCTGACGTGGTCGGGCGGCCGGGTACGGCGAGTTCCGCCTAGGTCGTTCGGTTCCGCATCTTTCTCCCGGCGCTGGAACGTTCGCCATGGTCCCAGAACGGGCACAACCTCAGCAGACCCTGGGCTCCAGGGTGATCTCGTCGTCCTAGGAGACCCCCCATGCTCGCGATCGCCGCTGCCGTCTGCTTCATCCTCGTGTTCTTCAAGGTCACCTTCGGCGCCTATAGCCTGCTCGCGCTCGGACTGTGCTTCCTCGCCCTGCACCTCGTGGTGCCCGTGGCCATCCCCGGCGGCCGCCGGCGCCGCTGACGTCAGGCCCTTGCCGGACAGGGTGGCTTCCCCGACTCAGGTGAGTCCCAGGTGTCCGGCGGCCTCACGCAGGCCTGCACGCGCGGACGGGTGCGCGGCGTTGTCGATCAGTGATCGAGCCTGCTCGCGTTGGCTCGCGCCCCACAGTTTGGCAACGCCCTGCTCGGTCACGACGTAGCTCTGTTGGAACGACGTCGCCGGTTCGCGCAGCGCGGGGACGATCGTGGAGACGTCGGCCCGGGCGTGCCAGGAAGGCAGCGCGATGATCGCCTGGCCACCTGTCGCGTGCAGCGCACCCACGATGAAGTCGGTCTGGCCGCCGAACCCTGAGTAGGCCCGTCCACGCGCGTAGGACGCGTTCGCTTGGCCGAACAGGTCGACCTGCAACGCGGAGTTCACAGAGGTCATGAGCGGCTGGCGGGAGATGACGGCTGGATCGTTCACCCGCTCCGTACGCGCGAAGACAAGGCGAGGGTTCCCGTCGAGCCAGTCATAGAGCTCCTGCGAGCCCATCGCGAAGGACGTCACGATGGGCGCGTCCGGGTCGAGCGCACTCTCGCGTTCCAGGTACAGCACGCCGTCGCTGATCATCTCGGACCAGATCCGCAGCCCGCGGCGTGCAAGCAGGGACTCGAGTACCGCGTCGGGCACCCCGCCGATCCCGAGCTGCAGCGTCGCCTGCTCGGGGATGAGAGTTGCGACTTGGGCGCCGATCTGGTGCGCGACCGCGTCGCGCTGGCGGGGCGCCGGCTCCAGCAGCGGCGAGTCCACCTCGACGGCGAGGTCGATGTCGTCGAGGCTCACGACCGCGTCGCCGAAGGTGTACGGCATTCCGCGGTTTATCTGGGCGATCACCAGACCGCCTCGGCTGTGGGCGGTCTCGATGGCCGCGGGCAAGATGTTCACCTCGGTGCCCAGCGACACCGTGCCGTTGCGGGGCGGGCTCGTCGTCACCAGCACGATGTCGGGAGGGGTCGAGGTCCGCAGCAAGGCAGGCACGAGGCTGAGCCGGCAGGGGAGGTACTCGAGGTCGTCCCGGCCACGCATGCCCGCGCCGATGAACGGCGTCTCCCAGATAACGCCGTCGCGCTCCGGCAGGCCGGGAGCTGCGTTCAGGACGAACAGCCGGTAGGTCGCAACGGCGGCGTCGACGAGCCGCAACAGGTTCCACGGGGTGGCGCCGTTGCCGCCAGCCAGCACGCGGGGTCGCGTCAGGGGCAGCGCGGACAGGTGCCGGCTGAGGGACTCCAAGGACAACACCCGCATGAGCGCATGCTGCCCGCCGTACCGGGGGTGCGCAGGTGCCGAAAGACCCGGCTGGCAGGGGTCTTCGGGCCACGGGGGTCCCAGACTCGCGAGAGCGCAACTCTCCCTCGGCACCGGCTCGAGTTAGGCCGAACGGTTGGACAAGGCAGGCTCTTGCCCATGAACCACCCATGTCTATCGGCTTCGCCCTTGCCGGACTTGAGGGGGCAGGAGACGATTTCGTGACGGCGTGCCGGGGGGTGCGCTGTTTCGGGGGGATTTCTTCATGTCGAGGCTCACTCGCTCTGCGCTCGTCACTACAGCGGTTACCGCACTCATGGCCACCACGCTGCCGATGGCATCAGCCGCGCCGTCAGGTTCGGTGACGCTGCTCGTGACTGCCAAGCCGGGGGTCTCAACGCACCAGCTGGTCGCCCGCAACGGCGGGACGCCGGGCCGCGCGATCGAACGGCTGCGCATCGAGGCCGTGACCGTCCCCTCCGGTCAGGCCGCGGCGTACCAGCGTCGGTATGCCTCCGATGCGCAGGTGGCACGGGTCGAGGTACAGCGTTCGCGTCGGGTCGCGTCTGTGGCCACGGACCCGTCGTACAGCGACCAGTGGGCACTGCCCAAGATCGGTTGGGAGGACGTGCACGGTGTGGTCTCCCCCTCCGGGACCGCGACGCTTGCCATCCTCGACACGGGTGTTTCGGCCTCGGCTGACGTGACGCAGGTGCCGGGATGGTCGGCGTTCGGAGGCTCGGCGACCGATGACCGGAACGGGCACGGTACGGCGCTCGCCTCCATCGCGGCGGCGAACACCGACAACGGCACCGGCATCGCAGGCGTTGCGTTTGCTGGGGTTTCGGTCATGCCGGTGCAGGTGCTCGGCGCTGACGGCACGGGCACCGATGGCGACGTCATCGCGGGAATCACCTGGGCCGCCGACAACGGCGCCGACGTCATCCTCATGGGCTTCAGCGACCCCAGCTATAGCTCGGCGTTGCAGTCCGCGGTCGACTACGCCTGGTCTCGCGGGGTCGTGCTGGTCGCCGCCACGGGCAACGGCGGCTCCACGACTTCGACCTACCCGGCTGGCGATGCGCATGTCGTCGGTGTCTCGGCGACCGACTCCTCCGACGCGCTGGCCTCGTTCTCGAACTCCGGGGAGGACGCCTTCCTCGGAGCGCCCGGTGTTGGGATCGCGTCAGGTTCTGGCAGCGCCACGGGTACGTCCGCCTCAGCCGCGATCGTCGCGGGCTCGGCTGCGCTGCTGAAGGCTTCCGATCCTTTGGCTTCCAACGGCGTCATCGTCGGTCGGCTGGCGCGCAACGCGGACCCGGCCGGCACGGTGTCCGACACCGGCAACGGCCGGGTCAACCTGGCGCGGGCGGTGGCAGACACCTCGACGGAGCCGGTGGACCCCGTCGGCACCAACGGTGCCGCCAGCGGAGGTCCCTTCGTCGGCCCCTACGTGGTGGCAGCAAGCAGCAGCTTTAGCGCGAAACTCGAGGGACAGTCCAAATCACCGTGCACCTCGGGGCCTGGTTGTGTCAGCTCCGGCCCGTGGCAGACCAACGCTCTCGCCGGATGGCGCGAGCTCGAGGCGATCCCGCTGCGCGTGCATCTCCTCAATCCGACCGGCACCACGGTGGTCCAGCAGATCGCGGTCGACTTTGACCGCTTCCAAGGCACGACGCCCGGCATCCAGGACCTCACCAGTTTTGCGACGACGGGGGCGGGCGTCACCTTCACACCTATTCCCCCGACTCTCAGCACTCCGGCCGGCAACAAGTGGACGTACACGTTCACCGTGACTGTCCCGTCTTCGACTACGGACGCGTCGGTGACATTCACTGGGATGATGGCGGCTGGGGCAAGTGTCTCCTCGGGCAACTCGCTTGCCCTGGGAGGAACCCCGGCGCTTGGGACGCTCCCGATCAACAAGGTTCAGATCGCCGCGAATGCGCCGAAGCCTGACCTGGCGATCACCAAGACAGGACCCAGCACCGCAGGTCTAGGCGGCACCGTTACTTACACGTTGGCGACCCAGAACAACTCGGCGACTGTGACGTCTAACCAGCCGCAGATCACCGACACGCTCCCTAGCGGACTCACCTACGTCTCCTGCACCGGCGGATGCACCCAGGTGGCCGGGACTGTCTCGTGGACGCTCGGTTCCCTTGCGCCAGGAGCCTCGATCTCCGTGACCGTGACCGCAACAATGCCGGCATCGGGGACCTTCGGCACGGTCTACCAGGACACGGCGCAGGCGCAGTCGGCAAACCAGGACGATCTCAACACGGCGAACAACACCGCCACGCTCAACACGACGCTTCAGTTCAACCGG
Organism: Mycobacteriales bacterium; assembly: GCA_046595815.1. Lineage (GTDB taxonomy): Bacteria > Actinomycetota > Actinomycetes > Mycobacteriales > SCTD01 > RYN-111. Next base: position 21,115 of record JBKJSN010000116.1, read on the forward strand.
GCGCCCGTGGCTGCGAACGACGCCTACAGCACCAATGAGGACTCTTCGATCGCAGCGGCTTCCCTCACAACCCTCACAGGTCTGCTCGGGAACGACACGGACGCCGACGGCAACGCGCTCACGGCCATCAAGGTCACGAATCCGGCGCACGGCACCGTCACGGTGAATTCGAACGGCACGTTCACGTATACGCCGGCTGCGAACTTCAATGGTTCGGACAGCTTCACCTATAAGGCGAACGACGGCTCAGCCGACTCGAACGTGGCGACGGTGACCATCACGGTCCGGCCGGTCAACGACGCCCCGTCTGCTGCTGCTGACTCGCTTTCGGTCGCTGCTGGCAGCACCAACAATGCCGTGACGCTGTCGGGTAATGACATCGAGACCGCGGCTGGCAATCTCAGTTATGCCATCGCAAGTGGACCCAGCCACGGAACCTTGGGCGGCAGCGGTTCGGCTCGGACCTACACGCCGACGGCCGGGTACTCGGGCGCGGATTCCTTCACCTTCACGGCTACCGATCGAGGCGACCCGGACACCTGCGGCGCAGTCGTCGTCAACCTCTGCACGGCCGCGCTGACATCGACGGTGGCGACCATCTCGATCACGGTGAGCAGCCTTGCCACGAGCACCAACGCTGTAGACAAGACGGCCACCTACGGCGACGCGAGCGTGACGCTTACGGCTGGAGTCACGAGCAGCGCCACGGTAGGGGCTGGCTCGGTCACCTTCACCGTGAAGAACGGTCTCACCACCGTTGGCTCTTCAGTTTCCGGTTTTGTTTCCGGCGGCACCGCAACCGCATCCTTCACGATCCCTGGTGGGACGATCGCTGGCACCTACTCGATCGAGGCTATGTACGGCGGAGGTGGAGGTTTCGCGGGCAGCAGCGATCCCACGCCAGCGACGCTGACCATCACTAAGAACGTGATCACGGTGACGGCGCCGACGACGAGCCGGGCCTATGGCGTGGCGGACCCGACGTTCGTCGGGGCGCTGACCGGGTTCAAGAACACCGACACCG
>JBKJSN010000192.1:0-8296 GCA_046595815.1 Mycobacteriales bacterium
GGCTGCCAATTACCCCATACCCCAAGGCGTTGCGGCAGCAAGCCTAGCGGATCCGCGGCTCGGCCCTCAAAGCCCTGGCAAAGCGCAATCAGACCGCGGACCGGAGCCGTCTGAGCACTCGTTCCTTGCCCAGCAGAGCCATCGACTCAGGCAGCGGCGGCGAGACCGACGCACCGCAGACGGCCACCCTGACGGGCGCATAGGCCTTGCCGCGCTTGAGGCCCAGGCCCTCTATCAGCGCCGCGTCCATGGCCCCCTGCACGGTCTCAGTGGTCCACTCCGAAAGCGGCTCCAACGCCGCAACGCAGGCCGCGAGGACCTCCGCCGCTCCTTCGCCCAGGGCCTTCTCCCGGGACGCCGGGTCGATCACGAAGTCGGTCTCAGCGACGAACAGGCAGCGAAGCAGCTCGACGCTCTCCGACAGCACCGCCATCCGGGTCTGGGCGAGGGGGACGGCCGCCTCCAACAACACCCGCTCGTCCGCCGTACCGGTGTAGAGGCCTGCCTTGCGCAGGAAGGGCTCCAGACGGTCGGCGAGGTCGTTGGGGGCGAGCTCGCGGATGTAGTGACCGTTGAGCCAGCCGAGCTTGTCGAGGTCGAAGACCGGCCCGACGGTGTTGACCCGCCCCCAGTCGAAGGAGGCAGACATCTGCTCGAAGGAGAAGATCTCCTGGCCGTCGGGCAGCGAATAACCCAGCAATCCCAGGAAGTTCAGCAGTGCGGCGGGCAGGTAGCCCTGGTCGACGAACCAGGTGAGCCGGGCCGCCGGGTTCTTGCGCTTGGAGATCTTGGACTTGTCGGTGTTGCGCAGCAGCGGCATGTGCGCGAACGCAGGGCGCTCCCACCCGAGCCAGTCGAACAGCAGCAGGTGCTTGGGCGTGGAGGAGATCCACTCCTCACCGCGCACAACGTGGGTGATGCCCATCAGGTGGTCATCGACCACCACCGCCAAGTGGTACGTCGGGAAGCCGTCGCCCTTGAGGATCACCTGATCATCGGGCGTCGGTGCGTTCACCTCGCCGCGGATGACGTCGACGAAGCTCAGCGGCGGGTTCGCCGGGACGAGCATCCGCACGACCGGGGTCTCCTGGGCGCCCCCCAGCGTTGCGCGCTCGTCGTACGTCTTGCCGACGCACATCCGGTCGTAGCCCGTAGGCACCTTGCGGGCCTGCTGGTCCTCACGCATCTGCTGCAACCGCTCAGGGGTGCACCAGCAGTGGTAGGCGTTGCCCTGCGCGAGCAGCTGGTCGACGTAGGGCTTGTAGGTCTCGAGCCGCTCGCTCTGCCGGTACGGCGAGAAGGGACCGCCCTTGTCCGGGCCCTCGTCCCAGTCGAGTCCGAGCCAGGCGAGCGTGTCGTAGAGCTGCTGCTCGGAGTCGGCCTGGAAGCGCGCACGGTCGGTGTCTTCGACCCGCAGGACGAAGGAGCCGCCCTGCTGTCGGGCGAAGGCCAGGTTGAACAGCGCCATGTACGCCGTACCGACGTGGGGGTCACCGGTGGGCGACGGGGCGATGCGGACGCGGACGGTCACTTCGCAGCCACCACAGGGTTCGTGAGCGTGCCGACCCCGCCGACGGTCACCGAGACGCTCTGTCCCGCAGCAAGCGGCCCGACACCAGCGGGGGTGCCCGTGAGGATCACGTCGCCGGGCAGCAGCGTCATGAAGGCGGTCACCCACTCGATAATGGCCGGGATGTCGTGCAGCAGCATCGCCGTCGTGGAGTCCTGCCGCAGTTCGCCGTCCACGCGCGCCTGCACGGCGACCGCTGTCGCGTCCATGTCGGTCTCGATCCACGGGCCGATCGGGCAGAACGTGTCGTGGGACTTGCCTCGGGTCCACTGCTTGTCGGCGGCCTGGTGGTCACGGGCGGTGACGTCGTTGCCGCAGGTGTAGCCCAGGATCACGTCGAACGCCCGGGCGCGGGGCACCTCACGGCAGAGCCTCCCGATCACGATCGCCAGCTCGGCCTCATGGTCGACGCGCTCGCTGTTGCGCGGCAACACGATCGCCTCACCCGGGCCGATCACGGACGTGGAGGGCTTGAGGAACACGATCGGGTCGGCCGGGGCGGACAGGCCCATCTCGGCCACGTGGTCGGCGTAGTTCTTGCCGATGCAGACCACCTTGCTCGGCAGCACCGGGGCGAGCAGCCGCACCTTGGTCAGCGGGATGGGCTCCCCGGCGAGGCTGAAGGGAGCGAAGGGGTGGCCCTCGATCGGTGTCACGACAAGGTCGGCAGGACTCTCACCGGGACCCTCCACGACACCGAATCGGACGTCGCCGCCTTCGGCGGAGAAGCGGGCGATGCGCACTGGTCGAGCCTTCCTGCAGGGGTGGTCCGAGGCTACCCGCGGCCCTGTCAGCCCTGGACGAGCAGGACCACCGCGACCACCACGCCGAGCACGACCACCCCGGCGCGCAGCCGGTCCGCGGGCAGGCGCCGAGCGACCCGTACGCCGTAGGTCGCACCGATCCAGGCACCGAGCGCGAGCAGCAACGCAGCGGCCCAGTCCACGTGTCCGGTCGAGGCGAAGGCAGCGGCGGCGACGACGTTCACCAGCAACGACTGCAGGCCTTTCAGCGCGTTGAGCCGCTGCAGGTCGTCGGGCAGGAGGGTGCCCAGGACGGCGAGGAGCACCACGCCCAGGCCGGCGCCGAAGTACCCGCCGTACACCGCAGCCAGCCCCACTGCGAGCTGCACCTCCCAGCCGGGGTGTGGTCGTCCTATCCGCCTGGCGGTCAGCGCACGGGCCAGCCGCGGTTGTACGGCGAGCAGCAGCGCCGCCGCCAGCACCAGGAACGGCACGACGGTCTCGAAGACGCCCGATGGGAAGGCGAGCAGCAGCCAGGCACCGGAGGCGGCACCGAGGACGACCGGCAGGAGCAGCCGGCGTACCCGATCTCGCTGACCGGCGAGCTCTTGGCGGTAGGCCACCGACCCACCTGCGTAACCACCCAGCAACCCGACCGAACAGGTCGTGTTGGCTTGGACGGGCGGGAGACCGAGCGCCAGCAGGGCCGGGAAGGCCAGCAGCGTGCCGCCGCCCGCGACCGCGTTCACCGCCCCTGCCAGGCCGCCCGCGCCCAGCACGAGCAGGCCCTCCAGCGGGCTCACTGGTGGCGGAGCAGGCCGGCGGTGTAGGCCTCCTCCAGGGCCTGCCAGGAAGCCTCGATCACGTTCTCGTGCACCCCGACGGTGCTCCACTCGGTGATGCCGTCGCTGGTCTCCACGAGCACGCGCGTCACGGCGTCCGTGCCGTGGGCGCCGCTGACGATGCGCACCTTGTAGTCCACGAGGTCGAAGCTGGCGAGCTGCGGGAACAGCTCGGTGAGCCCCTGCCGGAGCGCGACGTCGAGGGCGTTGACCGGCCCGTTCCCCTCCCCCGTCGCGATGATGCGCTGGCCTTGGGCGTGCAGCTTCACCGTCGCCTCGGAGACCACGGCCCCCTCGCGGTGCTCGACGATGACCCGCCAGGACTCGAGCTCGAAGTACCGCGGCCGCTCCCCCATGTGCTCGCGCAGCAGCAGCTCGAAGCTGGCCTCGGCGGCCTCGAAGCTGTACCCGACCGCCTCCAGCTCCTTGACCCTGTCGAGCACGGCGGCCACCGTCGCGCTGTCCGGCTCGAGCCCGATGGCCTTGCCCTTGAGCTCGATCGTGGCCCGACCTGCCAGCTCCGAGACGAGCAGCCGCATGTCATTGCCCACTACGGCGGGATCGGTGTGCTGGTAGAGGTCGGGGTCGGCCTTGATGGCGCTGACGTGTAGGCCGGCCTTGTGGGCGAAGGCGCTGGCCCCCACCCACGGCTGGTGCGCGTCGGGAGCGATGTTGGCGACCTCAGCGATGGCGTGGGCGACCCGTCCGAGCTCGGCCAGCCGACCCTCCGGCAGCACCCGCCGCCCCAGCTTGGCCTCAAGGGCAGCGACGACGGAGAACAGGTCCGCGTTGCCGCAGCGCTCGCCGTACCCGTTGGCGGTTCCCTGCACGTGGCTGGCGCCGACGCCGATGGCGGCAAGGGAGTTGGCCACGGCACAGGCGGTGTCGTTGTGCGCGTGGATGCCCACGCGCAGACCGTCCTCCACGACAGCGCCGACGACGTCGGCGAGCTGGGCAGGGAGCATCCCGCCGTTGGTGTCGCACAGCACGAGCACGTCGGCGCCTGCCTCTGCGGCGACGCGAAGCACCTCTAGCGCGTACGCCTTGTCGGCCTGCCAGCCGTCGAAGAAGTGCTCTGCGTCAAGGAAAACGCGCTGCCCCTCGCCGACCAGGTGGGCCACGGAGTCGCGGACCATCGCGAGGTTCTCCTCGCGGGTGGTACGCAGCGCCCGCTCGACGTGCCGGACATCGCTCTTGGCGACCAGGGTCGCCACCGGTGCGCCCGAGTCGCGCAGGTGGGCGAGGTCATCGGCGGTCACGCCGTGCGGTCGGCGCGTGGAGCCGAAAGCGGCAAGGGTCGCTGTCTTCAGCTGCAGCTCGGTCTGCGCGCGGCGGAAGAACTCCGCGTCCTTGGGGTTCGCTCCCGGCCAGCCGCCTTCGATGAAGCCCACGCCGAGGTCGTCGAGGTGCCGGGCGATCGTCAGCTTGTCGTTGACCGATAGCGACAGGCCCTCGCGCTGCGATCCGTCGCGCAGCGTGGTGTCGTAGACGTGAAAGGCATCCTCAAGCACAGGGACAAGCACAGGGACAAGCACGGGGAACTCCAAGAAACAGCGAACCCCTCCGGCCCGAGGGCACGAAGGGGTTGCGCGTCAACTGAGACTTCTCAGCGGACGCGCTCCGGAATGATGAGGGACGTAGACATCGCTGCGGAGGCTATCAAGCGCCGGTGAGCGCGTCGATCTGGCTCCAGACCTTGACGATGTCGCGCACCGAGATGATGCCGATCACCTGATGCGCATGGGCATCGCAGACAACGAGGTGCCGGAAGCCGCCCGTCACCATCGCCGTTGCCGCGCGCCCGAGGTCCCAGTCGGGGAGAGCAGTCACTGCGTCGCGTGTCAGGTGGTCGCCGCAGACCTCCGTGTCGACGTCCTGGCCGGCACCGATCGCCTCGAGGACGTCGCGCTCGGTGAGGATGCCCGGGCCCTCGCTGTCAGGGTCCAGCACGACCGCGGCGCCCACCTTGCGCTCGGCCATGAGCTTCGCAGCCTGGCGCAGGGTGTGGGTCGGGCCGATGGTGAGGACAGTCGCGCTCATCGCGTCGCGGACATTCAAGAAAAGCACCTCCTGCCCGCACGGTACGGCGATCAACAGCCCACGGCTAGCAGACCGGGCGCATCCAGCCGTGGGTGTCTTCGACGCGGCCGTACTGGACGTCCAGCAGCGCTTGCCGCAGCTTCATGGTCACGGCACCCGGCTCACCGCTGCCGGCGACCGCCTCGCCACCGGGCCAGCGCAGCGCACCGATCGGGGTGATGACAGCCGCGGTGCCGCAGGCGAAGACCTCGACGACCTTGCCGTCGGCTGCGCCCTTGCGCCACTCGTCGATGTCGATGCGGCGCTCCTCGACGGTGTGCCCGAGCTCGCGGGCCAAGGTGATGACCGAGTCGCGGGTGACGCCCTCGAGGATCGTGCCGCTGATCTCGGGGGTGACCAGGCTCCCGTCGTCGAGGACGAGGAAGATGTTCATCCCGCCGAGCTCCTCGAGCCAACGTCGCTCGACCGCGTCGAGGAACACCACCTGGTCGCAGCCGTTTGCGATGGCCTCCTGCTGGGCCACGAGGGAGGCCGCGTAGTTGCCGCCGCACTTGGCAGCACCCGTGCCGCCTGGGGCAGCCCGCGTGTACTCCTGCGAAAGCCACAGCGACACCGAGCGGAGCGGCCCGCTGAAGTAGTTGCCGGCTGGCGAGGCGATCACCTGGAACAGGGCCGTGTCACTCGGACGAACGCCGAGGCCGACCTCGGTCGCCCAGACGAACGGGCGCAGGTACAGACTGGTCCCGTCACCGGTGGGCACCCAGTCACGCTCGGTCTTGACGAGGAGCTCGCACGCTTCGAGGAAGGCATCCTCGGGCAGCTCGGGCAGCGCCAACCGACGGCAGCTGCGGGCCATCCGCTGCGCGTTGCGCTCCGGACGGAACAGCGCGATGCCACCGTCGGTCTGGCGGTAGGCCTTCAGCCCCTCGAAGACGGTCTGCCCGTAGTGCAGCACCACCGCTGCCGGGTCGATGGACAGGGGCGCGTACGCCGAGAGCCGACCGCCGGTCCACCCGTCAGCAGCGGACCATTCCGCGGAGACCATGTGATCGGTGAACACCTTGCCGAAGGCCGGGTTCGCCAGGATCTCGGCCCGCTTCTCGGCGTCCACCAGGGTGTCGCTCGGGTGCACCGCGAACTGCACTGTCCGCTCCTCTCGTCACCCCCACGGTAACGGGTGTGGGAGCAGTGGCCTCAGCCCGTCTGGGGCAGCCGGATCCCCGCGAGCACGATCTCTGCCTCGCGGACCTCGGCGATCTCGGCCCCCGCCTTCTCCAGCCCGGTACGCCGGATCTGCTCGGCCTTGGCCCTGCTCTCCTCGAGGTGCTCGCGACTGTCGAAGGCCACCGAGACAACCCCGATGCCACGTGCGCGGTCGACGAGAAGGACTGCGCTGCAGTAGCCGTCGAGCAGCTGAAGGTCGTGCAGGGTCGAGGTGGTGTAGGCGTCGATGGCCTCCTCGACGTGAGCCGGGTCGATGGTCACGCGTGTCATGCGGCTGCAGAAGCCTGGCTCGGCCGGGCGCAGCCGGTCGATGACGGCGAGCTCGAACAGCTCGGTGACAGGGGTTCCTCCGCCGAGGATCCGGGTGCCTTTGGCCCGCAGCGCGGTCAGCACGGCATCGGCCTCGGCGCGCGCCTGCTCGGTCTCCCAGGCCGTGCTGACGGTGGTGGTGCCGGTCGTCCGGTCGACGAACATCGACAGCCCGAGGCTGCCAGGGAGCGTGTTGACTGCCGGGACGACGTTGTCGCGCACGAAGGCGATGCCCTCGTCGAGCCGGGTGGGTTCCGCGTCGATCGTCGTGGCGCGCACGAACATCGCGCCACCCCCTCTCAGGAGCTGGTGCGCGGGCGGCCCCTGCGGTCGTCCGCCGCAGGTCCACCTCACTCCTGACCCACGAGTAGGTCAACCGCCCGAAAGGGGGGACTTCCCGCCGTACTCCGGTGTCGTGGCAGGGTGGCCACATGACTGATGACATCAAGGTGGGTCCTGTTGGCGAGCTGACGCCAGGGACGATCAAGGGCGTCGGCGACTACGCGGTGGGCAACGCGAACGGCGAGCTGTTCGCCGTCTCCCGGCACTGCCGACACCTGCGGGCCGACCTGGCCGGTGGGTCGATCGACAGTGAGGGGCGGCTCGTGTGCCCCTGGCACCAGTCGGCGTACGACGTCTCGAACGGGCGGATGGTCCGCGGGCCTGGCGGGATCTTCGCCAAGATCCCCGGGCTCGGGCTGATGTTCAAGACGCTCACCCGCGTGGTGCCGCTGCGCCGCGTCGAGGTCGTCGAGCACGACGGCTGCTACTGGCTCCGCTGACGCCTAACGCCCCAGGGACCGGCTGCGTTGGAAGCTCCGACGCAGTCGGTCCCTGCCCGTAGTACTCCACGTGTCCTCGGACCTGCGCTGACCCTCAGCGCCCCGGCTCCGCAGCGCCAGTCCAGGACGACGAAGCAACGTCCGGCTCTTACGGAGCCATGAGGCGGTCAGCTGCTGATGGTCTGCACCCCGTCTTAGTTGGGATGGGTTGTGCACAGGTCCGTTTCGTTTGTCGAATGTGTTTGCTAGTATGTGGTCACGGACGTGGCGAGGGGGGTGAGCGGGGTGTCACAGCTCGTTCTGGACCCTGTGCTGGTCTTGCTCGGGTGGGACCCCGTGACCTGGGAGCCGCCCGCGCAGGAGCCCGCTGACGGGCCGGTGCCCGACGTGCCGGCGGAGTTGCTGGACCGTCAGGACTGGGTCTGGGGTCCGGTCGCGTGCACCTGCAGTGACCGGTGCTCGTGCGAGGCCTGGACCCGGCTGCTGACTGCGGAGGAGTTCGACCAGGCCTGGGCCACCGCGGAGGCCGGCTGGGCTGTGCCGGGGGTGTGGGCTGAGCCGGTGCCGGCCGCGCCGGAGGTCGTCGGTGGGCTGGTCGCGCAGCTCAGCGAACAGGTCGCCTTGCTGGAGTCGGTGACGGCCGCGCAGCTGCCCGGGGGGCAGGCGTTGGCGGAGGCCGAGGCGCTGCTCGACCTCGCGCACCGGCTGCGGGTGCTGCAGCTCGACCGGCTCGCCGACGTGCACACCCGCCGGTTGTTCGAACAGCGCGGGTTCCGCTCCGCCGCC
>JBKJSN010000187.1:0-5713 GCA_046595815.1 Mycobacteriales bacterium
CTCGCTGGTCATCGACCGCACCGAGGCGATGGTCGTGGTCGACGTCAACACCGGCAAGTACGTCGGCAAGGGCGGCAACCTCGAGGAGACCGTCACCCGCAACAACCTCGAGGCTGCGGAGGAGATCGCCCGCCAGCTGCGCCTGCGCGACGTCGGCGGCATCATCGTGGTCGACTTCATCGACCTGGTGCTGGAGAGCAACCGCGACCTCGTCGTGCGCCGGCTCGTCGAGTGCCTGGGCCGCGACCGCACCAAGCACCAGGTGGCCGAGGTCACCTCGCTCGGGCTCGTGCAGATGACCCGCAAGCGCGTGGGCCAGGGCCTGCTGGAGAGCTTCAGCGAGACCTGCGAGCACTGCAACGGCCGCGGCCACAAGGTGCACCTGGACCCGATCACCCCCGCTGCCCCGAAGGCGGACCGTGACCGGGCTCCCAAGGTCGGCCCGAAGGCCCCTGTGCCTGCCGGTGCGGCCCCCGAGGACGACGCCGAGGACTCCGGCCCCGCCCGCCCGCGCCGTCGCCGTGGCGGCCGCGGTACGGGCAGCGCCACCGTCGCTCCCGAGTCCGAGTTGTCGGAGCTGCTGACCGAGGCGCCCGCCGTACCTGAGGTTGTGGAGCCTGAGGTGACTGAGCCTGAGGTGACTGAGCCTGAGGTGACTGCGCCCGAGGTCGTGGAGCCCGAGGTCACCGAGCCCGAGCCGGCCGGCGAGCCGGTCAAGAAGCGTCGTCGTGCGGCTGGAAGGCCAGCCGGCGCACCCACAGTTTGAGAGCCGGGCACCCCGTCCGGTAGTCTGATGCGGTCCTGCGCGCGCTCGTTCGCGCCCGGGACTCCCGAACACTTGAAGGAGCAGTCGTGTACGCCATCGTCAAGACCGGCGGCAAGCAGTACAAGGTGGCCGTCGGTGACGTCGTCGAGGTCGAGAAGCTCGACGGTGCGGCCGGTGCGGCCGTGACGCTGCCTGCGCTGCTCGTCGTCGACGGCACGGACGTGACCAGTGACGCCAAGGCTCTGGCCGGCGTCACCGTGAGCGCCGAGGTCGTCTCGCAGTTCAAGGGTCCGAAGCTTCGGATCATGAAGTACAAGAACAAGACCGGCTACAAGAAGCGCCTCGGTCACCGCCAGCTGCTGACGCAGCTGAAGGTCACCGCCATCGAGAAGGGCTGACGACATGGCACACAAGAAGGGCGCCAGCTCCTCGCGCAACGGTCGCGACAGCAATGCGCAGTTCCTGGGCGTGAAGCGCTTCGGCGGTCAGGTCGTCAAGGCCGGCGAGATCATCGTCCGCCAGCGCGGCACGCACTTCCACCCGGGCGACCTCGTCGGCCGCGGTGGCGACGACACCCTGTTCGCCCTCTCCGCGGGCGCCGTGGAGTTCGGCCGCAAGCGCGGCCGCAAGGTCGTCAACATCGTCCCGGTCAGCTAGACCGAGAGTCATCCGAGAGGGCGGGCCGGGGGTTCCTGGTCCGCCCTTCTCGTTGCAAGGAGAGAAGCCGTGACTACCTTCGTCGACCGCGTCGTCCTGCACGTCGCAGCGGGCGATGGTGGCCACGGCTGCGCATCGGTCCGGCGCGAGAAGTTCAAGCCCCTGGGCGGACCTGACGGTGCGGACGGCGGCCACGGTGGTGACGTCGTACTCGTGGTCGACCACAACGTCACGACGCTGCTGGAGTACCACTTCCACCCGCATCAGAAGGCCACCTCCGGCAAGGCCGGGGCCGGCGACATGCGGGCGGGCGCCTACGGCACCACCCTGGAGCTCCCGGTCCCCAACGGCACCGTCGTCACCACCCCCGAAGGGGAGGTGCTGGCGGACCTCGTCGGTGCCGGCACCAGGTACGTCGTGGCAGCAGGCGGCCGCGGTGGTCTGGGCAACGCCTCGCTGGCGAGCGTCAAGCGCAAGGCCCCCGGGTTCTCCCTGCTCGGTGAGCCGGGGGAGAGCCGGGACGTCGTGCTGGAGCTCAAGTCGGTCGCGGACGCAGCCCTCGTGGGCTTCCCGAGCGCCGGTAAGTCCTCGCTGATCGCCGCCATGTCCGCGGCCCGGCCCAAGATCGCCGACTACCCGTTCACGACCCTGGTCCCGAACCTGGGTGTCGTCCAGGCCGGCGGAACCATCTTCACGATCGCCGACGTACCCGGGCTGATCCCCGGCGCCGCGCAGGGCAAGGGCCTGGGCCTTGAGTTCCTGCGCCACGTCGAGCGCTGCAGCGTGCTCGTGCACGTGCTCGACTGCGGCACCCTGGAGCCCGACCGCGACCCGCTGTCGGACCTCGACGCGATCGAGGCCGAGCTCGAGCAGTACAAGACCTCGTTGTCGGACCGGCCGCGCCTGGTGGTGCTCAACAAGGCTGACCTGCCCGAGGGCCACGACCTCGCGGACATCGTGACGCCGGACCTCGAGGCCCGCGGGTACCGCGTCTTCACCGTCTCGGCGGTCTCGCGGTTGGGCCTGAAGGAGCTCACCTTCGCCCTCGCCGAGGTCATCGCCGCCGACCGCGCAGCCAAGCCGGTCGAGGTGGCCACGCGCATCGTGCTGCGACCGACGGCAGTGGACGACGTGGGCTTCACCGTGACGCAGGAGGACGGCGCCTACGTCGTCCGCGGGACCAAGCCCGAGCGCTGGATCCGGCAGACCGACTTCAGCAACGAGGAGGCGGTCGGGTACCTCGCCGACCGGCTCGCCCGTCTGGGCGTGGAGAAGGCGCTCGCGGAGGCAGGGGCGGTCGCAGGCTGCGAGGTCGTGATCGCCGACGTCGCCTTCGACTGGCAGCCGACCCTGCTGGAGGAGTTCGCCTCCGGCATGCGCGGTGTCGACTCGCGGTTCGAGGACCAGTCGCGTCCGCGGGCAGGCGAGCGGCGCATGCAGAAGGACATCCGGCGCGCGGAGCGACTGGGCATCCACCTCGAGGTCCCCGAGGACGATCCCGCCGATCAGTAGGGTTCCTCCCGTGACCAGGGCTGCGATCGCCGATGCGCAGCGCCTCGTCGTCAAGGTCGGCTCCTCGTCGCTCACCACCGCCAGCGGTGGCCTGGACCGGTCGCGCCTGGACGCCCTCGTCGACGCGCTGGCCGCGCGGCCCGGCATCGTGCTCGTGTCCTCCGGTGCCATCGCGGCCGGTCTCGCGCCGCTGGGGCTGGCCCGCCGGCCCCGGGACCTCGCGACGCAGCAGGCCGCGGCGTCGGTCGGGCAGGCCGAGCTCGTGCATGCCTACGCCCTCGCCTTCGCCCGGCACGGCCGCACGGTCGGCCAGGTGCTGCTGACCGCTGATGACGTCGTACGGCGTACGCACTACCGCAACGCCCAGCGCACCCTCGAGCGGTTGCTCGACCTCGGGGTGACCCCGGTGGTCAACGAGAACGACGCCGTAGCCACCGAGGAGATCCGCTTCGGCGACAACGACCGGCTCGCTGCGCTCGTCGCCCACCTGGTGCGGGCCGACGCGCTCGTGCTCCTGTCCGACGTCGATGGCCTGTACGACGGCGACCCGCGTCTCGCCGGGGCGACCTTGGTGTCGGAGGTGCGCACCGCCGCGGACCTGACGGGGGTCGTCGCAGGCGCGGTCGGGGCGTCCGGGCTCGGCCGTGGCGGGATGGCGTCCAAGGTCGATGCTGCCCGGGTCGCGACCTCTGCGGGAGTCCCGGTGCTGCTCGGGTCCGCGGCCGCTGCCGGCGACCTGTTGGACGGCGTCGGCGGGACCTTCTTCGCCCCCACCGGGTCGCGCCGATCCGCGCGGCTCCTCTGGCTCGCTCACGCCACCCACCCGCGCGGGCGGCTGGTACTCGACGACGGCGCCGTGACGGCCGTCTGTGCGCGGGGCAAGTCGCTGTTGCCTGCGGGGATCACTGCGGTCGAGGGCGAGTTCGTCGCAGGTGACCCGGTCGAGCTCGTGACGCCCTCCGGCGTACCCGTCGCCCGGGGGCTGGTGGGCTACGACGCGGCTGAGCTGCCCGCTCTGCTGGGGCGATCGACACGTGAACTGGGTCTGAAGGAGGTCGTCCACCGCGACGATCTCATCCTGCTCTGAGTACGGCTTCTAAGGTTCGGTCCTCGGGCTGTTTCTTCGGCTCGAGCGCGTGTTGCCTACACACCGGGTGGTTCCGCGCTGGACCTTTGCGCTCAACCGAGGAGAACGGCACTTACCGGCAAAGCGTTTGGTCGCGGTCTCCGGAAGGTCGGTCGGTTGTCGGCACCTTAGGCGCCTGGCTGCCAGCGCGTTCTGCTGCTCACCTGCACCCAGCCCAGGTGGCGGTACATCGAAGGCGCCCCGCTGGGGTTGTCCTGGTGGCTTCCCAACTGGGCCAACAGGAGCCCACGGGAGGCGAACCGCTGGCAGAGCTCGGCCAAGATGGCCGCGGCCAGGCCCCGCCCCCGCGCTCGCGGTGCGACCGCGACATAGGTGACCTTGCCGGTCAGCGCGTCGGGCTGTTGCTGGACGCGACCGATCGCCGCCCCGCAGAGACCGTCGCGGTCCTGTCCCAGAACCCACAGTCCCGCGTCGTACGCCGGATCGCGCACGTAGCGCTCCAGGAACTCCTCTACGTGACTGTCGTCGTCCATGGCCTCGCGGGTGAGCTCGTGCATTGCGTGATGAAGGAGCACCTCATCGGGGCCAGCGACATCCACCAGGCGTACGCCGCCGGGCAGCGGCCGTACCGCTGAGGCCGGCAGGCGAAGGCGCAGCTGGAGATCGGCGGTTGAGGGCCGCCAGCGACGAGCCGCCAGAGCCACCTCCAGGTCGGCGTCGGCCGTCGGCACCCAGCACTCGTCACCGCCTGATGAGCATCGCAGCAGCGCGGTGGTGACGCCTACTCGGTCCAGGCCAGCGCCGAAGGCCACCGCCAACAACAGTTCCGCTCCATCTCGAAGCGAGGCGCCGACCAGACTCCCGGCCATCCGGACGTAACAACCGCCGGGTCGGGCGGCGAGGGCCATGAGGTGGGGCGCGGCCAACGCCTCGACGTTGCCGCAGCGAAGTTCCTGCTCGCGAAACAGCTCGTGCAGTTCGTCGTGTTGCGGCACACGATCGCTGACTTCCAGTCCTCGGTTACCTGTCATGGGGACCCCCTGCATGTGCACGTCCGCGCCCGCCCGCACCCTGCCGCACCAGCCCATGGCCTGTCCAAACGACTCCTTCGGCGTCGTCGGATCCCCTAGGCCCAAGCGGAGCCCCCGTCGAGCGCGCCAGTCGTTCTAGGCGACAACTCGGTGGGCTGACCCAGCTGGTAAGGCCGGCTACCTGCGGCGGTATACGTCGGCCCGGTGGTCGATGTTGACGATGACCACCTCTGCTTGGCCTTCTGTGATCCGGTACAGCACGCGGAAGTCGCCGCGTCTCGCGGAGTGGAGGCCGGCGAGCTCAAGAGTCAGTTCATGCCCCACACGACGAGGGTTGTCTGCCAGCCCGCCGTAGATGAACTCGACTACGGCGGTAGCGACCTTCTCGGGCAGTTTCCTCAGATCGCGCTGTGCCGATGCCGACCACGAGATCGAAAAGGGGTCCTGCATCAGCGAGCGCGCTTGATGAGCGCGAGCGCCTCGTCCTTGGTCAGTTCCCGGACGTTGCCGGACTCGATGTCGGCCTGGCCCTGACGGACACGGCGCATGAGCTTCGGGTCGGACAGCACCGACAGTGTCTCCTCGAGTCCCTCGAGGTCTTCGATGTTGAGCACGACGGCGGCGGGGCGTCCGTGCTTGGTGATGACGACCCGCCCGTGC
>JBKJSN010000022.1:0-8107 GCA_046595815.1 Mycobacteriales bacterium
CGACGGCCGTCCCGACGTCGTTCTGCTCGGCGCGACCGGGACCGGCAAGAGCGCCACCACGGCCTGGCTGGTCGAGCGGGTGCAGCGACCGACCCTGGTCATGGCCCCCAACAAGACCCTCGCCGCCCAGCTGGCGAACGAGTTCCGCGAGCTCCTGCCGCACAACGCCGTCGAGTACTTCGTCAGCTACTACGACTACTACCAGCCCGAGGCCTACGTCCCGCAGACCGACACCTACATCGAGAAGGACTCGAGCATCAACGAGGAGGTCGAGCGCCTGCGGCACTCCGCCACGATGAGCCTGATCACCCGCCGCGACGTCGTCGTGGTCGCGTCGGTCTCGTGCATCTACGGCCTGGGCACCCCGCAGGAGTACGTCGACACATGGTCCGGCTCACGGTCGGAGACACGATCGAGCGCGACCAGCTGTTGCGCAAGTTCGTCGGCAACCAGTACACCCGCAACGACCTGGCCTTCACCCGCGGCACCTTCCGGGTGCGGGGGGACACGGTCGAGGTGTTCCCGGTCTATGAGGAGCTCGCGGTCCGAGTCGAGATGTTCGGCGATGAGATCGAGAAGGTCATGACGCTGCACCCGCTCACCGGCGAGGTGATCGCCGAGCACGAGGAGGTCTTCGTCTTCCCCGCGACGCACTACGTCGCCGGTCCCGAGCGCATGGAGCGCGCGGTCAACGGGATCGAGAAGGAACTGGCGGAGCGGCTCGCCGAGCTGGAGCAGCAGGGCAAGTTGCTCGAGGCCCAGCGGTTGCGGATGCGCACGACGTACGACCTGGAGATGATGCGCCAGGTCGGCTTCTGCAACGGGATCGAGAACTACAGCCGCCACATCGACGGGCGCGAGGCAGGCACCCCGCCGCACACGCTGCTCGACTACTTCCCCGAGGACTTCCTGCTCGTCATTGACGAGTCGCACGTCACGGTGCCGCAGATCGGAGCCATGTTCGAGGGGGACATGTCCCGCAAGCGGACCCTGGTCGACCACGGTTTCCGGCTGCCCAGCGCGACCGACAACCGGCCCCTGCGTTGGGAGGAGTTCCTCCAGCGCACCGGGCAGACGGTCTACCTGTCCGCGACCCCGGGCACCTACGAGCTCTCTCGCGTCAAGGACGACGTCGTCGAGCAGGTCATCCGTCCGACGGGCCTGGTCGACCCCGAGATCGTGGTGAAGCCCACGAAGGGGCAGATCGACGACCTCGTCCACGAGATCCGGCTCCGCGCGGACAAAGACGAGCGCGTCCTGGTCACCACCCTCACCAAGAAGATGTCCGAGGACCTCACCGACTACCTGCTGGAGCTGGGCATCCGGGTGCGGTATCTCCACTCCGAGGTCGACACCATCC
Organism: Mycobacteriales bacterium; assembly: GCA_046595815.1. GTDB lineage: Bacteria > Actinomycetota > Actinomycetes > Mycobacteriales > SCTD01 > RYN-111. Next base: position 1,361 of record JBKJSN010000022.1, read on the forward strand.
GGCGGATCGAGCTGCTCAAGGAGCTCCGCCAGGGCGTGTACGACGTGCTGGTGGGCATCAACCTGCTCCGCGAGGGCCTTGACCTTCCTGAGGTGTCGCTGGTGGCGATCCTGGACGCGGACAAGGAGGGGTTCCTGAGGTCCGGGACCTCGCTGATCCAGACCATCGGTCGTGCCGCCCGCAACGTCAGCGGGCAGGTGCACATGTACGCCGACAAGATCACGCCCTCGATGGCCAAGGCGATCGACGAGACGTCGCGGCGCCGGGCCAAGCAGGTCGCCTACAACACCGAGCGCGGGCTGGACCCCATGCCGCTGCAGAAGAAGATCGCCGACATCCTCGACGGCATCGTCCGTGACGATCCCGACCTCGTCTCAGGGAGCGGGCGCAACGCCACCCGGGGGAAGGCTCCCGTGCCAGGTGGGTCCGGCACGCCCCACACCCACGTCGCGAACCTCAAGGGGATGCCCCGCGCGGAGCTCGCGCTGCTCATCCAGCAGCTGCAGGACCAGATGCACGAGGCCGCCCGCGAGCTGAGCTTCGAGCTCGCTGCGCGGCTCCGAGATGAGGTCAACGAGCTCAAGAAGGAACTCCGTGGCATGGACGCTGCGGGAGTCCGCTGAGACCGCAGCCCGGTAACGACGCAAGTCCCCACCTGCTGGGGGACAGGGCAGCCGCGGGAGTCCGCTGACCAGTGACGCACCTCACCCTTACCCGCGGTAACACCTGGCCGGTACCCTCATAAGGCTGGTCCTGCCGATGGACTGAGCCGATTCATGATCGATCGACAGGAGCACCGGTGCAGGACTCCCACGGGGCTGCCGTCCAGGCTGCAGATGGCGGCCGCCCGCTCCGGATCGCTCTGCTGAGCTACCGGAGCAAGCCGCACTGCGGTGGGCAGGGCGTGTACGTCCGCCACCTGAGCCGCGAGCTGGTCGCGCTCGGGCACGAGGTCGAGGTGCTGAGCGGCCCGCCGTACCCGCTCCTGGACCCCGGTGTCGACCTGACGCCGCTGCCGAGCCTGGACCTCTATCGCGAACCCGATCCGTTCCGGGTGCCGTGGCCGAGTGAGTTCAAGGACGCGATCGACGTCCTGGAGTTCGGGATCATGTGTACGGCGGGCTTCCCCGAGCCGCTGACCTTCAGCCTGCGGGCCTACCGCGAGCTCAACAACCGCGCCGTCAAGCCGGACATCATCCACGACAACCAGACCCTCGGTTACGGGATGCTGCTCATGCAGCGCGCGGGGCTACCGATCATCGCGAACGTCCACCACCCCATCACGGTGGACCGCAAGCTGGACCTGGCTGCGACGCCGTTGCGCCAGAAGCTGAGCAAGCGCCGGTGGTACGGCTTCCTCGCCATGCAGGGCCGGGTCGTACGCCGGATGCCCACGCTGATGACCGTCAGCGAGAACTCCTTCGACGACATCGTCACCGACTTCGGTGTCGACCCCGCGAAGATGCGCGTCATCCCGGTCGGGGTGGAGCATGACGTCTTCGTGCCGCCGAGCGTTCCCCGGGTGCCGGGCCGGATCATCGCGACAGCGAGCGCGGACCACCCGCTCAAGGGCATCGTGCCGCTGCTCGAGGCGGTGGCGAAGCTGCGCACCGAGCGCGACGTCGAGCTCGTCGTCGTCGGCAAGGCCAACCCCGAGGGCGCTGCGGCACAGACCGTCGAGCGGCTGGGGCTGAAGGACATCGTGCGGTTCGTCTCCGGACTGTCGGAGAAGGACCTCGTCGACATCTTCGGCTCGGCCCAGGTGGGTGTGGTGCCGAGCCTGTACGAGGGTTTCAGCCTGCCCGCCATCGAGCTCATGTCGTGTGCCACCCCGCTGGTCTGCACGACAGCCGGCGCGCTGCCCGAGGTTGTCGGCGATGCGGCGCTGCAGGTGCCGCCGAACGACCCCGAGGCGCTGGCCGCCACCATCAAGCTGGTGCTCGACGACGAGGCGCTCGCCGCGGACCTCGGCGCACGCGGTCGCGAACGCGTGATGACCCGCTACACCTGGAAGTCGGTCGCCGAGCAGACCGTGCAGTGGTACCGCGACTACCTCGCCACGACGAACGGGGAGAAGCCCTAGTGCTGACCGTCGACTTCGACAAGTTCCCTGTCGGGCCGGGGATCAAGGTCCTCGACATGGGCTGCGGTGGCGGCCGTCACGCGTTCGCGCTCTACAAGCGCGGCGCCGACGTGGTCGCCCTCGACTACAGCCACGGCGACCTCGTCGAGGTCGGCACGATGTTCGAGGCGATCGCGTTGGAGGGCCAGGCGCCCGAGGGCGCGCAGGCCCATGCGGTGCGCGGTACGGCGTACAGCCTGCCCTTTGCGGACGGCTCCTTCGACCGGGTCGTCGCGGCCGAGGTGCTCGAGCACCTGCCCGCCGACACCGACGCGATGGCAGAGCTCTTCCGGGTGCTCAAGCCCGGTGGGATCATCGCCGTCACCGTCCCGCGTTGGCTGCCCGAGAAGGTCTGCTGGGCGCTGTCGGACGCCTACCACGAGGTCGAGGGTGGCCACGTCCGCATCTACAAGGGATCGGAGCTGCGCGAGCGGCTGGAAGCCACGGGCCTGGTCTACGAGCGTGAGCACCATGCGCACGGTCTGCATGCGCCGTACTGGTGGCTCAAGTGCGCCGTCGGGGTGAGCAACGACGCGAACCCGCTCGTGAAGGCCTACCACCGCCTGCTGGTGTGGGACATGGTCAAGCAGCCGCTGGCGACCCGGATCGCCGAGCGGGTGCTGCAGCCGCTGGTGGGCAAGTCGCTGGTCGTGTACCTCCGCAAGCCGCTGGAGAGCGCTCGTGAAGCGGCCTGAGCTCAGAGGGCTGCCCGGGGTCCTCAGCAAGGCCCAGCTGCAGCAGACCGTCGACGCGATCGCGGCGGCGCAGCAGGAGTGCGGCTCGCTGCCCTGGCCTGACGGGCACACCGACGCCTGGGACCACGTCGAGTGCGCCATGGTCCTCACCCTCGGCGGCCGGCTGGAGGAGGCGCAGCGGGCCTATGCCTGGCTGCGCCGTACCCAGGCGACCGATGGATCCTGGGCGACCTCGTACGACCAGCTCGACGTGCTCGACCCGATGATCGATGTGAACCAGTGCGCCTATGTCGCAGTCGGCATGTGGCAGTGGTGGATGGTCACCGGCGACAGGACCCTCCCTGAGCGGATGTGGCCGCATGTGCGCCGCGCCCTGGACCTCGTCATCGACATGCAGGCCCCCGGCGGGCACATCCTGTGGGCCCGCGACGGTGCGGTCCCTCGACAAGAGGCGCTGCTCACAGGGTCCGCGTCGATGTACCAGTCACTGCGCTGCGGCATCGCCCTCGCCGAGCTGATGGGGGAGCCCCAGCCGGAGTGGGAGCTCGCCGCCGGCTTGCTGCAGCACGCCGTGGCCCACCACCCCGAGGCCTTCCTCGACAAGTCGCGCTTCTCGATGGATTGGTACTACCCGGTCCTCGGCGGCGCGGTGCGTGGGGAGCAGGCCCGCGAGCTGTTCGACCGCGAGTGGGACACCTTCGTGGTGCCCGGGCTCGGTGCTCGCTGCGTGTCCGACCGCCCCTGGGTCACCGGCGCGGAGACCGCTGAGCTCGCGATGGCGCTGCTCGTCTCCGGGGACCCCGACCGGGGTCGCCAGCTGCTCCTCGACGTGCAGCACCTGCGCTACGACGACGGCTCCTACTGGACCGGGCTGGTGTACGACGAGGACGTGCGCTGGCCGGCGGAGCGATCCTCCTGGACGGCGGCCGCCATGGTCCTTGCGGCAGATGCCTTCGCCGGTGGCCCGAGCCTCGCGCTGTTCGCCGGTGACGACCTGCCGACCGGCGTCCTGCTGCCTGAGGACAGCTGCGTCGAAGAAGGCTGCCGCGCCTCCGCCTGACCTTGCGTCATCACCTTTGCCCTTGGCGGTGGGGGAGGTTCTGATGACGCAACGTAGGGGCCCCTTGCGTTGCGTCATCACCTTTGCCCTTGGCGGTGGGGGAGGTTCTGAGGACCTTAGGTGACGGGGGAGTCCTGGCGGCGCAGTACGTAGAGCGACCCCGTCGAGGACACCTGCTCGAAGGCCCCGGTGTCGAGCGCACGCCGTACGACGTTCCATGGCGGCCGGCCGCCATCGGCGGGGTCGGGGAACACGTCGTGCACGGCTAGCAGCCCGCCTACTACGACGTACGGCGAGAAGGCGGCGTAGTCGTGCTGCGCCACCTCCTCGGTGTGGTTGCCATCGAGGAACAGCAACGTCAGCGGTGAGGTCCACCAGCGGGCGACTTGCTGCGTGGTCCCGATGATCGCCGTGACCACCTCGTCGAGCCCGGCGTCCCAGAGGGTGTGACGCAGCGAGGGCAGGGTCTCCAGTCGCCCGGTGTGCGGGTCCACGAGGGAGGCGTCGTGCCACTCCCACCCGGGCTGGTTCTCCTCCGAGCCCCGGTGGTGGTCGAGCGTCGCGAGCTGCGCGCCGACGGCGCGGGCGGCCGCGCCGACGTGCACCGTGGACTTGCCGCAGTAGGTGCCGACCTCCAGCCACAGCCCAGGACCTGCGGTGAGGGCCGCCGCGTGCAAAGCCGCCGCTTCGTCGTCGGGGAGGAAGCCCTTGGTCGTAGCGGCAACGGCGAGCAGGTCGGGGGTCACGGGGTCCTCATGGGTAGAGTCGTGGGTGTCGGAGGGGAGTATCCCCGTCGTACTCGGCTCGTCAGCACGGGGTCCTCGTCGGATCCCCGGACCGGGTAGCCACCTCCTGGTGGGAGAGACCTCCGGTCAGGGACCATAGTTTCGGACCGGAGGAAACCTGTGCACGTCACCACCACCGTCTGGATCGTCACGATTGTCGCGATCATCGCGCTGATGGGCTTCGACCAGTGGATCGCCCACCGCAAGGGGGAGCACGAGTTCAGCCATCGCGAGGCGCTGCACTGGGTCGCCCTGTACGTCGGGCTGGCAGTGCTGTTCGGCATCGGCGTCTGGGTGGTGAGCGGGGCGCAGTACGGCGCCGAGTTCTTCGCCGGCTACGTCACCGAGTACAGCCTCTCCGTCGACAACCTGTTCGTGTTCGTGATCATCATGAGCAGCTTCGCCGTACCGCGGGCCTACCAGCACAAGGTGCTGCTGATCGGGATCGCCCTGGCGCTGGTGATGCGGGGGATCTTCATCGCCATCGGAGCGGCGGCGATCGAGCGCTTCGTCTGGGTCTTCTTCATCTTCGGGGTGTTCCTCGTCTACACAGCCATCAAGCTGGCGGGCGGCCACGAGGAGCAGCAGGAGGGGGCCCGTGACACGCGGGCCGTGAGGCTGATGGAGCGGGTGCTACCCATGTCCCGCGAGTACGACGGGGAGAAGGTGATCACCAGGATCGACGGCAAGCGGGTCTTCACCCCGATGCTGCTGGTGATGGTCGCGATCGGGTCCACCGACCTGCTCTTCGCCCTCGACTCCATCCCGGCGATCTTCGGCCTCACGCGGGAGCCCTACATCGTCTTCACCGCCAACGCCTTCGCCTTGATGGGCCTGCGGCAGCTGTTCTTCCTGCTCGACGGCCTGCTGGACCGCCTCGTACACCTGTCCTACGGCTTGGCGGTCATCCTCGGTTTCATCGGCGTGAAGCTGTTCCTGCACGCCCTGCACGAGTACGGCGTGGACTGGGCGCCTGAGATCGGCATCGTGCCGTCGCTCGGGGTCATCATCGGCACGTTGGTCGTCGTGACCGTCACGTCGTTGCGCAGCACCCGAGGCGCCGCGCAGAAGCAGACCTAGCCGTCCCAGCGGTCCAGGACGTTGAGGTTGGAGAACGTCGGTGTCCCGTCGACGAGCTCGCGCATCCGGAGTGCGAACTCCTGGGTGGCCGGGTCGTTGGAGTTCTCCATGGCCAAGTCGTTGAGCACCCCACCCTCGCGCCCTCGGCGCCGCCGGCTCCTAGCCAGGGTCGCGCGCCGACCGCAGCTACCAGCCTCGGGCGCGCCACTCGGCCAAGTGGGGGCGCTCCTTGCCGAGCGTCGTGTCCGTGCCATGGCCCGGGTAGACCCACGTCGAGTCGGGGAAGGCGTCGAAGAGCTTGGTGCAGACGTCCTCGATCAGTGAGCCGAAGCGCGCGGGGTCCTGCTCGGTGTTCCCCACGCCGCCGGGGAACAACGAGTCGCCGGTGAACAGGTGCCCGCCCTCGGGGGCGTAGTGCAACGCCACCGACCCCGGGGTGTGGCCTACCAGGGTGATCGCGGTGAGGGAGGCCGCGCCCACCGTCACGGTGGAGCCGTCCTCGAGGAAGCGGTCGACCCCGACCGGCAGCTCGGACGCGTCGGCAGCCGTCGCCAGCACCGGCGCACCGGTCTCCTTGGCCACCTCGGCGAGCGCCTGCCAGTGGTCCCAGTGCCCGTGCGTCTCCACGATGCCGACCAGCGGGGTGCTCCCGATTAGCGCCAGCAGCACATCCGCGTCACCTGCGGCGTCGATGAGCAGCCCCTCGCCGCCTGACACCAGCAGGTAGCAGTTGTTGTTGAACGGGTTGGTGGCGACCTTCGTGATCGTCAGCTCACCGAGGGCGCGGACGTCCGCCGTCCCGCCCACCACGACGTCACCGGTGTACATGAGGTCCTCCGAGCGCGGGACGAAACTGTCTGGCCTCGACGTTAGCCTGGGACGTCACCTGTCGACCCTGATCCCGTCCCTGCTCCCGAAGGACCTCATGTCCGACCGCCTGGTCGTGCGCGGCGCGCGCGAGCACAACCTCAAGGGCGTCGCGGGGCAGGTCGAGCGAGACGTCCT
>JBKJSN010000043.1:0-32408 GCA_046595815.1 Mycobacteriales bacterium
ACGAGCTGGTACATCAGCAGCAGTACGGCGGCGGGGGCGTTGATGGTCATCGACGTCGAGACCTTGTCGAGCGGGTGCTGTTCGGGGATATCCCGCTCGACAAGGTCTCGACGTCGATGACCATCAACGCCCCCGCCGCCGTACTGCTGCTGATGTACCAGCTCGTCGCCGAGGAGAACGGCATCCCGGGTACGGCGATCACCGGGACGATCCAGAACGACGTGCTGAAGGAGTACATCGCCCGCGGCACCTACATCTACCCGCCGTCGCACTCGCTGCGGCTGATCACAAACATCTTCGAGTACTGCCGCGCGGAGATCCCGAAGTGGAACACCATCTCCATCTCCGGCTACCACATGGCCGAGGCCGGGGCGTCGCCCACGCAGGAGATCGCGTTCACGCTGGCTGACGGGATCGAGTACGTCCGAGCAGCCATCGCCAGCGGTCAGGACGTCGATGACTTCGCGCCGCGCCTGGCGTTCTTCTTCGTCTCGCGCACGACGCTGCTCGAGGAGGTCGCGAAGTTTCGCGCCGCCCGGCGGATCTGGGCCGACGTGATGAAGAACGAGTTCGGCGCCAAGGACCCCAAGTCGCTGATGCTGCGCTTCCACACGCAGACGGCAGGGGTCCAGCTCACTGCTCAGCAGCCGGAGGTCAACCTGGTGCGGGTCGCCGTACAGGGACTTGCTGCTGTGCTGGGCGGGACGCAGTCGCTGCACACCAACTCCTTCGACGAGGCGATCGCGTTGCCGACCGTCAAGGCCGCGACGCTCGCGCTGCGCACCCAGCAGGTGCTGGCGTATGAGACCGACATCTGCGCGACCGTCGACCCGTTCGCCGGGTCCTACGTCGTCGAGGCGATGACCGACGAGGTCGAGGCCGGTGCCCGTGCGCTCATGGCGCAGGTCGAGGAGCTTGGCGGCGCGGTGGCTGCCATCGAGAAGGGCTTCCAGAAGTCGGAGATCGAGCACTCGGCGTACCAGATCGCACTGGGCATCGACAGCGGCGAGCGGATCGTGGTGGGGCTCAACAAGTTCCAGGCCGCGCAGGAGGAGAAGTACGACCCGCTGCGCGTCGACCCGGCCATCGAGGCCGAGCAGCACGCGCGGCTCGCCTTGCTCCGGGAGCGACGGGACCAGGCCGCAGTCGATGCGGCGCTGGAGGCGATGAAGAAGGCGGCAGCGGGGACGGACAACGTGCTCTACCCGATGAAGGACGCGCTTCGGGCTCTGGCGACCGTGGGCGAGGTCAGTAATGCGCTGCGTGAGGTCTGGGGGGTCTACCACCCCACCGAGTTCTTCTAGGTCAGCGTTCTAATCGGCTTCGGCGGGCTCGCGCTCCTTGCGTCGCAGCAGGTAGGCGGACACCGCCAGTGCCACCACGAGCACTCCGAGGACGGAGATCTCGGACAGCGACCTGGTGAACGCCTCGGCGTCCTCGGTCACCTGATCTGCCGCCTCCACGGAGAGCACCACGATCTCCTTGATCGCGGCGAGCAGCGCGACCAGCAGGAACGGCTCGACCAGCACCTGACGCTCGCGCACGGTGAGCCGCACGGCGTACAGAAGCTCGACGAAGATGAAGACGAGCAGCAGCGTGTCGAGGACGTGGACCAGTCCTTGGGTGTCCTCGTCGCCCCAGCTGCCGAGAAGGTCGCGCGCGGCGACGAAGAGCAGGCCGATGGCTCCCACCGAGAGCACGAGCGCGATGCCGGCGTAGACCACGTCCTCGATCAGCGTCATACCTCTGTTGAACAACGTCACCCTTTCGGGCTCCCTGCCTTCGTCAACTGCTTTCGCGCCCATGGTGCTGATCTTGCCCGTGTCCGCGCCGCGGAACCTCCTGCCGGCGAACCCGCCGTGCCCGTCGGCAGGCGCGTGGCTAGCTGCTGAGGCGGACCTGGGTTGGCGCCGCGTTGCACGAGGTCAAGGTGGCGGGCGCGACGTACCAGGTCTCACCCGGCGTGCTCCTGATCACGCCGCGGCCGCACCCGGCCGCCTTCACCGTGCGGCCGACCGAGGCCATCCAGCCGACGGCCAGGCCCGACGCGTCGGCGGTGGTGATGGTGAGCGTTCGCTCGCCCTTGCGGGCGGTGGTGAACTCCAGGCACCCGGTGCCGCACCGGTAGCCGTAGTACGCGCGGCCGTCGGCCTGCTGCAGACCCATGACCCCTGCCGCCGTGTAGTCCAGGGTGAACGTCCGGGGCGTCGCTGCGGTGGCCGGACTGGTTGCCGCGACGAGCACGAGCACGGGTACGGCGAGAAGGGCGCTGGGACGCGTGGTCGGACGCTATGTGCGGCGAAGGCCTCGCCGCTACGGAGGTCGGGAGGGCTCGCCGTGCGATCCTGCTGCGCGTGACCTCACCGCCTTCCGAGCACCTCGGCGTGCGACATGCGTACGACACCGTTGCGGAGGAGCTCGCAGCCCTGCTGCCGGACACCCGGGCCGAGGGCCCGCTCGACCTGGCCATGGTCGACGCGTTCGTCGAGGCGGTGACGTCGTCGGCGGGCGGGCGCGTCCTCGATGCCGGGTGCGGCGCCGGTCGGATGAGCCGGTACCTCGCCGATCGCGGTTGCCTCGTCGAGGGCGTGGACCTCTCGCCCGGCATGGTCGCCATGGCACGCCGCGATCACGCCGACCTGGCGTTCACGGTGGGCTCGCTGACCGAGCTCCCCTATCCCGACAGCTCGTTCGAGGGCGTGTTGCTGTGGTACTCGATCATCCATACGCCCCCCGCCGCTCACGCAACGGTCTTCGCCGAGGTCGCTCGGGTTCTGCGACCGGGTGGACACGTGCTCGTCGGCGTCCAGTCCGGGGAGGGGACGCGCGAGATCGCCTTCTCCTACAGCCGGTTCCGGCACGAACTCCAGCTGGAGCGCCACCTGTGCACCGCGGACCACCTCGCGGCGCAGCTCGAGGCCGTCGGCCTGCACGAGGTGAGCCGCGTCGTACGGCGTGCCCGCGGCAACGAGCGGGAGGACCAGGCGTTCCTGCTCGCTGCGTCGGGGTGAGGTGAGTACGGCTTCTCAGGTTCGGTCCTCGGGCCTTTTCGTCGGCTCGAGCGCGTGTTGCCTACACACCGGGTGGTTCCGCGCTCGAGCGGAGCCATAACCCGGAAGCTGAACGATCACCTACCCGCGGAGGCTCGTCGGGGATCTGCCGGTGACGACCCTCTCACCGGCTGACGTCTTTCGGGTGAACGAGCTTGCGCCATGCCCCCTTTATCAGATAATCTGATTGCATGCGTACGGTGACCGCTACCGAAGCCAGCCGATCCTTCGCCGCATTGCTCGACGAGGTCGAGAGCGGCGAGACCGTAGTGGTCACCCGAGGGGGCCGGCGCATCGCATGCATCGGACCCACCGCGGCCGGAAACGGGCGCGAGGTCGTGTCTTTGTTGACCGTCGGGCCCCCCGACGAGGACTTCGCCGCAGACGTGACAGCTGCCCGGGAGGCCGTCGCCCTGGAAGGGCCGGCGTGGCCCGCCGACTGATCCTGGACCCCGGCGTGCTCGTCACCTCAGAGAGGCACAAGGCGCCTCTGGCGGACCTCATCGACGCCGAGGATGACCTTGTCATCGCAGCGATCACAGTGGCTGAACTGAGGACCGGCATCGAGCTCGCGACGGACAAGCACCGGCTTGCCCGCACCGCGTTCTTGCTCAAGATCCTGGAAACGCTGCCCGTCGAGCCCTACGACGTGTCCGTTGCGGAAGCCCACGGACACCTGCTCGCCCACGTCCATCGAGGCGGAGTCCAGCGGGGCGCCCACGACCTCATCATCGCCGCAACGGCAGTGGCCACGCGCCGAACCGTGCTCACAACCGATCGCCAGGCGCGCTTTCAGGACCTGCCCGGCGTCGGCTGCCTCGTACTGCCGTAAGGCCGGTTCTCTGCGATCGACTAGCAGTCAGTCGAAGAAGCGGGAGGCATCCGCAACGTCCGCAATCTCGTCCGCTGTGAACGGCGGCGGGTCCCAGGCATCAAGGTTGGCAGCTCGGGCCACACCTAGGAATGCGGGGCGCTGATTCACGATGACTGGCTCCACCCGGGTGCCGTCGACCAGAATGACGACTGCGAGGGAGACACCCATCCGCACCTCGGGCAGTCGCCGCACCTTGTCGGCAAGGGCATCAGGAACCGGCACCCCAAGCGGTTTCACAGACGCCACGCACCGAGGCTAGCCACCTGATCGCGGTTGTGAGCGCCACGGCCCCGTGCCCTATTCTGCGCAGATGATCTTGGCATCAACGGATCTCACCAGCGGAGTTGGCGGTGGCTACGCCGTCGGTTGGTTGACTCTCGCCCTCATCAACTCCGGCCTGGCCCAAGGCAAGAACCGCAGCGGGATCGTCTGGTTTCTACTCTCGCTACTTCTGGGTCCAGTCGCGACGTTCCTCGTTGTGGTTTACCCCTCCGCGTACGCACCGCACGATCACGACTGAGAACGCTTACCTGCACTGGGGTCAGGAGCGAGCCTTCCCGAGATGACCCTCTCCCGGGAACCTTGGAAGTCGTACTCAGGGTGACGTGACTTCGGCAGGCGCCGAGGGTCGAGTCCTCGGACGTGGTGTGTGAAGCGGCCACCAGGTGATCCGGTGGTGGCAGGTTAGGCGCTGATGGCGGTGGCGGCCACGATCAGGTCAGGCACTGAAGGAACTCGATGGTGACCGAGGTCTGCCAGGCGCATCTGCACTTCGAGTGCGCGTTCCTCGATGGCTGGGGTCTGGTAATCCAGCGGCATCGCTGCCAGGGGCGGGCGTCGACTGCAGCGCGCAGGTCCGGCCCCGACCGCGGAGTAGCCCACCTCGAGTCGCGTCACTGTCGCGATGCGCACTGCCCACGTTGCAGCCTCGGGACAGGTGCCGAGGCGAGCCAGCGCGGAGGTGTCGATGAGCCAGTCCGTCACTCCCAGGCGCCTTTCATCACCTCGGGGTCCGCCAGCTCGGCGCCGCTGACGCTGGTCGCGTGGGCGGCTGCTTCTTGCGCCAGGCGTCGACGCAAGAACTCGCTGCGCGACAGACCGAGCCGGGCAGCGCGGGCATCCAGTGCAGCCACCACGTGGTCGGGCACATCGCGCACAGGTACGTCTGTCATGGCCGAGTCCTCCGAGATATCCCCCGATTGCGCTCGTCGCTGACGTCGTCATTTCCAGCCAGGTCGCGGAAGGGCCAGCTGTCGAGGACCGGGCGCGGGGGTCGGTCGAACGACAGGCCGCAGGGCAGCGTCCAGCGCACCGTGCCGTCGGACAGGCGGGTGACCGTGAAGTAGTTGTGCTTGCCCTTGTGGTGCGGCTCGCACTCGTCGACGAGGTTCCCCTCGCTGGTGCTGCCTCGCGGCCACGGCAGGACATGGTCCTTGTCGCACTGGTCGGCGCGACGCGGGCAACCGGGGAAGACGCAGGTGCGATCGCGGATCTCAAGGAACCGTTTGAGACGAGCCGGTACGGCGTACCGGTCGGTGTGCAGGTCCACTGATCGCACCGGGTCCGACCGCAGGCGCGCAAGGGTGGCGGCGAACGCAGAAGGGCCCCACCAGGCCGGCACCAGCGGCGCCCGCGGAGGGACCTCGACGTCTTCCGGATCGGGCGCGAGGTCGGGGCGGTGCACGGTGGCGTCGACGGCGACCAGAGCGCCGCTCTCGTCGACGACGACCCGCCGGAGCTCAGCACCCACGACGAGCTCTCGGGCCTGCTCGGCCGGGACAGGCCCGTGCCCGACCACCTCGCCGGGCAGCTCGTCCTCCCCCTCGAGCGTCGCGAGCGAGACGAGCACCAGCGCCTGCCACTGGCCCGGTTGGGCCTTCCCGCACACGAGGTCGTGCAGCGTGTCGAAACGGCGCTGGGCGACGGTGCGGGCGTCGCCCTGCGGAGGCGGCCAGGTGAGGGCATCGAGGGAGGCCATCATCTCGGCGACCTGAGGCGCCGGGCCATATGCGAGCAACGAGGCCACGCCGGGTGCGTCGTGGTACATCCGCACGTCCCGGTCGCGCTCAGCCTTCTTCGCCCGCTCGGCGGCCTTCTCGGGGAACAGCACCACGACGGCGGTGCGTACGGCGACCCGAAGCTCCCACGGCGTCCGACGGCGGTCGCGGCTCAGCACGAGTTCGAGGACGCGGACCTGCTCGGCGTGCTCGAGCCCGCTGCCGACGAGCTCGTCGAGGACGGCGTCCGCGTGGTCGATCAGCCAGGTGCCGTCAGCGATCTTGGCGTGCACCGCGGGGAAGTCGGCGAACACCAGGGCGTCGTCCAGCCGGGTGCGCGCCTGACGCGGGGAGCGGTGCCACACCAGGGCCAGCTCGTCGGCGACGTAGCGAGCCACGCGGGCCTCGGTGTCCTCGCGGGTCAGGCTGGCGACCTCGAGCCGCTGCAGGGCGATGAGCCGGGAGATCTGCTCGTCGAGACGGCGGATCGACTGGAGGCGGTCGACCCGCCGTACCAGAGGATCTGCGGGAGCAGCGAGCTCGGACATGAGCAGAAACGTATGCGTGTTCGAGTTTCTCTAAAGCCCCCGCGAAGCTGCCTGTGGAGCGTGTGATGTGTCCCACAGACGTGGGTCACATTTGCACCCGTAGACTGGTGCTGCCCTAGGGGGGACCGACGGGTCCATAAGGGGATTGACTTCCGTGCTCTACTTCGTGATCTTCGCGCTGGCCGTTTACGCGGTGGTCGTCGCTGCGCCGATGGTGCGACTCGACACCACCCTGCGCGACCTCGACCGCTGGTGGACCGCGCGCGCCCTCACCACGGGCTGGTCCCGTGGGCGCGACGAGGCCTAGCGGGGTTCTCGGCTTCGCCCACCGGGGCGGCATGGCCGATGCCCCGGAAAACACGCTCGAGGCGTTCCAGCTAGCCCTGAGCCGTGGCGTCCGGGGCCTTGAGTCCGACGTCTGGCTCGACCACTCCGGCGTACCCGTCCTGCATCACGGGCCCCCACACAAGCAGAACGGCCCGCCGCTGGCGCTCGCGGACCTGTTCGCGGCGTGCGGCACCGACTTCGACCTGTCCCTGGACATGAAGGGCCCGGGTACGGCGGAAGCGACCGTCAGCGTGGCGCACTCCGCGGGGTTCGATGTCCGACGGCTGTGGCTGTGTGGTGGCAGCGGGTCGAGCGCGGCGTGGCGCAAGTACGACCCCGACGTGCGCCTGGTGACGGACCTGCGGTGGCGGGATGCGCTCATGCACGCCGAGCAGGTCGTCCCGCTGATCGCCGAGCAGACCGTCGACGCGGTCAACCTGCGGCACGGGCGGTGGACCAAACGGCTCGTGCAGACCGTCCACGAGGCGGGGATGCTCGCCTTCGCGTGGGACGTGAACCACCGCTGGACCCGGCACCACGTGCTGAGGGTAGGCGTGGACGCGATCTACTCCGACCACGCCTCCCTGCTGCTGCCATCGACCTAGCGCTTGCTTGGTCGCGACCTGTAACCTGTTGCGGGAACAGGGAGGAAAGCAGCGTGGACGTCGACGTGCTCATCGTGGGGGCCGGGCCGGCAGGCCTGTACGCCGCGTACTACGCCGGCTTCCGCGGGCTGACCACCGCGATCGTGGACGGGCTGCCGGAGGCAGGCGGCCAGGTCACTGCGCTGTACCCCGAGAAGCAGATCTACGACATCGCGGGCTTCCCCGCCATCAAGGGCAAGGACCTGGTCGACGCGTTGGTTGCCCAGGCGGCACCTTTTCACCCGACGTACCTGCTGGGCGAACAGGCGATCGCCTACCACCAGAGCGAGGACGGGGTCGTCATCTCCACGGCGTCGGGCAAAAAGGTGCGCGCCAAGGCTGTCGTCGTCACCGGCGGCATCGGGACCTTCACGCCGCGACCCCTTCCCGGCGGCTCCGAGTGGGAGGGCCGGGGGCTGGAGTACATCGTGCCGACGTACGCGCCGTACGAGGGCAAGGACGTGGTGGTCGTCGGCGGCGGGGACAGCGCGCTGGACTGGGCGCTGGGGCTGGAGCCGGTGGCACGGTCGGTGACCCTGGTGCACCGGCGCGAGGAGTTCCGCGCCCACGCGCACTCGGTCAAGCTGCTCAAGGACTCCACGATCCGGCTGGTGACGCCGGCCCAGGTGATGGCGATCAACGGCGACGGCGCCCTGGCGTCCGTGACCGTCCGTGACGTAAAAACCAAGCAATCACAGGACATCTCGGTGCAGGCGATCGTGGCGGCGCTCGGCTTCACCGCCGACATCGCGCCGCTTGAAGCGTGGGGGCTGGAGACGGCCGAGCGCCACGTCCTGGTGGACTCGACCATGGCGACGAACCTGCCCCGGGTGTTCGCGGCCGGTGACATCACGGAGTACCCCGGCAAGGTGCGGCTGATCTCGGTCGGCTTCGGTGAGGCAGCGACCGCGGTGTGCAACGCCGCTACCGTGGTGGACCCGCAGGCGACGGTCTTCCCGGGCCACTCGACGGAAGGCGCTCAGGCGTGACCTACGTGATCACCTCCTCCTGCGTGGACATCAAGGACATGTCCTGCATCGAGGAGTGCCCCGTCGACTGCATCTACGAGGGCGACCGCAAGCTCTACATCCAGCCCAAGGAGTGCATCGACTGCGGCGCCTGCGAGCCCGTCTGCCCGGTCGACGCGATCTACCCCGACCGCACGCTGCCCGCCGAGAAGGTCATCGACAAGGACGACAACAAGGCCTTCTTCTACGACGTGCTGCCCGGTCGGGACGAGCCCCTTGGTGCGCCGGGTGGGTCGATGAAGGTCGGTCCCGTCGACCTCGACACCCCGCGTACGGCGGAACTCCCGCCCAACCCCGACGCCGACTGACAGCCGCACCCCGGCGTCAGGCCATCGGCATCCCTGCTCCTGGCACCGTCAGACCAGGCACGTGGTCGGGGGCGATGGCGATGCCTGCGGCCAGGGCGACCAGCACGCCCACCACCAGCGCGACGCTGGTGCGACGCCAGGGCAGCAGCTTCTCGACGGCGATGAGGGCGCCGATGAGCGCCATCCAGGCCAGGCTCATCACCCCGAGCGCGAACAGTGCGGCCATCAGCCCCCAGCAACACCCGACGCACCAGGCGCCGTGCTCCAGGCCCATCCGCAGCGCGCCGAGTCGGCCGTCGCGCCAGCTCGTGAGGATGAACGACAGCGGACCGCGGCACCGCGTCAGGCAGGCGTGCTTCAGCGGCGTGGCCTCGTAGACCGCCGCGGCCAGCAGCACACCGACCGCCAGCCAGCGGCCCGACCCGTCCCAGGACAGGCTGCCCCGGCCCGCCCGCACCGCCGCGTAGGCGAGCAGCCCGAACCCGGTCCAGGTGGCGAGGTAGCCGGCCACGAACAGACCGGTGGCGCCACCCTGCACCGTCATGGCCTTGCGCCGTCGCCCGCGCTGGATGCCCACGAACGTCGCGACCATGGGGGCGGTTGAGGGGAACATCATCGCGGCCATCATCACCACCCAGGTGAGGAGGAAGAACGCGAGCGCCCCAAGGTCGCTGCCCGGGCCCATGTCCATCCCCGACATGCGTAGGTCCGACACCAGCCAGGCCGTCGCGGCCAGGGCGAGCAGCACGGCGTACGTCGAAAACCGCCACCAGACCAGCAGGTCGCGCTGGCGTGCCGGTGCCGCGGTCGCAGCGGCTGAGCTCACGCAGACCAGGCGAACTCGGCAGAGAACCCGGACTTGCCTGCGAGGTCGGGCTCCAGTCCGAAGGCGCTGACCTTCGTGTCCCCGGCCTTGCCCACGGTGAGAGTCGAGCCAGCCGGGTGGAAGGCTCCCGTCAGCCGCACCGGCTGCCCGGTCTCGATGCCGAAGGGGACGACGTCCTCGATCTCGACGTGGCCGTGGTCTCCGAGCTGCAGAGCGTGCCGGCCCCCGACGGACTTGAACGTCATCGCGACGCGTTCGACCCCCAGCATCTCGCCGATCAGAGGAGCGAGCCCCTCCATCGGGCCGCCGAGCTGACCGCCGAACACGGCGCCGAGCTTCGCGGCCTGCTCCTCCGTGGCGGCGTCGTCGATGAGCATCCCGAGTCGCCAGTTGCCGTCCGTCATCACCTTCGGCGAGTCGGCGACGGCGGCGACGGTGAGCCCGCTGACGTCGACACCCTCCACGTCACCGGAGTCGACGTGGAACACCAGCACGACCTGGCACCGGTCGTAGTCCGCGCCCATCGACAGCGACGCGGTGCACGGGCACAGGACCTCGCAACTGCAGTTCTCGAAGTACCTGCCTGAGATCGTCCACGTCATGGCGCCACCTCCGCGGTGCGTCCGTCAGCGGCCCGCGGCGTCGTGCGTCCGGGCGCCCCCAATGCCCCTGAACCCAGGGACTGCGGTCAGCATCCACCCACGGCTTACAGGTGTAAAGCCCTCAGGCGGTCTGCTGCTGCGACCAGGCCCAAAGGCGCTCGGCCTCGTCAGGATCCACGGCGTACGGCGCGTAGCCGGCGTTGCCGTCCCCCTTCGTGACGTCGGCGACGTGGCAGTCCTCGAGGTAGAGCCCACCGTGCCCCTCGAGCTCCGGCGAGGCGACGGCCCACAGCGTCGTGGCCGCGCCCTGGGGCACATCCTTGAAGGTGATGTTCGCCATCCGGCTCATCACGACGGCTCCGTCCTCCTCGGACAGGTGCCGCGACAGCTCGGTCATGATGACGCCTGGGTGAACGGCGTACGCGTGGATGCCCTGCGGTGCAAGGCGTTTCTCGAGCCCGACGGTGAACAGCACATTCGCCGTCTTGCTCTGCCCGTAGGCGACCCACTTGTCGTAATCGGAGGTGCGGAAGTGCGGGTCGTCCCATCGCATCGGGGACCGCAGATGGCCTCGACTGCTGAGGTTGACGATCCGGGCCCCGCGCCGGAACGACTCGATGAGGGCGTTCGTCAGGACGAAGTGACCCAGGTGGTTGGTGCCCAGCTGCAGCTCGAAGCCCTGTGCGGTGCGCCCCAACGGTGGCGCCATGACGCCGGCGTTGTTGATCAGCAGGTCGAACCCGTCGTACGACGAGAGCAGCTGCTTTGCGCAGGCGCGCACGCTGTCGAGGTCGGCCAGGTCGAGCTCGACGAGGTCCACGCCCTCGATCCCGGCGAGGGCAGAGCGTGCCTTGTCGAGGTCGCGCGCGGCGCCGACGACGCGGGCACCGCGACTGCGCAGCACCCGCACCGTCTCCACGCCGAGCCCCGCGCTCACACCGGTCACCAGCGCCGTCCGACCGCTTAGGTCGACGCCCTCCAGGACCTGCTCCGCCGTCTGCTCACTCCCTTGCGTCATCACTTCTGGCCCCTTCGCTGCGCGGCCAGGTGATGACGTTGGGAGGGGTCAGACAACTGGTACGCCGGGGACCTCGGTGCCGGGGGGCAGCGAGATCGACTTGCTCTCCAGGTACGCCGACAGGCCCTCGGGTCCGAGCTCGCGCCCGACGCCGCTGCTTTTGTAGCCGCCGAACGGGCCGGCGAACTCCAGCGCGAACGAGTTGATCGTGTAGGTGCCGGTGCGGACCTTGCGGGCCACGTCGATGCCGGCTGCGACGTCGGCGGTGAACACCGTGCCGGACAGGCCGTAGGCACTGTCGTTGGCGATCCGGACAGCCTCTTCGGGGGAGTCGTAGGCGATCACCGAGACGACCGGGCCGAAGACCTCCTCCTGCGCGATGGTGTCCTTGGGGTTGACGTCGAGCACCAGGGTCGGCTCGACGAACCAGCCGGTCGGCTGCGACGACGGGCGGCCACCACCGGTGGCGATCTTGTTGCCCTCGGACTGCGCCTTGGCGATGTAGCCCTCGACGCGCTCGCGCTGCCGCTCGGCGATGAGCGGGCCGATCTGGGTGGCCGGGTCCATCGGGTCACCGATCACCTGGCTGCGCGTGAAGTCGATGAGAGCGTCGACCGTCTCGTCGTACTTCTCCCGGCTGACCAGCACGCGGGTCTGCGCGACGCAGGCCTGCCCGTTGTTCATGAAGCCTGAGCCCAGCGCCTGCGGCACCGCGACCGACAGGTCGGCGTCGGGCAGGAAGATCGCGGCCGACTTGCCGCCGAGCTCGAGAGTGACGCGCTTGAGACCCTCGCCTGCGACGGAGGCGATGCGACGACCCGCGGCTGTGGAGCCGGTGAAGCCGATCTTGTCGACGTCCGGGTGGCGCACCAGGTGCTCGCTGACCTCGCGGCCGGCGACGACGATGTTGAGCACGCCCTTGGGCAGGCCGATCTCCTCGCACGCCTCGGCCAGCCAGTAGGCGTCCAGCGGCGTCTCGGGAGCGGGCTTGAGGACCATCGTGCAGCCCGCGATGAAGGCCGGGGCGAGCTTGAGCGCGGTCGTGAACAGCGGCACGTTCCACGGCACGATCGCGCCGGCGACGCCGAGGGCCTCGCGCTGGATGAGGGCCGGGCCCATGACGCCCTGGCGCACCTGCTCGAAGTGGAAGGTGCTCGCCAGGCCGACGTAGTAGTCCATGATCATCGTGCTGGCGAAGACCTGGCCCATCTGGGAGAACCCGAAGGGCGCGCCGACCTCGCTGGTGATGAGGGCGGCCCAGTCGTCCATGCGCGACTGGATGAGCGCGGAGAGCTGCCCGAGGTAGCCGGCCCGCTCCTGCGGCGTCATCCGCGGCCAGGGGCCGTCGTCGAAGGCGGTCCGGGCCGCCGCGACCGCACGGTCGATGTCGGCCGTGGTGCCATCGGGCACGCGAGCGATGACCTGCTCGGTGTAGGGGCTGATGACGTCGATCGTCCCGTTGCCCGCCGGGGCGACCCACTCGCCGCCGATGTAGAGCTTCTCGCGCGTCTGCACTGTTTCCGCCATCGAGCCCGTGCCTCCCATGCAACTGTTGTGCGGGCATTATGGAACACGTTCTACCTTTGCGCCAGGGCGTCGAACGGGAGGAGACCCGGTGAGCGGGACCCGTGAGCCCACCCTGGCGCGGACCTTGCTCGCGACGCCGGACTACCGCCGCTACTGGCTCGGCTCCACGGCCTTCGCTCTGGGCATCTGGGCCTTCCTGGTCTCCATGGGCTACAGCGCCAAGCAGCTCACCGACTCGCCCTTCCGGGTGTCACTGGTGTCGGTCGCCTACTTCACGCCGATGTTCCTGCTCGCTCTGCCCTCCGGGGTGCTCGCGGACCGGCGGGACCGCAAGCAGATCGTCATTGCATGCCGGGCGGCCTCGGCGCTCATCGCCTCGCTCCTGGCCTTCCTCGTCGCCCGGGACGCCCTCGCCTATCCGATGCTGATCGCGCTGTGCGCTCTCACCGGAGCCACGGTCGTGCTCGAGATCGCAGCCCGCCAGGCCTTCGTGACGCACATCGTCGCGCCCGACCAGGTCGCCGGCGCTGCGGCGTTGGGGTCCGTCCAGGGCGGCCTCGCCCGGGTCGTCGGCCCGCTCATCGTGGGCGGGCTGATTGCCACCCTGGGCCAGGCCGCCGGCTACGCGTTCTTCGCTCTCGCGAATGCCTACTGCGTGTGGATCTTCTTGCGTATCAAGGCATCCGGGGTCCCGCCACGCGTCGTGGGCCAACCGCTGCACGACCTCGTCGAGGGTCTGCGCTACCTGCGCGGCCACGCCGACGCGCTCACGGTCGTGTCGGTGGGGATCGGCAGCGGGGTCGTCGGCTGGCTGTACGTCGCGCTGCTACCCAGCGTCAACCAGGACACCCTGCACGGCGGCCCGGTGCAGCTGGCGGTGCTCTCGGCCGCGATCGGCCTCGGCAGCGTGCCGCCGTCGATCCTGCTGGCCTTGAGGGCTGGTTCCCCGCCGTACGAAGGGGCGATGTTCTACGGGGCGACCGTGGTGTGGGGGCTCGCGGTGGTGCTGTTCGCGACGACCTCCTCGCCCGTGGTGGCCTTCTGCGCCCTGGTCCTCACCGGCGCCGGCAACGGGCTGCAGCAGGTGCTGCTGCGGACCCTGCTCCTGCGCATCACCGAGCCCGCCTATCACGGGCGCGTCCTGGGCACCCTCATGCTCACCTGGGGGGCGAATGTCCTGGGAACGCTGGTCGGCGGGAGCTTCGCCGACCGGTACGGCGTGGCCGCGGTGATCGCGGTCTCCGGCGGCCTGATCGTGGCGGTGGCCCTGGCGGCGCTCGCGAAACGCCCCGCTACCGCGCTGTTGTGAGGGCCGCCCACAGGCGACTGCTGACGGCTCCGGCCGCGAAGTACAGACACGGGAACCAGATCGCGCTGCGCCACACCGTCGGCCGCGTCCCCGGCGAGGGCGGTCGTCCGGGGACTCACGAGTCGGCCGCGACCCCGTTGGGGAAGGGCAGCCCGGCCTCCTGGCGCATGGCCTTGGCGGGGTGGCCGCCCCTCGGCTCGATGAACACGCCCGTCGCCTCGGCCAGCAGTTCCCCGTCAAGAAGGCTGTGACCCCAGGCGAAGACCTTGCGTCCCTCCACGCCGGTGACCCCGCCGACGTAGTCGATGCGCGTGTTCAAAGGCGTGCCCTTGCGCAACTTCACCGTGAGGGTGCCTGTCAGCCCGGCGATCCCGGACGCGGTCTGGGCGACGCCGAGCAGGTCGTCGAAGGCAGCGATGACATAGCCCCCGTGCACCAAGCCAGGAGGGCCTTCATACACGTCGCCGTACGTCGCCTCGCCGTACGTCGACTCGCCCTCGAACCACAGGCGCAACGGTGCCGCGAGGGCGTTGCTGCGGCCAGTGAGGGGGCTGCGCTCGGAGTGCGCGTTGTCGACAGCGGCGGTGTGCAGGTTCCGACCGGGGACGTCGGGCACGTCCTCGAACGCGCGCACGGCTGCGGTCAGGGTGCGCTCCGCGTCGGCCAGGGCCTGCTCCGACACCTCGGCCGCGTCCAGGAACAGCACGTCGTCGATGAGCTGACGCACCTGGTTGGCGAGGGCGTGCTTGCGCGTCTGGCGTTCCGTGCTCTCGGCGGGCGGCGGGAACCACCTCTCGCGTGCACCCAGCTCCATGGAGCTCCTTCCAAAACTAGAACGTGTTTCAGTCAAGCAACGGGGTTGGAGCGCGTCAAGGCGGACTGCTCGGTGGCCAGGGCCACGTCGCGGTCAAGGTGCCGCCGGCCAAGGAGCAGAAGTGCTGCGCCGACGAGCACGAAGGGCGCCGTGATGCGGAAGGCGTGCCCGAGGTCGCCGACCACCTCGCCGCTGGCCAGTGTCAGGGGCCGGCTGTCGGCGAGCCGCCCGATCAGCGGCGGGGCGACCGCCCCGAGCCCGTTCGCGCACAGCTTCAGCAGACCGAACGCCGACCCCCGCAGCGCCGCTGGCACCACCTCGGCCGTCGTCACGGTGAGCGGCGGCAGCGCGGCCACCACGAGTGCGACCCCGAGGGTCTGCAACGGCAGCCGGACCGAGTAGACCGGGATGCCGTCGAGGAAGCTCGCGGTGAGCAGCACGGTCCCGCCGGCAGTGACGAGGGCACCGAGCAGCAGGGGCCAACCGTCGAAGCGCGTGCGGAAACGATCGGTCGCCTGTCCGCCGAGGATCCCGCCAGCGATGGCGCCCAACAGGATGAGCCCACCCGCGACGGCGCCGGCCTTGCCCTCGGACATCCCGCTCGCGCGCACGTGGTAGGTCACGCCCCAGAAGCCCAGCGCAGTCAGGATCCCGTTGATGACGGCGGTGGCCAGCAGCAGTGCCCGCAGGCTGGGTACGGCGAGAAGCCGGCGCAACCCCTCGCGGGTGCCGATGGCGGTGACCGGGTCGTGGACCGGGTCGTCGACAAGTGGCGTCGTGTCGTCGCCGCCGCCCCGCACAGGCTGCGGAAGCCGACGGACCAGCAGCGCAACCGTGATGCCGGGGAGTGCGATCGCAAGGATTGCGATGCGCCACCCGAAGGCCGCACCCAGTGCGGCCCCGAGCCCGAGGCCGAGCCCGGTCCCCACCGTCGGGACCACGCGCTGGAAGGCGTAGGCCCGGCCGCGGACCTCCGCGGGGTAGTAGTCGGCGACCAACGACTGCACGGCCGGATCGTTGACCGCGTCCCCTGCGCCGAGCGCGGCACGGAGCGTGAGCAGCTGCCAGAAGCTCTGGGCACCGGCGGCCAGGGCCGTGGCGACCGACCACACGGCGAGCATCGCGGTGATGAGCACCCGCCGGTCGCGCCGGTCCGACAGCACCCCGCCGGGTACGGCGAGCAGCAGCGTGGCAACGATGAGCGAGGTGTAGAGCAGCCCGGCCTCGGTGTCGCTGATGCCCAGGTCCCGCTGGATCTTGGGCAGCACCCCAGGCAGCACGCCCTTGTCGATGGCATCGACCAGACCGACCAGGCACAGCACACCGAGGGGCCGTCCGCCGTACCGGCCCCAGCGGCTCACGGCGCGAGTTGGGGGAACAGCTCGGCTGCCTTGGCTGCGTCGATCTGCACGAAGACCGCCGTGGCCGTAGCCGTAGGCACGCCCTGGTGGGTGATGGAGCCTTCGAGGCGGACCTTGCGGCCGTCGACCGAGGCCACACGACAACTGACCTCGAGGTCGACGTCCAAGCGGGTCGGTGCGAGGAAGCGCACGTCGAGACCGACGGTCATGCCGCCTACCTGGCGCGCCATCGCTGCCTCACCGAGCACATGATCCAGCACGAGGCACAGCACGCCGCCATGGGCCAGTCCCGGCGCGCCTTCGTACCTCTTGCCGAGGCGGAACGTGCCGTGCACGCCGTCCTCGGTCACTGTGACGGCGACCGGTGGTGCGAACGCGTTGGCCGTGCCGGTCACGATGCTGTGGGCGTGCCGGAACGCTGAGGTGTGGATGGGTCCGGCGGTGGTGCGTCCGCTGCCGAGTTCCGCTGTGGCCGCCTCGACCAGGGAACGGGCGGCAGCCAGGTTGGCATCGCCGGCCTGGCTCGCAACCGCAGCGTCGAGCAACCGCCGTACGGCGTCAGCCAGCGCGTCGGCTTCGGCCGTCATCTGCCCCCCGTCATGTGCCGGTGAACTGGGCCGGGCGCTTCTGCGCGAACGCGCGCGGCCCTTCCTTCGCGTCGTTCGTCGCGAAGACCGGCATGCCGATCTCGAGCTCCACCTTGAGCGCCTCGTCCTCGGGCAGCCCCTCGGTCTCGCGCAGGCTCCGCAGGACCGCCTTGACGGCCAGCGGCCCGTTGGCGCTGATCTGGTCGGCGATCTCCAGGGCCCGTGCGAGCGCCTGGCCCTTCGGGACGACGCTGCCGATCAGGCCGTACTCCAGCGCTTGCTCAGCCGTGATGGTCTTGCCGGTGAGCAGCATCTCGGCGGCCAACGTGTAGGGGATCTGGCGGCGCAGGCGGACGGTCGAGCCGCCGAGGGGGAACAGGCCCCGTCGTACCTCGGCGACGCCGAAGGTCGCACCTTCGCCGGCCACACGGATGTCGGTGGCCTGCAGGATCTCGGTGCCGCCCGCGATGGCCGGACCCTCGACCGCGGCGATCAGCGGCTTGGTGAGGCGGTAGTGGCGAAGCAGCGCGCGCCAGGCGAGGCCGGCGTCCTCGGTGAAGCGCTTGGCGTAGTCATCGCCCGGGTCGGGGGCCGACATCATCGCCTTGAGGTCCGCGCCCGCGCAGAAGACCTCGTCGGAGCCGGTGAGGACGACGCAGCGGATGGAGTCGTCGGCGTCGGCGGTCTCCCACGCCTCGGCCAGGCGGCCGAGCATGTTGGGGGAGAACGCGTTCTTGGCCTCGGGCCGGTTCATGCGCAGCACGAGGACGTGCTCGAGCCGTTCGACGAGCAGGTGCTCGGGCTGGGCGGTCATCCGGGGAAGACCTCCTCGCCGGTCTCGGCATCGCGCGCGCTGATCGCCTCGACCGGGCACTGGTCGAAGGCCTCGCGCAGCTGCTCGCTGTCCTCGACCGGGTTGCTCTTGACGAAGGACTTCTTGTCCTCGGCGCTGCCGAACACCTCCGGCAACGTGTTGCGGCAGTAGCCGCTGCTGATGCAGGACGGTGCTACGTCGACCTCGAGCGACCTGCCCATGCTGACCTCCTCGTCGCGGGTGCGCGGAAGGTAGCACCCAACTAGAACAGATTCTAGTTTTGCACTCTTGCCGAGTGCAGGAACACGTTCTAGGTTCCGGCCATGCCGATCCCCGCCCAGCGTGACACCGTCGAGTCCGCCCGCCAGCTCGCAGCCTGGCTCGCCCCGCGTGTGAACGCCGACGGCGAGGTGACCCTGTCGGAGTTCCGCGGCCCGGGCGCGACCGGGTTCAGCAACGAGACGCTCATCGTCGACGGCACCTGGGCCACGGACGGTGTCCCGTGCTCGGGGACCTGGGTCGTCCGGGTCGCCCCGACGGGTTACACCTTGTTCCCGGACGCGGCCTTCGAGGTGCAGCACCAGGTGCTCGTCGGGCTGGCCAAGCACAGCTCGGTGCCGGTGCCCGAGGTGCTTTGGTACGAGCAGGACCCGGCCGTGCTGGGGGCGCAGTTCTTCGTCATGGCTGAGGTCAAGGGGATCGTGCCGCCGGACAACCCGCCGTACCACATGGGGGGATGGCTGTTCGACGTCACGCCCGAGGTGCGCGAGCGGATCTGGTGGGGCTGCATCGACACCATCGCCGAGTTGCACGGGGTCGACCCCTCGGTGCTCGGGCTCAGCGGGCTGCTGGACGGGTTGCCGGCGCAGCTGGACTACTACGAGCGGTTCCTGGACCAGGTGGAGGAGTTCGAGCAGGTGCCCGTCGCCCGGCGGGCGCTGGCGTGGCTGCGCGCGAACCAACCCGAGCCGGAGGAGTCGGTCCTGTGCTGGGGCGACGCGCGGATCGGCAACGTGATGTACGACGAGCAGGGCGGGCGACTCGCGGTGCTGGACTGGGAGATGGTGTCGCTCGGGTCGCCGGCGCAGGACGTCGCGTGGGCGCTGTTCCTGGACAGGCATCACAGCGAGGGCATGGAGGTGCCGCGGCTCGAGGGTTTCCCCTCGACGGACCAGACGGTCGCGCGTTATGAGGCCCTCACAGGACGGACGCTGGCGAACCTCGACTACTACGAGGTGTTCGCCGGGTTCCGGTTCAGCGTGATCATGGGCAAGCTCGCCCACATCTTCAAGGACTGGGAGCTGCTCCCGCCCGACCACGAGATGGGGCAGGACAACAACGCGTCGCGCTTGACCGAGAAGGTGTTAGCCGAGCGCGGCGCCTGAGGGCAGGTGCTGAGCACGGACAGTCACCGGTCGTGACTCCCTGAGATCGCCTCTATCGCAGCCGATCCAGCGGCTCTAGCGTTCGCCTCGAAGCCGTCTGAGGGGGACCCGATGGAATTGCTGCGATCAGACCACCCGCGCTACGACGAGGCGCGCACCCTGTTCAACGCGATGATCGACAAGCGACCTGCGGTCATCGCCGAGTGCGGATCCGCCGCCGACGTCGCAGCCGCGCTTGCCCTGGCGCACAAGGAGAAGTACGACGTGGCGGTCCGCGCCGGGGGCCACTCGGTTGCCGGGCTGTCGACCAACGACGACGGGATCGTCGTCGACGTCCGGCCGATGAAGACCATCAACATTGACCCTTCCCGCCGTACCGCCAAGGTGGGTGCAGGGGTCACGTGGGGGGAGTTCGACCGCGCAGCCCAGGAGCACGGCCTGGCGACCACGGGGGGCCGGGTGTCGACCACGGGCGTCGCGGGTTTCACCCTCGGAGGGGGCTCGGGATGGGCCGAACGTTCCTGGGGCCTCGCCTGCGACAACCTCATCTCGGTCGACTTGGTCACGGCGGACGGGCGGGAGTTGACGGCGAGCTCGACGCAGAACCCCGAGCTGTTCTGGGCACTGCATGGGGGTGGCGGCAACTTCGGCGTCGCGACCGCCTTGGAGTTCCAGTTGCACCCGCTCGGCCCGATCGTGCTGGCCGGGCTGATGCTCTGGCCGGCGCAAGACGCGGCGGAGGTCGCTCGCTACTACCGCGACCAGGCGGTCGACGCGCCCGATGCGCTGGGGTCCGGGCTGGTGATGCTCAGCGGCCCGCCGGAGGAGTTCGTTCCGGCGCACCTGCAGGGAAAGCCGTGCGTCGGGGTCGCCGTGCTCTGGGTTGGTGACCCCGAGGAGGGTCAGGCCTACGTCAAGGGCTTCCGCGACCTGCGTCCCGCCGTCGACCTGGTCGGCCCGATGCCGTACGCCGACTTCCAGTGCATGATCGACGACCCGCCAGGCATGCAGAACTACTGGACGGCGGACTACCACTCGATGTTCCCGGACTCCGCGCTGGACATCTTCGTGCAGTCCGGCCTGACGAAGCCGTCGCTGCTGTCTCAGCAGATCCTGATCCCGTGGGGCGGTGCGATGTCCCGGGTCGACGAGGCCACGACGCCCATGACCAAGCGCGACGCGAACTGGGTGACCCACCCCTTCGCGGTCTGGGAGGACCCGAAGGACAACGCGCAGAACATCGCCTGGGCGCGCACTTTCCGCGACGAGATCGCTGCCTACGCCAACGGCGGCGTCTACCTCAACTTCATCGGGAGCGAGGGCGAGGACCGGGTACGGGCGGCGTACGGCGAGGCGAACTACGCGCGGCTGGCGCAGGTGAAGGCCGAGTTCGACCCAGCCAACCTCTTCCGGGGCAACCAGAACATGCGCCCCGCCACCTGAACGGAGCTACAGGCGCTCGAGGATGGTCGCGGGCGCGAGGGAGCCGCCGGCGCACATGGTCAGCAGCGCGAACTGCTTGCCGGTGCGCTCGAGTTCGTGCAGCGCGGTCACGATGAGGCGACTGCCGGTGGAGCCGACCGGGTGACCGAGGGCGATCGCGCCACCGTTGACGTTGATCTTGTCCTCGGGGATCCCGTGGACCCGCTGCCACGACAGCACGACCGACGCGAAAGCCTCGTTGCACTCGAACAGGTCGATGTCGGAGACCGACATGCCCGCCTTGCGGAGGACCGCCTCGGTGGCGTTCACGGGACCGTCGAGGTGGTAGTAGGGGTCGGAGCCGACGTTGACGCGGGCGACGACGCGGGCGCGGGGCGTGATGCCTTCGGCGTCGGCGAGGGCCCGGTCCATCCAGAGGACCGCGGCGGCGCCGTCGGAGATCTGCGAGGAGTTGCCCGCGGTGTGGATGCCCTCGGGCAGCACCGCCTTGAGCTTGGCCAGTCCCTCCGCGGTGGTCTCGCGCAGGCCGCCGTCGCGGGTGACGGTCTGGGTCTCGCCGGTGGGCTTGCCCTCGGCGTCGAGAACGGGCGCCTCGACGGCGAAGACCTCGCGGTCGAAGCGACCCTCGGCCCAGGCACGGGCGGCGTTGTGCTGGGAACGCTGGCCCAGGGCGTCGACGTCCTCGCGGGTGATGCCGCGCAGCGTGGCGATCCGCTCGGCAGCCTCGAACTGGTTGGGCATGTCGAGCGTCCAGTCGTCGGCCTTGGGGGAGCCGGGGCCGTTCATGACGTTCGCGCCGAGCGGGATGCGGCTCATCGCCTCGACGCCGCAGGCCATCCCGATGTCGATCGCGCCAGAGAGGATGAGCCCCTCGATCATGTGGTTCGCCTGCATCGCGGAACCGCACTGGCAGTCCACCGTCGTCGTGCCCGTCGACCAGGGCAAGCCCTCGTTGAGCCACGCGTTCCGGGTGACACTCGATCCCTGCTCGCCCGCCTGGGTCACGCAGCCGCCGATGGCCTGCTCCACCCGGGCCGGGTCCAGCCCGACGCGCTCGATGACGTTGCGCTGCGCCACGCCCAGGACCTTGGTCGCGTGCAGGCCCGCCAACTGACCGTTGCGCCGGCCGATCGGCGTACGGGTCGCGGCGACGATCACTGGCTCGGCCATGGGGTGCTCCTGGCTGTCGAAGGTGAGGAATACTAGAACGTGTTCTCGCACTTGGGCAACGTGTCGAGCGTGGCAAAACTAGAACAGGTTCTTGACGCTCCCCGACTCGCCTGGTTACGTTCAGGTATCCCCGTCGCAGACCAGGAGGCCTCGCCGCGTGACCGTTCAGCAGGACGTGCTCGCCCAGGCGCGCGCTCATGTCGGCGCGCCCTGCGGCCCGCTGCGTGTGGGGCGCGATCCGGTGAACCTGCCGATGGTCCATCACTGGTGCCAGGCCCTCGACGATCAGAACCCGGCGTACCTCGACGAGGCGTTCGCCGCGGACACGCGCGGCCACCTCATCGCTCCGCCCGGGATGTTGCAGACGTGGACGATGGACGCGCCGCGCGACCCCGAGGCGCTGAGCCCGAACGACCACGTCATGCGGCTGCTCGACCAGGCGGGTTACACCAGCGTCGTCGCGGTGAACTACGAGCACGAGTACCTCCGCGAGTTGCAGCACGGGGAGCGGATCAGCGTGCGCGCCACCACTGAGGACCTGTCAGAGGAGAAGAAGACGGCACTCGGCGTCGGGGTCTTCACCACGACCCGCAGCGAGTACGTCACCGACGACGGCGAGCTGGTCGGCATCGGCAGGATGCGGCTGCTGAAGTTCAAGCCCCCGGTCCGCAGCGAGATCGGCGTGCGCTCGGCCCCGGCGATCGGGCGCGACAACGCCTTCTTCTGGGAGGGCGTCCAGGCCGGCGAGCTGCGCCTGCAGCAGTGCAACGACTGCAGGGTCCTGCACCACCCGCCTGCACCGCTGTGCGACCGCTGCGGCAGCAGCAACCAGGGGTACGTCGTGTCCAGCGGCCGAGGGGTCGTCTACAGCCATGTCACCCATCACTACCCCAAGCTGCCCGGCGTCGAGCTGCCGCACGTGGTGCTGCTCGTCGAGCTCGAGGAGGGCGTCCGCCTCGTGAGCGAGCTCTCGGGATCAGGGACTGCGCCGGGGGAGGTCCACATCGGGATGCCTGTCGAGGTCGCCTTCACCGCGGTCCCCGGCGGCGAGCTGCGGCCCACCTTCCGCCCGGTCGGGGTGAACGCATGACCGCCGTCGGGGAGCAGCTCCCGGAGCTCGTCATCGAGGCGAGCGTCAAGAACATCGTGGCGACCGCGATCGCCAGCCGCGACTACCAGGACGTCCACCACGACATCGCCCTGGCGCAGGAGCGCGGCTCCAAGACCATCTTCACGAACATCCTCACGAGCAACGGCTACGTCCTGAAGTACGTCACCGACTGGGCCGGTCCTCGCTCGGTCATCAAGACCAGCTCGATCCGGCTCGGAGTGCCGAACTACGCGGGCGACACCATGACCTTGCGCGGTGAGGTGACGGCCGTCGACGGCACGCGCGTCACGGTCGCCGTACGCGGGTCGAACTCCCTGGGTGACCACGTCATCGGGACCGTCGGGGTCGAGCTGTGAGCCGGAGCTTCGCCAGGCAGACCGCGATCGTCGGCATCGGTGCCACCGAGTTCTCCAAGAACAGCGGGCGTTCTGAGCTCCAGCTGGCGGGTGAGGCGGTGCTCGCTGCCGTGGCCGACGCCGGCCTCACGCCGGGTGACGTCGACGGCCTGAGCACTTTCACCATGGAGACGAACTCCGAGATCGAGGTGGCTCGCACTACCGGTCTCGGCGACCTCACCTTCTTCTCCAAGATCGGGTACGGCGGGGGCGCAGCCTGCGCGACGGTGCAGCAGGCGTCGATCGCCGTGGCGACGGGGGTGGCGGACGTCGTCGTCTGTTACCGCGCCTTCAACGAGCGGTCCGGCCACCGGTTCGGCTCCGGCATCTCCCGCAGCGAGCCGACCGCCGAGGGCATCGCGATGGGCTGGGTCTCCTCCTTCGGGCTGATGACCCCGGCGTCGTGGGTGGCGATGTTCGCCCAGCGCTACATGCACGAGTACGGCGCCACCAGCGAGGACTTCGGGCGGGTCTCGGTCGCGGACCGCAAGCACGCGTCGACCAACCCGAAGGCGTGGTTCTACGGCCAGCCCATCACGCTCGAGGAGCACCAGGCCAGCCGGTGGATCGTCGAGCCGCTGCACCTGCTCGACTGCTGCCAGGAGACCGACGGCGGGCAGGCCCTGGTCGTCACGACGGTCGAGCGGGCCCGCGACCTCGCGCACGCCCCGGCGGTCGTGGCCGGTGCCGCACAGGGCTCGGCACGCGGGCAGCAGAGCATGGTCAGCTACTACCGCGACGACATCGCCGGCCTCCCCGAGATGGGGCTGGTCGCCGAGCAGCTGTGGCGCCAGTCGGGTATCGGCCCGGAGGACGTCCAGACGGCGGTCATCTACGACCACTTCACGCCCTTCGTCCTGCAGCAGTTGGAGGAGTTCGGCTTCTGCAAGCGCGGGGAGGCCAAGGACTTCATCCGCGACGGGGCCATCGAGCTCGGTGGGCGGTTGCCGATCAACACCCACGGCGGCCAACTGGGCGAGGCCTACCTGCACGGCATGAACGGCATCGCCGAGGGTGTGCGCCAGGTGCGCGGCAGCTCGGTCAACCAGGTCCCGAACGTCGAGAACGTCCTCGTCACCGCCGGCACAGGTGTCCCCACCAGCGGCCTGATCCTCTCTGGAGATTCCTAGCCATGCGCACTCAGCTGTCCGACGAGTTCGGTCTGGACCTCTCGCTGTTCGCCTTCAACTACCAGCCCGACGTCGTCATCGAGGTCTGCAAGGCCGGTGGCATGGGCGTCCTCGGAGCGGTGCGCTTCACCCCGCAGGAGCTGAGGGAGGCGCTCGACTACGTCGAGGCCAACATCGGCGGCCGCCCGTACGGCGTCGACGTCGTCATGCCGGCCAAGACCCTCGCGGTCGCCGGGATGGAGGTCGGCGAGATGCACAAGATGCTCGAGGACATGATCCCTCAGGAGCACAAGGACTTCGTCGAGCGCGTCCTTGACCAGTACGGCGTGCCGAAGCTGCCGGAGGACGCTGAGCACGGGCGCGACCTGCTCAGCTGGAACGACACCGAAGCCCGGGAGCAGGTCGAGATCTCCCTCGAGCGCCCCGACGTCAAGCTCATCGTCAACGCCCTCGGCGCCCCGCCGAAGGACGTCGTCGACCAGGCGCACCAGGCAGGGGTGAAGGTCGCCGCCCTGGTGGGTCGCAAGGACCACGCCCTCAAGCAGGTCGCGAACGACGTGGACATCATCGTCGCGCAGGGCACCGAGGCCGGCGGCCACAGCGGCGACGTCGCCACGATGGTCTTGGTCCCCGAGGTCGTCGAGGCGGTCGGACCCCGACCGGTCCTCGCCGCCGGTGGGATCGGCAGCGGTCGTCAGGTCGCGGCGGCGCTCGCGCTGGGAGCGCAGGGTGTGTGGACCGGCTCGATGTGGCTCAACACCGTCGAGTGCGGCCAGTCGCCGATCATGCACGAGAAGTTCGCCAAGGCCACCAGCAGCGACGCGGTCCGTTCCCGCGCCTACACCGGCAAGCCCGCGCGTCAGCTGCGCACGGCCTGGACCGACGCCTGGGACGACCCGGCCAACCCGGACCCGCTCGGCATGCCGCTGCAGTACATGCTGTGCGCGGACGCCCAGGACCGCATCCGGCGCGCCGAGAACGCCGAGCTCATGGGCACTCCCATCGGTCAGTTGGTGGGATCGTTCAAACAGGTGCGCACCGTGGCCGAGGTCATCGCGCAGCTCAAGGACGAGTACCGCCGTACCGTCGCCTCCCTTCCCTCGCTCTAGCCCCCCACCGCGCACACCAGGAGAACCAGCTCATGACCGCTCCCACCGACGCGCAGGGTCGCCCGCGCTGCCCGGTCGACCACGTCGACCTCATCGACCCCGCCACCTTCGACGACGGGGTTCCGCTCGAGTTCTTCGCCGAGGTGCGCGAAAAGGCGCCGGTCTACTGGCACGAGCAGCCCGAGGGGCACAACGGTGGCTTCTGGGTGGTGACGAGCTACGCCGAGGTCCAGGAGGTGTCGCGCACCCCTGAGGTCTTCTCCTCCTACGAGCGAGGAGCGCTGCTCAGCACCGGCACCATGCAGGACGAGGAGCAGGCCCTCGCCGCGACGCGGATGCTCATGCTGAACATGGACCCGCCGGAGCACAGCCAGTACCGCAACATCGTGCAGCGCGCGTTCACCCCTCGCACGATCCGCAACCTCGAGCCGCGCCTGGTCGAGTTCGCCAACGAGATCGTCGACAAGGCGCTGGCCAAGGGCGAGGGCGACTTCGTCAAGGACGTCGCCGCCGAGCTGCCGCTGCTCGCGATCTGCGAGCTGGTCGGGGTGCCGGCCGAGGACCGCACGCTCATCTTCGACCTGTCGAACCGGCTCATCGGCTTCGACGACCCTGAGTTCCGCACCTCGCCCGACGACGCGATGGTCGCCTCGACCGAGATGTACATGTACGCCGACGGCATCGCGGCCGCGCGCAAGGAGTGTCCGGCCGAGGACGTCGCGACCCGGCTGCTGCAGGCCAGCGTCGACGGGGAGGCGCTGTCGCAGGAGCAGTTCGACGTGTTCTTCCTGCTGCTGATGGTCGCCGGGAACGAGACCACCCGCAACGCCATCACCCATGGCATGCAGGCCTTCTTCGACCACCCGGAGCAGTGGGAGCTGTTCAAGGCCGAGCGTCCGCTCGACACGGCCGCTGAGGAGATCATCCGCTGGGCCACCCCCGTCATGCAGTTCCAGCGCACGGCGCTGTCGGACTACACGCTCGGCGGTCAGCAGATCAAGAAGGGCGACCGGGTCGCCATCTACTACTCCAGCGGGAACCGCGACGTGACCGCGCTCGAGTCCCCCGACGACTTCGACGTGACGCGCAAGGACAACGAGCACGTCGCCTTCGGCGGCGGTGGTCCGCACTTCTGCCTCGGTGCCAACCTCGCCCGCGCCGAGGTCCGGATCATGTTCGACGTGATCGCCGAGCGCATGCCCGACATCGCCCCCCTCGGGCCGCCGCGGATGCTCCGCTCCATGTTCATCAACGGCATCAAGGAGCTCCCGGTCCGGTACCGGTAGTCCTCGACTCTTTAGGAGCAACACGTGAGCCAGCTCGGTTTTTGGAGCATCGCGACGGCCGACCCCGAGCGGGTCGCCATCGTGGACCCCGACGGCACGGAGCACACCGCGGGCGAGGTGCACGCGGCGAGCAACCAGGTCGTGCACGGCCTGCGCGCCCTCGGCGTGCAGCAGGGCGACGTCATCGCCATGCTGCTGCCG
Source organism: Mycobacteriales bacterium (assembly GCA_046595815.1). Taxonomy (GTDB): domain Bacteria; phylum Actinomycetota; class Actinomycetes; order Mycobacteriales; family SCTD01; genus RYN-111. Next base: position 26,865 of record JBKJSN010000043.1, read on the forward strand.
AACTGCGTGGAGTTCCTGGAGATCCTGCTGGCGATCCAGCAGGCCGGCTTCTATGTCGTGCCGATCAACTACCACCTCGTCGGCCCCGAGATCGCCTACATCATCAACGACTCGGAGTCGAAGGCGTTCATCACTCACGAGCGGCTCGCGCCGGAGGCGCTTCGTGCCGCGGGGGAGATCGCCGTACCGGCGCAGGCTCGGTTCGCGATCGGTGAGGTGGCCGGCTTCCGGCCCTTCGACGAGCTCAAGCAGGGCCAGCCGACGACGCCGCCGGAGGGCCGGGCAACCGGCACGCTGATGAACTACACGTCCGGTACGACGGGCAAGCCCAAGGGGGTCAAGCGCCCGCTGCCGCCTGTGGACCCGGACACGATGGCGGAGATGGGCACCTTCTTGCACATGCTCTTCGGCATCGAGAACTTCGCGGACAACGTGCACCTCACGGTGGCGCCGCTGTACCACACGGCCGTCGGTCAGTTCACCCAGAACGCCCTGCACGCAGGGCACAAGGTCGTGCTCATGGACCGATGGACTCCGGAGGGCACGCTCGAGCGGATCCAGCAGTACCGGGTCACGACGAGCCACATGGTCCCGACGATGTTCCACCGTCTGCTGCAGCTGTCCGAGCAGGAGCGGGCGTCGTACGACGTGAGCTCGCTGCGCACGATGATCCACTCCGCAGCCCCCTGCCCGGTGCCGACCAAGCAGCGGATGCTCCAGTGGTGGGGCCCGGTGGTGTGGGAGTACTACGCGGCCACCGAGGGCGGCGGCACGACCGCGAGCCCGCAGGACTGGCTGCGCAAGCCCGGCACGGTGGGCAACGCCTGGCCCAACAGCGAGGTCGTCATCCTCGACGACGACGGCAACGAGCTGCCCGCGGGTCAGATCGGCACCGTCTGGATGAAGATGGGCGACCGCACCTTTGAGTACCACGGGGACCCGGAGAAGACCAAGAAGTCCTGGAACGACAGGGGTTTCTTCACGGTCGGCGACGCCGGCGAGATGGACTCCGACGGGTTCCTGTTCCTGCGTGACCGCAAGATCGACATGATCATCGCGGGCGGCGTGAACATCTACCCTGCCGAGATCGAGTCTGTGCTGCTGCAGCACCCGAAGGTCAACGACGCTGCTGTCTTCGGCATCCCCCACCCGGACCTGGGTGAGGAGATCAAGGCGGCCGTCCAGCCCGTGGAGGGTGTCGACCCGGCCGAGCTGGAGGCCGAGCTCGTCGCCTACTGCAACGAAAATCTCGCGAAGTTCAAGAACCCCAGGTCTTTTGACTTCCACACGGACTTCCCGCGCGACCCGAACGGCAAGCTCTACAAGCGCAAACTGCGCGACCCGTACTGGGCCGACCGCGACAGTCAGTTGGTTTGAGATGACGGAAGTCCTGCACGCTCCGCACAGCATGGAGTTCGCCTACACGCGCTCTACCGGCCCGGTCGTCGGCGCGTTCCTCACCGGGCTGCGCGACCGCCGCATCCTGGGCGCGGTCGACAGCTCCGGCCGCACGGTGGTCCCACCGCCGGAGTACGACGTGAAAACGGCCGCTCCGATCGACCCCACCCGGCTGGTGGAGGTGAGCACGGAGGGTGTCGTGGCCAGTTGGTCGTGGAACCCCACGCCCCGCGCCGGCCAGCCCTTCGACCGGCCGTTCGCCTGGGCACTGGTCAAGCTCGACGGAGCGGACACCTCGCTGTTGCACGCGCTGGACATCCCCCAAGCCGAGATCAGCACGGGGATGCGGGTGCGGGTCCGCTGGGCGGAGCCGACGCGTGGGTTCATCGACGACATCGCCTGCTTCGAGGCAGCCTCATGAGCGAGCCCGTGAGCGAGATCATCACGCCGATCCGGCTGGACTACCGCTACACCCCAGGCACCGAGTCCAGCGCGACCTTGCGCGGGCTGAAGGAGGGCAGGTTGCTCGGCCGGCGTTGCCCGTCGTGCCAGAAGGTCTACTTCCCGGCCCGGGCCGTGTGCTCGATGTGCGGTGAGGCCTTCACCGAGACTGTCGAGGTCAAGGAGACCGGCACGATGGTGACCTTCGCCGTCGTGAACGTGAACTTCGCCAACCGCGTGATCGACCTGCCCTACGTCACTGCCGAGGTCGTCTTCGACGGCTCAGACACCACCACGATGGTGCTGCTGTCCGGCGTCGCGCCTGAGGAGGCCCGGATGGGGATGCGGGTCAAGGCCCACTGGTTGCCGCAGCAGGAGTGGGACTACTCCCTCGCCAACATTGACTACGTCGAGCCGCTCGATGAGCCCGATGCCCCCTATGAGTCCTTCAAGGAGCTGGTGTAGCAGTGAGGGACGTCGCCATCGTCTCGTACGGGCAGTACGCCACGCGGCGTGACGAGACCCGCAACGAGATCGAGATGTTGCTGCCCGTCATCAAGGAGGTCCTGGCCCCGACAGGTCTGACCACCCAGGACATCGGGTTCACCGTCTCGGGCTCCTCCGACTACCTGGCCGGCCAGGCGTTCGCGTTCGTCAGCGCGCTGGACGCCATCGGCCCGTGGCCGCCGATCTCGGAGTCGCATGTCGAGATGGACGGTGCCTTCGCGCTCTACGAGGCGTGGGTCCGCCTGCAGCACGGGGACATTGACACGGCCTTGGTCTACGCCTTCGGCAAGAGCTCACCCGGCGACGTCGGACGGGTGCTGGCGATGCAGCTCGAGCCCTACCTCACCGGGCCGCTCTGGCCGGACGCCGCCTCGCTCGCCGGCCTGCAAGCCCGAGCCCTGCTGGACAGTGGCAAGGCCTCGGAGGCCGACTTTGCTCGGGTCGTCGCTCGTAGCCGCCGAGCGGCGCTGGAGAACCCCTTTGCCCAGCTGAGCGGGGAGTACGACCAGGACGCGTTGCTCAACGAGCCCCTGCTGCACGACCCCTTGCGCCGGCACGACCTGCCGCCCGTCACGGACGGCGTCGCGGTGATGGTCCTGGCCGCCGGCGACCGGGCGCGAGAGCTGTGCGACAAGCCCGTCTGGATCCGGGGCATCGACCACCGGATCGAGAGCCAGGCGCTGGGCTCGCGCGACCTCACCACCTCGGCCTCGACGCGGCTGGCCGGCGAGAAGGCCGGCGTCACCGCTGACGTTGATGTGGCTGAGCTGCACGCACCCTTCAGCCACCAGGAGCTCATCCTCACCGAAGCCCTCGGCTTGGACGAGTCGCGCACGAGTATCAACCCCAGCGGTGGTGCCTTGGCGTCGAATCCTGTGATGGTGGCGGGCCTGGTCCGCATCGGGGAGGCCGCCGCACGGCTGCTCCCCGGACAACGCGGAGTGGCCCATGCCACGAGCGGCCCGTGTCTGCAGCAGAACCTCGTCTGCGTCCTGGAGGCTTCGTGAAGCGGGCAGCGGTCCTCGGGACCGGACAGACCAAGCACGTCGCGGCGCGCAAGGACGTCTCCATCGCGGGGCTCGTGCGTGAGGCGGCTGACCGTGCGCTCGCCGATGCGGGCTGCACCTGGGACGAGATCGACGCAGTCGTCCTCGGCAAGGCCCCCGACATGTTCGAGGGCGTGATGATGCCTGAGCTCTACCTCGCCGAGGCTCTCGGTGCGGTCGGCAAGCCGCTCATGCGTGTGCACACCGCCGGCTCGGTCGGTGGGTCGACGGCGATCGTGGCGACGCACCTGGTCCAGGCGGGCATTCACGAGCGCGTCCTCACCGTCGCGTTCGAGAAGCAGTCCGAGAGCAACGCGATGTGGGCACTGTCGATCCGCATCCCGTTCTCTCAGCCGCTGGTCGCCGGTGCAGGTGGCTACTTCGCGCCGATCATCCGCGGGTACATCCGCAAGTCCTCCGCCCCCCTCGACACCGGCTACAAGGTCGTGCTCAAGGACCGGCTGAACGCGCTCAAGAACCCCTACGCGCACCTGCACCAGCCGGACATCAGCTACGAGCAGATCGCTGAGTCGCCGCTGCTGTGGGACCCGATCCGGTACGCCGAGACCTGCCCCTCCTCCGACGGTGCGGCGGCGATGGTCATCGGCTCCGAAGCGGCTGCTGCGCGGTGCGAACGCCCCGTCGCGTGGATCCATGGGACGGCCGTTCGCTCCGAGCCCACGATGGGCGCCGGCCGCGACCGGGTGAACCCGCACGCAGGTCGTGACTGCGCGAAGGCGGTCTACGCCGAGGCCGGGATCACCGACCCGTTCCGGCAGATCGACTGCGCCGAGATCTACGTGCCCTTCAGCTGGTTCGAGCCGATGTGGCTGGAGAACCTCGGCTTCGCCGAGGAAGGCACCGGCTGGAAGATGGTCCACGACGGGACCACGGCCCTCGACGGTGAGCTGCCGATCAACATGAGCGGCGGAGTGTTGTCGTCCAACCCGATCGGTGCCTCCGGCATGATCCGCTTCCTCGAGGCGGCCAACCAGGTCCGCGGCCTCGCCGGCGACCACCAGGTCGACGGTGCGCGCACTGCGATGGGTCATGCGTACGGCGGTGGCTCGCAGTTCTTCGCGATGTGGGTCGTGGGAGCGGACAAGCGGTGAGCGAGCCAGGCGAGCTGAGGCACGAAGCGAGCCGCGCGAGCGGCAGTGAGGGACTGAGCGGTCGGCTGGAGGGCAAGGTCGCGCTCATCTCCGGGGCCGCCCGTGGCATGGGTGAGCAGACCGCTCGGGTCTTCGTCCGTGAGGGCGCTTCGGTGGTTCTCGGAGACATCCTTCCCGAGGTCAAGGACGTCGCAGACTCCCTGGGGGACAAGGCCATCGGCCTCACCCTCGACGTCACCCAGGCGCAGTCCTGGCGCGATGCGGTGGCCGCGGCAGAGGAGCGCTTCGGCAAGCTCGACGTGCTGGTGAACAACGCGGGCATCCTGGTGATGGACGAGCTGGCCAACACCACCGACGAGACGTTCAGGCGCATCTTCGACGTCAACGCCTTCGGGCCGTTCCTGGGCATGCGCGAGGCCACCCCCGCGCTGGAGCGTGCCGGCGGAGGGGCGATCGTCAACCTGAGCTCCGTCGAGGGTCTCGGCGGCAACCGGTTCCTGATCGCCTACAGCGGTAGCAAGTTCGCCGTGCGCGGCATGACGAAGTCAGCGGCCATCGAGCTGGCCCGCAAGGGGATCCGCGTCAACAGCGTCCACCCCGGCGGCATCGACACCCCGATGGTGCGGGCCTTCGCTCCGGACGACGAGACCATGAAGTTCGTCGGCAAGCAGGTGCCGATGCACCGGCCGGGCCGACCGGAGGAGATCGCCGAGGCGGTCGCGTTCCTCGCCAGCGACGCAGCGTCGTACATCACGGGGGCAGAGCTCGCCATCGACGGCGGGGCGACAGCCTCGTCCGGCTTCAAGCAGTAGGGGATCGCATGCAGTTCAACATGGCTGACCTGTTCGAGGACGTCGTCGACCACGTCCCGGACCGCGAGGCGCTCTACGCCGAGGGCCGCCGGTTGACCTTCCGCGAGCTCGACGACCGGGCGAACCGCTTGGCACACCACTTCGCTTCGGTGGGCATCGCCCCGGGCGACCACGTGGGCTGCCAAGCGGTTCGCCCGGTCGTCGAGCTCGCGGAAGGTCAACCGGCGG
>JBKJSN010000048.1:0-27341 GCA_046595815.1 Mycobacteriales bacterium
TGGCCCGAGAGCCAGTAGTGGGAGTGCACGACGTCGAAGTACCCAGGGTCGTGCTGCGCCTCCACCCTGAGCAGCCCGCTGGTCAGGGCGCACAGCTGCGAGGGCAGGTCCTCCTTCGAGAGCCCTTCGAACGGGCCGGCGGTGAGGTGCCGCACGGTCACGCCGGGCACCAGCTCGTGCACGGGCGGCAGGTCCGAGCTCGTCGCTCGGGTGAAGATCTCGACCTCCACGCCACGCTCCGCGAGCCGCTTGGAGGTCTCCACGACGTAGACGTTGAGCCCGCCTGCGTCCCCCGTGCCGGGCTGGTCGAGCGGTGAGGTGTGCACCGACAGCACGGCAGCGCGACGCGGGCGCACGCTGCGCACTCGGGTCACTGCTCACCTCCGGGTCGGCTTCCATCCTGCCCGAGAGGACAACCCCGGCGTACGGCGGGATCTTCCCGCGGGCGTCTAGCGTCTGGGCCGTGACCTCACCCTCTGTGCGAACGGCCGTCGTGACCGGCGCGAGCAGCGGCATCGGCGCCGCGACCGCGCTCCTGCTCGCCCAACAGGGGTGGAACGTCGTCGCGGCCGCCCGCCGTCTGGACCGGTTGCAGGCGCTCGGGCACGACGCCATCCGGCCGCTGCTGCTGGACGTCACCGACCCGAGCTCGGTCGCAGCGCTGGCCTCCGCCGTACCCGCGTGCGATCTGCTCGTGGCCAACGCGGGAGGGGCCTACGACCTGGACCCGATCGCGTCCGCCGACCCCGACACCTGGGCGCGGACCTACGACGTGAACGTGCTCGGCTTGGTCCGCACGGTGCAGGCGCTCCTGCCTGCTCTGCGCGCCAGCCGCGGCCACGTCGTGATGACCGGTTCGACGGCCGGGCGGTGGGTCTACGAGGGCGGCGGCGGGTACGTCGCGGCCAAGCACGCGGTGGCCGCGCTGCGGGAGACGCTCCGGCTCGAGGAGGTCCAGCACGGGCTGCGCGTGTCGGAGGTGGCACCCGGGATGGTGCGCACCGACGAGTTCTCGGTGAACCGCTTCAGCGGCGACGCCGAGAAGGCAGAGGCGGTGTACGCCGGGGTGGAACCCCTTGTAGCGCAGGACATCGCGGAGATCATCGCCTGGGTCGCGTCGCGTCCGGCACACGTGAACATCGACCTCGTGCAGGTCACGCCGCAGGCCCAGGCTGCGGTGCACAAGGTCCTCCGTGGCACGCCCTAAGAGGTACGCCGCCGGGCGGGCCCGCGCCCTCGGGCTCCCCACCCGAGGCACCACCAACCCGAACAGGTTGCGTCGCGTGGACCGGCACCTCGCCGCCGTCCACGGCGCGCTGCTGCGGTCGGCTTCCGATCCGCTCGTCATCGACCTCGGGTACGGCGCCACACCCATCACCGCGGTCGAGCTGCACGCCCGGTTGGTTGCCGTGCGCCCCTCCGTGGAGGTCGTGGGCGTCGAGATCGACCAGTCGCGGGTGGACGCGGCCGCCTCGGCGGTGTGCGACGGCCTGCGGTTCGTGCGGGGTGGCTTCGAGCTCGCCGGCCTGAAGCCGCTGGTGGTGCGCTGCCTGAACGTGCTGCGGCAGTACCCCCTCGAGGACGCCCTCGCGGCCTGGGACACGGTGCTCGGATCCCTTCAACCACAAGGGATCTTAATCGAGGGAACGTGCGACGAGGTCGGGCGGCGGGCCGCCTGGGTGACCCTCACCGCCGCCGGGCCCCAGTCGCTGACCCTCGCGGCGCACCTGCCGTCGCTGGACCGGCCGTCATCGCTCGCCGAGCGGCTCCCCAAGGCGCTCATCCACCACAACGTCCCCGGTCAGCCGGTGCACGCACTGCTGGTCGCCCTCGACGCCGCGTGGGACCGGGCCGCTCCTTATGCGACGTACGGCCCGCGCCAGCGCTGGGTCGCCGCCTGCGAAGCGCTGGAGTGGGAGCAGACCGGCGTACGCCGTCACCGCGACGGCGAGCTCACCGTCGCCTGGTCCTCCGTCGCACCCTGACGAACCGACTGACCTGGCTGACCCGACCACTAGGGTCGATCCCCGTGGAGCACACTCACACGCACACCGTGCACAACGGCAAGCGCGAGCTGACCATCGACGAGCTCGCGCGGATGCAGCCCGGCATGGACCGCCTGATGGCGGAGGTGGGGCCGCGGCTGCACCGCTGCTACCACGCGGCACGGGCCGGCAACTGGCCGCTGGCGGCGTATTTCAGCAAGTCGGCCGCCAAGCAGCTCGCGCTCAGCGCGCAGAGCCGGCCGAAGTACGAGCCCGAGATGACGGCTTACCTGCGGGAGGACTACGCGCCGGTGACCGCGGCGATCAAGGCCCAGGACGCAAGCGCGTTCGAGGCCGCGTGGACGCACATGGTCGACCGGGCGAACGTGCTGCACGGCTTCTTCGGCAAGCCCTACATCGGCTGGAAGACCCCCGAGCTGCCGCCGGACGACCTCGACCTGCGGGCGGGGATGGACTGATCGCCTACTCGGCGAGCAGCATCGCGAGCTCGGCGTCGAGGTCGATGACCGTGTCCTCGCTGCCGGTCGGCACGGCGAGGTAGGTCTGCTGCAGGAACTTCACCAGCTCGTCACGGTCGATCTCGAACAGCGCCGAGCCGGACGGGGAAGCCATCGCCAGGTTCACCACGCGCTCGCCACCGTGCACCTCGGGCCAGACGCGCACGTCGCCCTCGCCGACCGGACCTGCGACACCTTCGGTGAGCAGCTGGCGGGCGAACATCCACTCGACGATGCCGTCGCCCTCGCCGCCGGTCTGGAAGGTCACCGTCACGGCCCACGGGTCGTTCGCGCTGTACCGCAGCCCCGCCATCACCGGGAGCGAGGGACCGCCGGGCACGACCAGTCGCAGCTCGAGCTCAGCGGTGACGGTGGCGATGTGAGTCATCTGCGGTCCTTCATGTGGGGGGGGTGGGTGGCGTCTGACCGGAGAAACGACCCGCGTCGAGGTGCGGATACGGCCCTGCGCTGACATCACCCTCCCGAGTGACGCCCTTTTCGGGACATCCTCGGGCACTTCCGCCTGATTCTCGGCCTGTCGAGGAGCCTGGCGCATCGTCCACACGGACAATTCCGCTCACCCGGTCGGCCCAGCGAGGTGCCCCACGATGAGCGCACGCAGGCGGGCGCGTTCGTGGAAAAGCGCACCCGGCTGGGCAAACACGACACTTCGGGCCAGGGGCAGGGCAGCGTCTATCTCGCGCGCGACGGAGGCCGGGTGCACCGGGTCGCCCTCCTGTCCCAGCACGAGCACGTCGGCAGTGACTGCTCGCACGTCGCCTATGACCGGAGGGTCGGTCACGAGCGCCTCCAGCAGCGGCACCAGGTCGGACTCCAACAACAACCGGGTACGCGCGGAGACATAGGCCTCGACCGAGGCACCGCTGAGGTCCTTCGGGAGCTCGGAGCGCACCTCGGCCTCCACGGCGCGGGCATCCTGAGCCCGCAGCGCCTCGACGAGGGCACCTGCCCGCCGTACCGGCGTATCGAAGGCGGCGGGCAGGTAGAGCACCACCTTGGTGAAGCGGGTGGGGTGCTGGCACAGCAGGCGCAGCAGCGCACCGGCACCGAGGGAGACCCCGAAGGCCTGCGTGGCGCCTACGTCGTCCGCCGCCGCAAGCAGGTCGTCCGCGAGCGGCTGGTAACCCGGCGTACCGGTCCAGGAACTGCCATGTCCCCGGAACTGCACGAAGGCCTTGGTGCCGGGCACGCCTGACAGCAGCGGGCGGGTCTCGGCGACCGAGGCGCCCAGGCCGTGCGCGACGACCGTGACCGGTTCGCCCGTGCCGACCCGCAGGGTCAGAACGACTTCCCGCTGACCACTGGTCGCACGTCGACGAGGTACACGATCGCCGCGACCGTGCCCGCGATGCCCAGAATGCCGACTCCACCGAACACGGAGGCAAGGGCGAGGATCACGATCCAGGCGACCTTGGTCAGCTTGTTGTGGAGCTCGAAGGCCGGGGCTGGTCGCGTGATGCAGTCCACGAGCGCCCAGACCTTGAGCACCAACAGGCCGAGGCTGATGAGGGACATGAGCGCGAGCGCGGGATGGAAGAAGAGGTCCACCCGATCATCTTCCCTCATGCACGTGACCCCTGTCGGCGCCGCAGGGGGGGAGCGACGCTAACAGGGGTCACGGGTCTAGAAGTGGCAGCCGGCGCGCGGACTCACGTCCGCCTTCCAAGCTGCCGGTTCAGGGGAAGGTCAGCCGACCTTCGCAGCAGCGTCCTCGACGGCCTTGGTGGTCGTCTTGGCAGCCTTGGTGGCGGTCTTCGCGGTGGACTCGGCCTTCTTGACGGCGGCCTTGCCCTCGGCGATCGCGGCCGTGGTGGTCTCCTGCTTGCGGATCTGCGCCACGAGCTTCGCGCCACGCGAGCTGAGCGTCGCGTAGCGGAGCTCGGCCTTGGCCTGCGCCTTGGAGACGCGGGTCTCGACCTCGCCGCGCAGCTCGGTCGCCTTGGCCTGCGCCTTGGCCGGGAGGGCCTTCAGCGTCGCCGGGAGGGCCTTGACCTGCTCGGTGCGGGCCGTGCGGGCCGCCTCGACCTTGGTGGTGACGGTCTCGGTCAGCTTCTCGGTCAGCTTGGCCTGCAGCTTCTTGGCCTCAGCCGGAAGCTCCTTGGCCTGCTCGACCGTCAGGTCGACGACGCCGACGGCGGCGAACAGGGGCTTCTTGGCGTCCTCGAGGTCGAGGGTGGGCAGCTTGGCGGTCAGGTTGCTCATGGGGTGCCTTCCTAGGCGATGTGAGGGGACTTCAGCTCTGGGTCGTGGCCTGGCGGGGGGCCCGCTTCCGGGGAAGCGGTTCGGGCTCCACCACCGAGGCAGTCGCCGCGAGGGCCGCGGCGTTCTCCTTGCGGAAGGAGTCGTGGATCTCGAGCAGCACCTGCTTCTGCCGCTCGGTCAGCGACGCGTCCGCCAAGATGGCGTCGACAACGGGACTCGCGTCGCGCTGGTCGAGGATGCCTGCCTGGACGTACAACGCCTCGGCCGAGATTCGCAGACCCTTGGCGATCTGCTGCAGGATCTCGGCGCTTGGCTTGCGCAACCCGCGCTCGATCTGGCTGAGGTACGGGTTGCTGACGCCTGCCGTCTTCGCCAGCTCGCGGACGCTGATCTTGGCGCCCACGCGCTGCTCTCGGATGAACGCGCCGAGGTGGCGGACGTCGATGGCGGGCATGCACCCAACCTAGACGGGGGTGCTAGCAGTTGCAAGCAGTCTGCTAGCAAACCGGGCGTGACGTCGACCACACCCGTGTTTCCCTTACGTCACAGCGGTAATGCAACAGGGTCAGGGTCTTGTGCCACCCGGCCGGTGCGCTCGACGTGTGCCTGGATCGCGTCACGTACGCGCCGCTCCATAGCCCGTGCAAGGTGCGCGTCGACGGCGAGCTGGGCCAGCGGCTTGAGCCGGTTGATGAGCGCCGTCAGGTCTGCGACATCGGCGTCGGTGCCGTCGGCGAGCGCCGGGTGGGTCAGCACGACATGGTCCTGTACGGCGCCGATCAGGCGTGCGGCCGAGGCGTCCATGTCGCGGGCGAGCGAGGCGGACAGCTCCAGCACGGCCACCAACGGGATGCCGGCCTTGACCAGCTCCGAGCCCGCGTGCAGCAGCCGCGGCGACGGCACCCGGTAGCGGTCGCCGTCGGGAACCACGAGCTCCTGCTCGATCGCCCGGCCCAAGGCGTCGGGAGAGAGCTGCTCGGCGCCGAACAGCTCGATCAACTGCTCCGCCGACAAGTAGTCGGCCAGCTCGTCGGTCCAGGCGGTGGTGAGCACCTCTTCCAGGCCGAGCACCTCGGTGAGGTTCTTGCCGCTCTGCCAGCCCTCGAAGAACTCCGCGATGTGGGCGAAGGTGTATCCACGCTCAAGCAGTTGCCCGATGAGCCGCAGCCGGCCCAGGTGCACGTCGGTGTAGATCCCCGCCCGACCCTCACGACGCGGTGGCGGGAGCAGGCCGCGGTCCTGGTAGACGCGCACGTTGCGGACCGTGGTGCCGGCCGCCCGCGCCAGGTCGTCGATCCGGTACTCCGCCACGCCACCACCTCCCGGTTGACGCGCCTAATGTACCGCGCCTATCGTGACAACAGTCAATGTCACATTAAGCATGTCACGTTCATCGAGCACAGGAGCGCCGCATGGCAGAACCGATCAAGCCCGCGCGGGGCGTCGACCTCGCCCAGGTCCTGCCCGTCACCGGGGTACTCGCCGCGCTCGGGGCCGCACTCATCACCGCGTGTGTGCTCTACCGCCGCGGCCGGCTGCCCTTCGTCGACCGGGCCGTGGCCCTCATCGAGGCCCGCACCGGCATGCCCGCCTGGACCGTCGTCCCCTCCAGCGTCGGCGGGCTCAGCCTCATGACCGCCGGGTTCGGCTTCTACTGGGACGTCGCGGTGCACATCGACCAGGGCCGTGACTCGAGCCCCTTCGGTACGGCGGCCCACTGGCCCATCGTGATCGGTCTGTGCGGCCTGGTGGTCGCCGGCATCCTCGCGGTCACCCTGGACCGCGACATCGACGGCGGCGCGGCGGTGCAACTGCCCTTCGGCCTCCGCTCGAGCCTCGGCGGCGCACTGATCCTGCTCTGCGGCTCGATCAGCCTGCTCGGGTTCCCGCTCGATGACCTGTGGCACAACGTCTTCGGGCAGGACGTCACCCTGTGGTCCCCCACCCACATCCAGATGATCGGCGGGGCCTCGCTCACCACGCTGGCGATGTGGGTCCTCATGGAAGAGGGCCGGCGCCGCAGCGGTCGCACCAACGAAGACCTGCCGCGTGGCTGGCGCGTGGTCGATGCCTGGCGCAACGCCTCCATCGCCGGCTCGTTCCTGATCGGCCTGTCCACCCTGCAGGACGAGTTCGACATGGGCGTGCCGCAGTTCAACCCGATCTACCACCCGATCCTCATCGCGCTCGCCGCCGGGATCGCCCTCACCGCCGCCCGGGTGCGGCTCGGCCCAGGCGCCGCGATCAAGACAGCGCTGTTCTTCCTCGCGATGCGCGGCACCTGGGCGCTGGTGATCGGCGGCGGCTTCGACCTCACCACCCCTCACATGCCGCTCTACCTCGTCGAGGCGCTGCTGGTCGAGGCGGTCGCGCTCGCCGTACCCACGCAGCAGGCGCTGCGGTTCGCACTGACCAGCGGGGCGCTCATCGGCACGGTCGGGGTCGCGAGCGAGTGGGCCTTCGGCCAGGTCGCGTTCGTGCTCCCGTGGCAGCCGGTGCTCTTCCCGGAGGCCTACCTGCTCGCCTTCGTCGCCGCGGTGGGCGGCGCCGTGCTGGGCACCTTCAGCGGACGTGCCCTGCAGCCGAGCGACGCGCCGCGTACGGCGGCCCCCAAGTTCGCGGTCGGCATGGCGTTCGCCGCCGTCCTCGCGGTCATCGCGGTGGCCCTTCCTGTGGGGTCGCACAGCGGCTACCGGGCCGACGTCACCGTCACCGCAGCGGGACCCCAGGAGGCGAACCTGCTCGTGCGGCTCGATCCACCAGCGATCGCAAACGACGTGGCGTGGTTCAACGTCACGTCCTGGCAGGGCGGCTCGGGTGGAGCGGGCTTCCGCCTCACGCCGATGGACGAGGTCTCGCCGGGGGTCTACCGCAGCCGCGGCCCGGTGCCCGTCGCCGGCGATTACAAGACCCTCCTGCGCCTGGGTACCTCGACCGCTCAGCAGGCGCTTCCCATCTACCTGCCTGAGGACAAGGCGATCCCGGCCGCCGGGGTAGCCGCGGATCCGCACTTCGTCCGGGAGTTCGTGCCCGACGCCAAGATCCTGCAGCGCGAGCAGGTGGGTGGATCCCCCGCGTTGAAGCACACGGCGTACGCGATCCTGGGAGTGCTCGCGTTGCTGTGGATCGCCACCTTGGCCTTCGGGCTGCGGCGGCTCGACCGCTCGGCGGGTCGTCAGCTCCAGCCGCTGCGTGTGCAGCTGCCCCGCCGTACCGAGAGGTCTTACGCGTGAGCGACCACTACCCCCTAGTCATCGTCGGGTCCGGGTTCGCCGGCCTGTGCGCCGCGATCAAGCTGAAGGAGTCCGGGCGCGAGGACTTCGTCGTGCTCGAGCGGGGCAGCGATGTGGGGGGTACCTGGCGCGACAACACCTACCCTGGTGCTGCGTGCGACGTGCCCTCGCACGTCTACTCCTTCTCCTTCGCGCCGAACCCGACGTGGTCGCGCAGCTTCAGCCCGCAGAGCGAGATCCACGCCTACCTGCAGCGGGTGGCGCGTGAGCGGGACGTGCTGCGACACGTCCGCTTCGACACCGAGGTCACCGACGCCACCTGGGTCCCCGAGCACCAGCACTGGGCCGTGACCACGACCCGGGGGGAGTTCACCACCGACGTGCTCGTCACCGGGACGGGCGCACTGTCGGACCCGACAACCCCTGAGATCAAAGGACTCTCGACCTTCCAGGGCACGACCTTCCACTCAGCGCGCTGGGACCACGACTGGTCGGCAACGGGCCGCAAGGTCGCCGTCATCGGCACCGGGGCGTCCGCGATCCAGTTCGTGCCGCACCTGCAGCAGGACGCCGAGCAGCTGGTGCTGTTCCAGCGCACCGCCCCGTGGGTGCTGCCCCGCATGGACCGCGGCATCACCCGGCTCGAGGCCCGCCTGTTCGCACGCTTCCCCGCCTTGCAGCGCGCCGCCCGTACGGCGATCTACTGGGGCCGGGAGAGCCACCTCATTGGCTTCCGGTACCACCGCGGCATCTTGAAGCTGGCCGAGCGGATGGCCACCAAGCAGCTCGCCGCGCAGGTCCCCGACCCGGAGCTGCGGGCCAAGCTCACTCCCCACTTCGACCTGGGCTGCAAGCGGGTGCTGCTGTCGTCGACCTACTACCCGGCGCTCACCCAGCCCAACGTCGCGGTGGTCACCGACCGCATCGTCGAGGTGGTGCCCGATGGCGTCGTGACCGAGGCCGCCGACGGGACCCGCACCACCCACGAGGTCGACACGATCGTCTTCGGCACCGGCTTCCACGTCACCGACCCGCCCGTGGCCGGCCGCATCGTCGTCGACGGTGTCTCGCTGGCCAAGCACTGGGCGGCCAGCGGCATGCAGGGGCACCGCGGCCTGACGGTCGCCGGGTTCCCGAACCTGTTCTTCCTCGTCGGCCCCAACACCGGGCTGGGCCACAACTCCATGGTGCTCATGATCGAGGCGCAGGTCGGGCACATGGTTCAGGCGCTCGAGGCGATGGACTCGGGCGGGTACGCCGTGATCGAGCCCCGCAGCGACGTCCAGGCTGCGTACAACACCGGGCTGCAGCGCGAGCTCGCCAAGACGGTGTGGGCCACCGGTGGCTGCCAGTCGTGGTACCTCGACGCCCAGGGAAGAAACACCACGCTCTGGCCGGGCTTCACCTGGACCTACATCCAGCGCATGAAGCGCTTCGACCTGAGCGAGTACGTCGTGCAGCCCCGGTCGACCCCGAGCCCCCAAAGCGCGGGATCTGGACGTGGCAGGGCGGGGATTCTCAGGGCGGGCGCAGGGCGCCGGTGACACGAACCTCACCGACGACCCGGCCGCCGCCGAGCACAGGGGTCGTCGCGAACTCCTCGAGCACCGGAGCGTCGCAGCCGAGCGCCCGCAGCGCCGCGACGAGCACCGGCGTTCGCGCCCGCCCGGCTCCGTCCTCGATCTTCACCGCGACCGAGGATCCGTCGGGCAGCGCCGCGGCGTAGACGCCCTCGGCGCCGTCCTTGGCGACCAGGCCGGGGATGCCCTCCATCAGCTGCGTGACGTCGCGGCCCGTTCCCCCGACATACCAGGGATGGGCCCGCATGGCCTCGGCCACCCGCCGGGCCGGCCCGTCCAGGGTGACCAACCGTGTGTACGCGCGGGCCAGGCCCGTTAGCGTCAGCGCGTGCTGAGGTGCCCCGCAGCCGTCGACGGCGATGTGCCGAACGTGCTCACCGGCAAGGTCCTCGACGCCGTGCAGGACCGCCCGTTGCACGGGGTGGGCCACGTCGAGGTAGCCCGCCGCCGGCCAGTCGTTGACCAGGCAGGTGGCGACCATCGCGGCGTGCTTGCCCGAGCAGTTCATCGTCAGCCGGGTGGGTCCGCCACCGGAGCGCAGCACCGTGTGCGCCGCCTCCTCGCCGTACGGCAGGGCGGGCGGGCAGCCGAGCAGCTCCAGATCGGCCAGCATCGTGCGGACCACCTCGAGATGGCCAGGTTCACCGGAGTGCGAGGCCGCCGCCAGAGCCACCTGCCGCTCGTCCGTCGGCTGCCAGCCCGCAGCCAGCAGGGCGGTCGTCTGGAGGGGCTTGTTGGACGAGCGGGGGAACCACGGCCGGTCCACATCGCCGAGCGAGAGCGCGACCGACCCGTCAGGGCGCAGCGCGATGACCGCCCCGCTGTGCGTGCCTTCGACGTACCCCGAACGGACGACCTCGGCGAGCCGCGTCACTGCTCGTGGAGCAGGGAGGACACGTCGGCCTCACCGTCGCGGTAGCGCCGGGTGACCTCGGCGCTGAGCGCGTCCATGACCTCCTGGACCTTCCGGCGCTTGCCGGAGACGGTCTGCTCCTCGGCCGACAGGACCTCAATGGCCGCTAGCAGCTCGGCGTCGGTGCGGGCCGTCGTGTCGGTCAGGTCGACGTTGGCGACCAGCTGCTCGACGTACCGCTGGTGGGCGTCCACGCGTGAGGGCTCGACAGTGACGTGCCGTCCCATGCCGTGGGCCGACCCGCGCGCCTCCGACAGCACGTCGGCGAGGCTGTCCACCAAGGACACGTCCCCACCACCGGTACGCCGGGCCAGCTCGGCCCGGACGATGTCGATGCGACCCTGGACCAGGCGGCGGACGTAGGACAGGTCCGCCTCTTCCTGCTCGGCTTCGGCGCGCAGGGCCCGAACGTCAGCGAGCGGAGCCTCCTGGAGCCCGGCCAGGTAGTCCTCGGCCAGCACGCGGTCAATGCGGCGCGTGCCCTGCCCGGACGGTGCCTCGGCGCTCACGACGGGCTCCTCTCAGCCATGGCGGTTGTGTGTTGGGTCATCGTGTCAGATTCTGGAAGCGGTTGGACCGAACGGCTCAACAACAAGCGCGAACGTGCCGAAGCCTGAAGGTACCGCCGTGACCGAAGGAGGGAGGTTGGCGTGCTCAAGGGCGACCTCGTGACGACGCCCCTCCCGCAAGTGCTCCGCCAGCTCGCGGACTCGGCCTCTTCCGGCTGCCTCCACGTTCTTGACGCGCGCGGCGAGGAGGGTCGGGTCTACCTTCGTGGCGGCCAGGTCTACGCCGTCCAGGTGCCCGGTCAGCGTCCCCTGCTGGGGCAGTACCTCGTCTCCTCCGGCGCCCTCGGCCCGGAGATGCTCGCCGAGGCCCTGGAGGCCCAGCGCACCGAGCTGCAGGGGTGGAAGCTCGGCGAGCTCCTGGTGCACCTGAGCTACGTCGACGCCCCTGTCGTCGAGGACTTCCTCGCCGAGCAGATGCGCGACCAGGCGGGCGATCTGCTGCGCTGGCCGACCGGCACCTGGAAGTTCCGCGTCAACGAGCGCGCCCGTGAGGACGTCGCTCGGCCGACCAGTGTCGAGGAGTTGCTCGCGGACTGCGAGTCGCGCGCCGACGAGTGGGACGGCTTCCTCGAGGTGCTACACGGCCAGGAGGCGGTGCCGGTCCTGTCTGCTGCCGGAGGTGCGGACGCCGAGATGGCGATCGACCCCCAGGCCTGGTCCTTGCTCTGCAAGGTGGACGGCGCCCGCACCATCGCCGACCTGGCCCTGGAGTGCGGTTTCACGCTGTTCGAGGCCGGCCGGGTCGTGCACACGCTCGTGCGGTCCGGGCTGCTCGAGGTGGAGGAGCCGCTGATCGTCGAGGAACAGGCCTCCGTCGGGGCCTCCGTCGCCTCGCGCCTGGCCGCCGCGTTCGCTCCCGCTGAGTCCCCGTCCTCCCTCATCCCGCAGCAGTTCGACGAGCCGAGCCCGTCCGAGGTCGCCGAGCTGCTCAGCAGCACGTTGCGTGAGGACCGCAGTGCCGCCTCTTTCGCCACGCCCGCGCCAGAGGAGGTGGACGGCTCGATCGACCGGATCTCGGCTGCGCTTTCGGCGATGCTCGGCCCGACCACGGACGACAACCTGTTCGCGCCGCGCCCCCGCAAGGAGAGCAGGCCCGAGCCGACTCCGGCCGAGAAGGAGAAGACCGAGCGGGACCGGCGGCGCCGCGAGCGCGATGCTGCCGAGCTCGCCGCCGCGCAGGCCGAACTCGAGGCCGCCCGCAAGTCCTCCTGGGAGGGCGGGTTCGCCGCCGACCACGAGGCGGAGATCGTCTCGCTCGAAGACGTGCGTCGCGAGGCAGCCCGGCGCGATGAGCTCGAGCAGCGCTTCGCCGACCAGGAGCGACTGGAAGAGCAGACGCGCGAGCTGGAGCAGGAGCAGGCCGCGCTGGTCGCCGAACGCGCACAGCTCGATGTGGACTCCCGGGCGGTTGAGGAGGAGCGGCTGCGGGCCGCCGAGGAGGCCGCTCTCGCCGAGGCGAATCGCAAGGCAGAGGCCGAGCGTCAGGCCGAGCTGGCCCGGCAGGAGGAGCAGCGCCGCGAGGACGAGGCCCGCCTCGCCGAGGAGGAGCGGCTGCGCGCGGCCGAAGAGGCCCGACTTGCCGAGGCCCGCACCAAGCTCGAGCAGGACAAGGCCGCCCTCGCCGCCGAACGCGCCCAGCTCGACGAGCAGGTGCGCATCGCGCAGCAGGAAGCTGCCGCAGCGGAGGCGGCGGCCGCTGCCGCGGAGGCAGCCGCAGAAGCCGCCCGGTTCGCCGCCGAAGCCGAAGCCGAGCGTCTGGCCGAGGAAGTCCGGCTCGCTGAGCAAGCCCGCCTGGCCGAGGAGGCCCGGCTCGCCGAAGAAGCCCGACTCGCCGAAGAAGCCCGACTCGCCGAAGAAGCCCGCCTCGCAGCGGAAGCCCGCCTGGCCGAGGAGGCTGAAGAGGCCCGCCTGGCCGAAGAAGCCCGCCTCGCAGCGGAAGCCCAGCTCGCCGAGCAGGCCGAGGAGGCCACGCAGCGCGCCCTCGTCGAGGCCCAGCTACGCGAGGAGGCGCAGGCTCAGGCAGCAGCCGCGGCCGCCGAACAGGCCCGGCTGGAGGCCGAGGCTCAGGAGCGCGCCGAGGTCGAGGCGAAGCAGGCGGCCGAGCAGGCCCGTGAGCGTGCCGATGCTGAGCTCGAGGAGCAGAGGCGAGCTGCGAGCCTGCGCACCGCGGCGAGCTCCGCCTTCGCCGAGCTCAGCGCCGCCGCGGCGGTCGAACCCGAGCCCGAGGTCCTTGCCCAGCCAGCGCCGGTAGACGAGGTGGCCGACGAGGTGGGTGACGAGCCGGCGCTCGTGAACCACCACCAGGACACCGACATGGCGTCGCTGTTCCGCGAGCTGTCCTCGCTCGGGATGGACGACGAGCCCGCCCCGGCGCCTGCTCCGCGCACCCCGCCGCGCCCGGTCGCCACGCCCGCCGCTTCGGCTAAGAAGAAGAAGGGCCTTTTCGGCCGCTGACCCAGCGGCCGAAAGGGCAACAAGCTCAGCGCAGGCGGGTGAAGCCGGCGCGGACCTCGGCCGCCACGCGCGCGGCCGACTCCGGCTCGGGGATCCGCACCGTCTCGTCGATCCTGGCGGGCACCCCGCCCGCGACCAGCTCGGCGTCGTCGGGCACGTTGCGCTTGATCAGCGCCAGCGCCAGCGGGCCGAGCTCGTGGTGGCGGACCGCCGTACCCACCCGGCCGACCTCGCGTTCGCCCAGCACGAGCGGGGAACCGACCACGGGCAGCTCGACGTCGCTGCCGTCCAGGTGCAGCAGCACCAGCCGACGCGGAGGGCGCCCGAGGTTGTGCACCCGCGCCACGCTCTCCTGGCCGCGGTAGCAGCCCTTGTCCAGGTGCACGGCAGTGGCGAGCCAGCCCACCTCGTGCGGCAGCGTCTTGTGGTCGGTGTCCTGGCCCACCCGCGGCCGCAACGCTGCGACCCGCAGGGCCTCGTGCGCCATCACCCCGGCCGGCTCCGCCCCCAGGGCTGTGGCCAGGTCCGGGCGGGGCACCAGCGCGTACCTGCCGAAGCCCGTCGACGTCGCCGCCACCTCGCCGGACACCTCACCCCCCGGAGTCCAGATCACCGCGAGGTCCGGCACGACCGAGACCTCCACTCGGAGCATGAATCGCATGGAGTCCAGGAACGAGACCAGCCCCTGCGCCGTACCCGGCTCGACGTGCACGAGCACGACCTCGCCGGTCTCGACCAGCTGCAGGTGGTGCTCGACATGCCCGTGCGGCGACAGCACCAGGGCTTCGCAGGACTCACCTGGCGCCAGCGCAGCCACGTGCTGGCTGAGCAGTGAGTGCAGCCAGCTGAGCCGATCGGGTCCGCTGACCTGCACGACCTCGCGGTGCGACAGGTCGACCGCGCCCACGCCTGCGGCCAGCCTCCGCTGCTCGAGGTAGGGGTCGCCGTAGTGGCCGGAAACAGCTTCGTCCGGAGGGTCAGCAGGTACGGCGGTCACACCCCCATCAAAGCGCACCGCCGTCAGGGTGTTCCCGCACAGCACGACGGGCCCGGAGCGATGTGCTCCGGGCCCGTCGTGCGTGCGTCAGGTCAGACGCGCTTGATGGTGAAGGCCGCCGAGTAGCCGGCCGCGTTGCCCGTCGTCGTGGGGACGTACACCCGGAAGGTGTAGGTGCCCTTCGGCGGCTTGCCGACGAACACGAAGGTGCTCGAGCTCGTCAGGGTGGCACGCGCCACGGCCGTCTTGGAGCCGTTGACGTACCGGTAGAGGTAGACGTAGGTACCGCGCTTGTTCGGCGACACCGAACCGGTGATGCGGATCGTCGTCGAAGCGCTGCTCGTCGAGCTGCTGGCCGGAGAGCTCACGGTGACCTTGGCCGCCACCGTGACCGTCACCACGCCGGAGGAGGCGGGGCGGTAGGTCGCGTCACCGGCGTAGCTGGCCTTCAGGGTGAAGGTGTACGTCGTGGCGTAGCGGAAGGTCCAAGCACCCGTGGCGTCCGTCGTCACCGTGCGGGTGAAGGCCGAGCCGACCTTCGGGGTGAACCGCAGCGACACGGTGCGTCCGTCCAGGACGGTGCTCCCGCTGGTCAGCTTGCCGCGGAAGGTGACCACGGTGCCGGCCGTCACGAGCTTGCTGGAGGCGACGTTCGTGAGCGTCGCGCCCTTGCCCGGAACGCCGCTCCCGGCCACGGCCTCGCCGTTGCCCGCAACGTTGATGGCCTGCACCTTGACGGTGTACGTCGTGCCGTTGACCAGACCCGTCAGCGTCGCGGAGGAAGCGGACGCCGCAACCTGCTTCGAGGCCTTGAGCGTGGTGCCCTGGTACGCCGTAACGAGGTAGCCGGTCACCTGCGCGCCCCCGTTGTCGAGGGGGGAGAGCCAGGAGACGTCCAGCGACGCGGGGCCGGAGATGACCACGAGGCTGCGCGGCGCGGACGGCGGGGTTGCGATCGCCAGGCACTGGCTGCAGGTGCCGTAGCCCTTGTCCGTGTTGCCTACCGAGATCGTGCGCAGGCCCTTGACTGCGTCAGCCGCGACCGTGACTGTGGCGGTGATCTTCGTCGCGTCGACGAAGGTGATGTTCTCCAGCGTGACCTTGGAGTCCACCGTCCCGTTGCCGAGCAGCACCTTCGGGACCGCGCCAGAAACGAAGCCGGCTCCATTGATGGTGAAGGCCTGCTGGGAAGCGCCGGGGGAGAAGAACAGCGGGAGCACGTTCGTCGGCTTCGGGCCCGCAGCAATCGTGAGCTTGCCGTTGAGAACGCCCTTGCCGCCGTCGTTGTTCGACACGGTCAGGCTGTGCAGCCCGGTCGGGGCGTCGACTGCGACGACCAGATCAGCGGTCAGCGTGTCGTCGGTCGGCGTGCAACCGACCGGCACCGAGCAGGTCGTGCCCTGGGTCACGGCGACGTTCGACACCGTAATGCCGAGGCCGGCGTCGAGCGAACTGCCCGGGTTGGTGTCGGTCTTGGTGACGAAGCCCGTCCCCTTTACAGTCAGGGTGATCTTCGTCGGGGAGACCTCTTCTGTGCCGGCGCCCTGACCGACGGATGCGGCCGGAGTTGCAGCACCTGGGATCGGGCCCTCATTGATCGTGAAGGCGCCGGTGAGGGTGGTCGCGTTCTGACCGTCGTTCGTGCGCAGCACGACGTCCTTGGCGCCGGTGGCAGCGTCAGCCGCCACGTCCACCAGGGCGGTGACGTAGGCGGCCGTGGTTCCCGCGGCCGGGTGGAAGTCCACGTCATGGACAGTCGTTCCGGGGATCGTGACGATCATGCCGCGGGAGAGGTTGTTGCCGGTAAAGGTCAGCGCCCTATCCACCGCCCCGCGGCCGCCGGTCGCCGGCGTCATGGCGACGTTGGTGGCCGCGATGCCGTTGATCTTGAAGCAGCTCGAGCAGGAAAGCGTGACGAGCGGGTTCGTGCTGAGCGTGACCACGCCGTTGTAGGTGCCCGGCGCAGCGGCGGTCAGGTCGATGTTCGCGTCCGCGCTGCTCGAGGTGATCGAGCTCTCGATGGGCGTCCCCACGAGGTGCGGCTGGAAGCCGGGGTCACCGACCTTGATCAGCTCCAGCTTGCTCGCGCTGGTGATGCCGCTGCCGAAGAAGCGCAGCCGGTGCGTGCCGTTGTTGGCAGCGGCCGCGCCATTGGCGACCGGCGGGCTGCCGGCTGTGTCCTGCACCGCGAGCGAGTCGACCCCAAAGCAGCCCGTGCAGAAGAACGAGCCCTGGTCGGTGCTGTTGACCAGCTTGAGGTCCCGCAGGCCAGCCGCGGCGTTGCCAGCGATGGTGATCGAGAAGCTGGCGGTGTCATCTGCCGTGCCGGAGCCCTGGGTGACCGTCACCTGACCGATGCCGATCGAGCCGTCGAACTTCGGTGTGCCGTCGACGTTCGTGCCGCGGTAGGGCTGGACGACCAGGCCACCGGACTCGAAGTCGGTGCCCGTCATGACGACGGTGAACGGCGCCTCTCCGGGGAAGCCCGAGGGATCGCTGATGCTCTTCTCGACCGGAGCGGGGTTGATCTTCAACGGGGCGGTCGAGGTGGCGGTCGCGGAGCTGCCGCCGTCAGGGTTGGTGGCCTTGACCTGGAAGGTGCCGATAACAGCATCGGCTGCAACCTGCACCCGCACCGTGGCGACGGTGGTGTTCGCGACGGCCGTGGTCGTGAAGGTCACGCCCGGGTTGTTCACGGCGTTGAAGACCGGCCAGGAGGCGGCAGACGGGCCCTGCCCGAAGGCTGCCCCGTTGATCGTCACCTCCACATTGGCACCGCGGCCGAAGGCCTTCTGCGGGATGCCCGCCAGGTTTGACACGGTCGGCTCGTCGGTGCTTGTCAGTGCGTTTGCCAGGGCGTAGTAACCGCCGTCGAGGCCGGTCACCGTGATGGTGCGCGCGAAAGCCAGCGCGCAGGTGGCGAAGCTGACCGGGACCGTGATCGTGGTGCCCGCGTTGGAGACCTGGGTCTGGCCGACGGTCACCTCACCTGCGCACTGCGAGTCGGTCTGAAGCCGGGAGACCGAGACGGTCGAGCCCGCCGTGAAGCCCTCGCCTGTGATGGTGATCAGCTTCTGGGAGGCGCCGGCCCCGATCTGACGGGGGGTCACGCCCTCAGCCGTGAAGAAGGGCTGCGACAAGGTCGAGCGGACACCCGAGACGTTGCCATCGGTGTTCTTGATGCGCACCTCGTGCAGCCCGTTCTGGAAGCCCGAGGTGTAGGAGTAGGTCCCCCGCAACGTGCCAGCGGTGATGTAGCCGTTCGTGCTGGCATTGTTGGGGTCGCCGGGGGTGAAGACCAGCTTCGGGTCCACCTCGTCCGTGCCCGGCTTGAGGAACTCAACCTTCGCGCCCTTGGCGATGAGCGAGCCCGTCAGGTCGAGCGCGCCCAGGCCGCGGGGGTTCGTCCCGGTGCTCTCACCGAGCTTGACCTGCTGCACGTTCGCCGCGCCGAAGGCCGTGATCTGGAAGCAGCCGATGCACTCGTAGATCGTTTCCGTGGCGAGGGGCGAGCTGGCCGCCTGAGTGACGACGATGTCGTAGGGGCCAGGGGCAGCGAGCGCCAGGTTGGGGGTGATCGTGATCGAACCTGACGGCGCGCTGGGGAGCGGGCCCTCGTGACCGACCACGGGGGCGGCGATGTTCCCCACGCTCGCGGGCCACGGCTCCGGCCGGGTCCCGCTCGGCCGCAGAACCGCCGAGTCGCTCGTCGCGACGAAGCCCGAGCCGGTCAGGACGATCGACGGCGTCGTGTTGTTGTTCGCCGAGTTCGGGCTGACCGAGGTGATCGGCGTCGCGGCGAAGGCCGAAGTGGCGAGGAACCCGCTGGCGAGGCCGCCAGTGACCAGGGCGGTGGCCGCGGTGACGGCGACCGACCGGCGGACCAAGGATGTGAGGCGCATGACTCTCCAGCGGGTGCTGAGTGGGGCGGAACGGCGCGGCCGGGGTGTGTCCGGTGCGCTGGGACGTGCTGACGGGAGTGCTAACGATCCGGGGTTCTTTTCGTCACGCGGCGCGTCTCCTCCTGCTTGCTCGAGGAGACAATTAGGTCACTCCGGGTGATCATCCTTGCAGCATGCCCGACATATCCCGAAAAGCGCAAAATGTCCGATGTCCACACGGAAGCCTAGTTCGTCTCGCAAGCCGTCCACCACATCCGTGACGAGGTCCCGCGACGCCTCCTGCACCCCACCGCACTGCCGGCAGACCAGATGGACGTGGTCGTCATCGCCCGCCACGGAGTACGTCGGGGCGCCGTGCCCGAGGTGGGTGTGCCGGACCAGACCCAGCTCCTCGAGCAGCTCCAGGGTCCGGTAGACGGTGGAGATGTTCACCGCAGACGCCGTCTGGCGCACCTGCGTCACGATCTCCTCCGGGGTGCTGTGCCCCAGCGCCCCCACCGCCTCGAGCACCAGCTGGCGCTGCGGGGTCAGCCGGTACCCGCGGGCGCGCAGCTGCGCCTGCCACTCCCCTCCGGTTCCGACCGTCCGACCCATGGGCGAGAGTATGGACGCGTGACCCGACTCCTGCTGCTCGACGGGCTGACCGAGGTCGACCCCGCCACCCCCCTGCTGCGCGCCGACGACCTCGGGGTGCTGCGCGGCGAGTCGGTCTTCGAGACGATGCGCGTGGGCAACGGGCGCGCGGCCTTCCTCGATGCGCACCTGGCCAGGCTCAGCGAGTCCGCCCGCCGGGTGGACATCGCCCTCCCACACGGCTGGCGGGAGTTGGCGCAGAAGGCCTGCGAGGGCATCGACGACGGCGTGTTGCGGCTCGTGTGCTCCAAGGGCGCTCCCGGCAGCGGCCCGGTCGGGTTCGCGCTGGTCACCGCCGTACCCGAGGAGACGCGGCGCGGCCGGGAGCAGGGGGTCAGCGCGATCACGCTCACCCTCGGCGTCAGCGCCGCTCAGCGCGCCGAGGCCCCCTGGCTGCTCGGAGGCGTCAAGGCCACGTCGTACGCCGTGAACATGGCGTCGCTGCGGCACGCCCACACCGAGGGCGCCGACGACGTGATCTGGGTGAGCACCGACGGCCAGGTGCTCGAGGCGCCCACCTCCACGGTGGGGATCGTGGTGGCCGGGACGCTCATCAGTCCGCCGGCGGAGGTCGGCATCCTGCCGGGTACGACGCTCGCCGCGGTGTGCGGCCTGGTGCCGTTCGAGCAGCGACCGGTCACGGTCGCCGAGCTGCACGGCGCGGACGAGGTGCTGCTGCTGTCCAGCGTGCGCGGCGTCGCGCCGGTGGTGCGCCTAGACGGTGCCGAGCGCGCGCCGGGGCAGGTGACCGACCGGCTGCGGGCGGGATACGAGCGGGCGGTCCGCGCCTGACGTCCGTTCCTCGTGGAGCAGGTCCGCCGAGTGCGGGCCGAGCACGAGGTCATAGAGCAACGAGAGCGGGATCCCGCTCTCGAGCAGCCTCATCGGTGTCACAGGGGCCTCCTCAGGAATCTTCTCTCCTGAGGTGTCGGCCTTGAGAGGACCTGTCCTGAGCGTCCAAGCGGGTGGTTGTGTGCGTGCGATCGCCAGGTTCGTTCCGCCATCCGGCGGCTCAATACCAGGGGAGAAGGTCCCGGATCAGCCGATCTTGGCGAGCTTGGCCGAGAAGTGCGGCTGCAGGTCCTGCCCGACGGCCTTCAGATCCACGGCGTACGCCAGGTCGCCGTCCTCCACCAGGCCGTAGAGCCGGTGCAGTGCAGTGACCTCCTTGGCGGTGGGGGTGCGCCCCACGCCGATGGTCCTCAACTCGACCGTGCGGAAGACCACTTCACCGTCGTACACCTCGGCGATGCCGGTGGGGTTGCTGAGGACGACCTCGACGTCGCGAGGGTTGGCGCCCGGGCGCCAGAAGCCGCACTCGGAAGAGCTCGGGCGGACGCGATTGCCCTCGTCGTCGATCAGCCAGGTGCGCGAGGAGTAGGCCAGGAAGGGCCGTCCGTCGGTGGTGAAGGACAGCTCCTGCTCGAAGCGGGCCTGTTCCATGGTCGGGTAGCCGACCACGCCGAGCCCGCGCCACTCCCCCAGGAGGAAGGACAGGGGCTCGAGCCGCTCGTGGATGCTCAGCGCTGCCCCTGGTAGAGGCGGTAGACGACGTACGCCGCGAACCAGGTGACGGCAAGGAACGACGTCGCGAGCAGGCCGGTGTAGAAGTACTCGAGCTTCACCTGAGCAAGGTTACTGGTCCGCGCGGCGCCGGCGGCGACCGAACCCCTGCAGGCCGACCACGAGCAGCGCCAAGCCCATGACTGCCACGAGCGTCACGGCCACCGGCACCACCAGCGGTTGTGGGTCCTCGATCGGCACCTCGGCCGGGACCACCGGCTGGCTCTGGCTCGCCACCCGCAGGGGGAAGGTGACGGTCCCTTCCACCTTGCGCCGGAGCTGGCCGCTGCGCAGCTCCAGGCTCGCCAACCAGGGGCCTGCGGGGATCGCCTTGTCGAGGGGCACCAGGACCGGGCCGCTCTGGCCGATCCCGAGGGTCGTCCCTAGGCGGGCAGCGAACGGGCCGGCCGACAACCCGGCCGGACCGTTCTTCAGCCGCAGTTCCCCCGAAAGGTCAAGCGCCCGACCGCCGGTGTTGTGCACCTGGGCGAGCACATAGGGCTTCCCGGCGCTGTCCCGGCCAGCCGTGAGGGCATCGACGCTGAAGTCGCTCGCAGGCTCGCCGCCCGGTCCGACCGACAGGTAGACCCGCACCGCCGCGCGGAGCGCGACGGACACTCCCTGGTCGGTACGGCGGGCAGGTCGCTCCGCGACGACCGCTCCGTAGACCTCGCCCGGCGGGGCATCAGAAGGAACGCGGACGGTGACGGTCACCGTCACGCGCTGCCCCGGGTCCAGCCGCAGCTGCGTGGGCGTGACCGTCGTCCACTGCGGGACCGACCCCGCGGCCCCGCGGGCGGCGATGTCGAACCCGCCTCCCCGGATCGTGGCCGGCGCCGGGTAGAGCACGACGTCCATCGGTGTCGGGTCGCCGTTGGACACCTCGACGTGTCGCGTGAAGCTGGCCCCGGGGGCCACCCGGTCGACGACGTACACGCGAGCGCGCGGGTCGTCGGCGCGGTCGCTCGGTGCGTCCAGGAGCCGGACACCGACGCCGGGGGGTGGCGGTGACGCGGCGGTTGCCGCCGTACCGCTCGTGGCTAGAACCGCAGCGACCCCCGCCAGCAGCAGCCGGCCGGGGGTCGCGCGGGTGCGCCTCATACGAGCGGACGGTATCCGTCCGTCGCCCGTCAGGAGACGGTTTGCGTGATGACGCCGGTGTAGTCGCCTGCGGTCGCGTCCGCCGGGATGGTGACCGCGATGGAGGGGGAGAAGGTCGCGCTGTTGTTGCCGACGACCGCAGTGGCCGTGACGAGGCTCTGGGCGCTGCCGCTCAAGGTGAGGCCGGTCGCCTGTGAGATGTAGGTACCGGAGGTGACGACGGCAACGCCCGTCGGGACGATGGCTCCCGTGACCCAGGCCTTGGTGTTACCGACCGGGATCGTCGTGATGCCGTTGGTGAGGGCCGTGGTCTGGGCAATGGTGCTCGTCCAGCCGGTGGTCCCGCCGCGCGAGTCGGTCACCGTGGTGCTGCCGAGCGACCCGGTGAGCGCGGTGCCGGTCAGCCCCGCGAGGGCGCCGCCGGTGAGAGCCGCGGCGGACGAGGGCTGGGCGACGGAGAGGCTGCCGCCCGTGAGGGTGAAGGTGACGCTGGTGGCCTCGGCGGGCGAGCCGGCGAGAGCCAGTCCGGCTGCGGCCATGAGCACGGTGCCGGCGAGAAGGGCCTTGCGCATGAGGTGCTCCTACTTGTCAAGGGAAGACGTACTTGTTCCTTCGGGTCGTAAGTCCCGCCCCGTTCATGGCTCAGTCGGGCCCTTGTGTCCTGGCCCTTTGTGACTACGGTTGCGCGCATGCGGCCCCTCGTCGTCAAAGCCACGTCCGGACAGGACGCTCCTGAGCGTTGTCTGCAGGCCCTCACCGTCGCGTCGGTCGCCGCGGCCTCTGGCGCGCAGGTGTCGCTGTGGCTGACGGGCGAGTCCGTGTGGCTGGCCACTCCCGGGCACGACCTGGAGCTGACCGCCTCCCCACCCGCGTCGGAGCTACTGGCCGGCGTGCTCGCGTTGGGCACCGTGACGGTCTGCACCCAGTGCGCGACCCGCCGGGAGCTCACCCAGGCTGACCTGCTCGCTGGCGTGCGCATCGCCGGGGCTGCGGCCTTCACCGCCGAGGTGCTCGCCGAGGACGCCCAGGCGCTCGTTTACTGAGCCGTACGCCCGTGCGCCAGGGTCCTTAGTCCTTCCTGATGGGGCCACGACCACCCAGGTTCGCTATGCCCGATGTGCCTGTCTCGTATGACTCTGCTGTGACACGTCTGTTACAGAGAGGCGCCTAGCCATGGCACACAGCGACGCCGGTACGCCGGTGACGCTCGTCGTGCGTCCTGCCCAGCCGCCACCGAACACCCCGCCGGCTCATCACCCGCTGCCCTTCACCGGGCTCGACCTGCTTGCCGCCCTCGTCCTGTGCGCCCTGCTCCTCGCCTGCGGCGCGGCCCTCGCCGCCGTACGACGCCCCTCGACCTGACCCGTTGGAGAAGCCCCTCATGGCTCGCCGCGCCGCCCTTCTCGCCGCCCTCGCGGGCGCCCTTGCCGCCGCCGCCCCTGCGGGCGCGGTCACCGCGACCTGCACCGGCTCGCCCGCGACCTGCGTCGCCGGCGTGCCGGTCTCCCTCCTCGGGCTGGGAGGCACCCGGCAGTTCACCGTGGAGGACGTGAAGGGGGCTGACCTGACCTCACTCGACCTCGGCACCGGCGGTGCCCAGCCGTTCCGCACCCACGTCACCGATGCGGGCTTCACCGCCACCGGCCAGAGTTTCTCGGTGTCGGCCACGATGACGAACCTGTACCTGCGACAGGGATCCGGCCACGACTTCGGAGTCCAGGTGCCGTCCTCCGACGTGTCCATCGGGTTCGGCGCAAACCCACTGAGCGGCAACGGGATCGGCCTGACAGTGCTGCCCTCGCTGAGCGTCACCGGCACGCTTGCCTCGTGCGCGAGTCTGTCCTCCGGGTTGCAGTCAGCCCTGGGCTTGAGCGCCTTGGGCCTGCCCTTGGACCCGAGCGACGTGCAGCTCACGACGCTGTGTGCCCTGCTCGGCGTCTCCGGGGGACCGGTCGCGGCGACGGCCGACGGCGTGCTGCGGTCCGTGACGCCGACGCTGAGCTCTCTGCTGGACCTCCCGACGCCGCTGTCTGGTGCGGTGGGTGGCGTCTTCACCAACCCGTCCTTCGCCGCCGGCACGGTCGGTGCCGACGATCCGGCCGCGACGAGCACCGCCCCCACCTCGGTGGCGATCATGTCGGGCGGTGCCTTCACCCTCACGTCCGGCCTGGCCACTGCCCTGAACGCCGCGTTGTCCAGCGCCCTGACCGGCCTGCCGCTGGCCAATGCCACCGACACCGGCACCCGCGCCACCATCGCGGCGCTCGTCGATGCCCTGTCTACCTCCTCGGACTCGCTGACCTCCGCGCTCGGTGGCGTCGTGAGCGGCCTCGCCGTGGCAGACCAGGTGACCGTCCTGACGAGCCTGACCAGCTCGCTCGTCACCCCGCTCGCCGGGGATATTGCCAGCCTCGACGGGCAGTACTACGGCTTCCCGATCCTGCGCGCCACCCCCAGCACCCCGGTGCCGGGCACGTACGACGGAACGCTGACCGTCACGTTCGTGCAGAGCTGACGTGCGTGGGTTTGCTGCCGCAGTCGGACTCCTGCTCCTGCTGCTGAGCACCAGCCCTGCCGAGGCGGCAGGCACCGGAGGCATCGAGGTCTCGCCGTACCCGGGTGTCGTGGGTGGGCACCAGGTGACCGCCTTCCACGTCTCGGTCCCCTCGCGGGGAGCGGTGACAGTGCGGTACTCGCTGCGCAACACCACGGGTGCGCCGGTGAGCGGTCGGCTCTACGCCGCGTCGGCGAGCTCGGACGGCCACGGCGGCTGGGCAGTCGGGGCGGCGGGCTCGGCAGACAGCGTCGAGCTGGCCGACCAGCAGGTGCAGCTGCAGCCGCAAGAGACCCGGCTTGCGTCGTTCGATGTTCACGGCGAGGTGGGCGAGCACGCGGCACTGGTCATCGAGGTGCAACAGGGGTCAGTGGTGACGCGCGCCGCCACCCTCGTGTACCTCGAGCGTGGTCGCCTTGTCCCGCTGCCCGTGCTCGTGGTCGGCCTCGCCGTCCTGCTGCTGGTCGTCGGCGGCGCAGGCGTCGCCTGGGCACGACGGCGGCCCGCCACCGAGGGGTGACGGGCCGCGCGTGCAGGGGTCAGACGGAGCGCTCAGACGGCAACGGTGACCTCCGCCACCTGGCCGCGCACGGCCGAGGCAGGGGTGTCGACGGTGCTGCCGCTGGTGAGCGTGCGCAGGGTCCAGTCGCCGGGCGCCGCGAAGAAGCGGAACGCCCCCGTCGCGCTGGTCTGCACCTCGGCGGTGAACTCCCCGGTGCTGTCGAGCAGGCGCACGTAGGCGCCGGGCACGGGGTCACCGTCGCGGACGACGAGGCCCTGGATGATGGCCTCCTTGGCCACGTCGATGCCCTGCAGGTCGAGGGTCTGGGCAGGTGCTCCGCACATGGCTAGACGTCCTTCGCGATCGGGACGCCCACGAGGCTGCCGTACTCGGTCCAGCTGCCGTCGTAGTTCTTCACGTCGGTCTCGCCGAGGAGCTGGTGCAGCGCGAACCACGTGTGGCTCGAACGCTCTCCGATACGGCAGTAGGCGATCGTCGGCCGGCCGGCGTCCAGCCCCGCGTCGGCGTAGAGCGCCCGCAGCTCCTCGTCGCTGCGGAAGGTGCCGTCGTCGTTGGCCGCCTTGCTCCACGGGACGTTCAGCGCAGTGGGGATGTGGCCCGCCCGCTGCGACTGCTCCTGCGGCAGGTGCGCCGGCGCGAGCAGCTTGCCGCTGAACTCGTCGGGGCTGCGCACGTCGATGAGGTTCTTGGTGCCGATCGAGTCGACCACCTCGTCGCGGAACGCCCGGATGGACAGGTCCTGGTCCTGCGCGACGTAGGAGGTCTTGTCGCGCGGCTCCACCTCGGCCGTCAGGGGGCGCCCGTCGAGCTCCCACTTCTTGCGCCCGCCGTCGAGAAGGCGGACATCACTGTGGCCGTAGAGCTTGAAGTACCAGTAGGCGTAGGCGGCGAACCAGTTGTTGTTCCCGCCGTACAGCACGACGGTGTCGTCGTTGCCGACGCCCTTCTGGCTCAGCAGCTCCTCGAACTGCTCCTTGCTGACGAAGTCACGGCGAACCTGGTCCTGCAGCTCGGTCTTCCAGTCGAGGCGGATGGCGCCCTGGATGTGGCCGCCGTCGTAGGCGGACACATCCTCGTCGACCTCGATGAGGACGACCTTCGGGTCGGTCAGGTGGGCCTCGGCCCAGTCGGCGTCGACGAGGACGTCTGCGCGGGTCATGCGAAAGCTCCCTTGGTTCGGTGGACGAGCAGGTAGACCTCGCAGCCGAGGCACAGCCCGATGCTCGCGTTGAGCAGGGCGGCCACGAGCGCGAAGCCGGTGAAGACGAGCGCGAGGGTGAGTGCCCCCGCGGCAAAGCTGACGGTGCCGGCGGCCGCGAAGCCCAACCCGACGAGCTGGGCGAACCGCGGTGGCGCCGCGTCCTCGAGCTCGCGAGGAGGGGCGAGCCGCGGACGCACGAAACGCTTGAACAGCACCTGGTACGGCGAGCGACCGCGACTACCGAGGGCGAACGCCACGGACTGCGCCGCAAGCAGCAACCCGGCAACGACCGGGCGGGAGCTCACGACGAGGACGACGGCGAGGACCAGGGAAGTGACGGCCGCGCCGAAACGCGGACCGCGCGGGTCGATCTGGGTAGGGCTGACAACTGCGGACGCGGTCATGACGGAGGTCATGGCGGAGTTAGGCCTTTCGGGTTCCTCAGACGGTGCCCGGGGGGTCAGCCGGGCGCGAAAGTCTTCAGGAAGCCGGACACAGGCAGCCGGCGACGCGGCAAAGGTCGATCGACCGCCGCTTCACGAGCACGAGCTGCATGGTCACGAGGGTACCGCCATACCGAGCGCTGTCAGCACTGCGGTCTTGCTCGGCTGGCCCACGGCCCGCCGGACCTCGCGCCCGTCGGCGTCGAGGACAAGCGTGGTCGGGGTCTTCAGGACGTTGAGCCGACGCACCAAGTCCAGGTGCGACTCGGCGTCGACCTCGACGTGCGTGACCCCGGGGACGACCTCGGCCACCTCGGTCAGCACCCGCCGGGTGGCCCGGCAGGGGGCACAGAAAGCGCTGGAGAACTGCACCAGAGTGGCCCGCTCACCGGCGGCCTCGGGCAGCAGCCCGCGCAGGTCCTCAGCGCTTGCCCGGTGCCTGAGCTTCCCGTCGTACCGGCGGTGGATCAGGCCGAGCGAAAGGGCAAGCGCGAGCACAACAAGCAGCACCCACAGACCCGTCACAGCTCACACCTCCCTCGCGTCCCGCAACACAGGTTCAATTCCCAGTATTCCGCTCGCCTTTCAGGGAGCGGTGGCGGTGGCCCGTTCTTCGGGAGTCAGCTCCTCCGGCAGGGCGGTCAGCGGCTGCGTGACGAACTTGTAGCCCACGTGCCGGACCGTCCCGATGAGCTGCTCATGCTCGGTGCCGAGCTTGGCGCGCAGTCGCCGGACGTGCACGTCGACCGTGCGCGTGCCGCCGTAGTAGTCGTAGCCCCACACCTCCTGCAGCAGCTGGGCGCGGGTGAAGACGCGACCGGGGTGCTGCGCGAGGTACTTCAGGAGCTCGAACTCCTTGAAGGTCAGGTCGAGCACCTTGCCGCGCAGGCGACAGGTGTAGGTGCCCTCGTCGATGGTCAGCTCTCCTGCGCGTACGACGCCAGGCTCG
>JBKJSN010000052.1:0-6783 GCA_046595815.1 Mycobacteriales bacterium
CTCTCCGCCGAGATCCGCAACTATCCCACGCCGATTGCGCGCTGCGACGTGCAGCTCACGGCGCTGCTCGAGCAGCGCTCGGCCCTCATCCAGCAGATCGACCGGGCCAGCCGTCCCGGCACGGCCTGCAGTCCCGAAAAAATGTGGATCAACGACGGAGGCTTCAATGCCGCATAACCTGCACAACACGCTTCAGGACTTCCGAATCGCGGGCGGTCACGGCGCCGGCAAGTTCTACTCGCTGCCCAGGCTCGGCGCCGCGCTCGGCGTGAAGATTTCACGCCTGCCGGTCTCGATCCGCATCGTGCTGGAGTCGGTTCTGCGCAATTGCGACGGCAAGAAAGTCACCGAGACGCACGTCAAGCAGCTCGCCAACTGGAAGCCCAAGGCGAAACGCTCCGACGAAATCCCCTTCGTGCTCTCGCGCATCGTGCTGCAGGACTTCACCGGCGTGCCGCTGCTGGCGGACCTGGCCGCGATGCGCGGCGTTGCGCACCGGATGGGCAAGAATCCAAAGACCATCGAGCCGCTGGTGCCCGTGGACCTCGTCGTCGACCACTCGGTGCAGATCGACCACTACGGCAGCAAGGAATCGCTCGACCTCAACATGAAGCTGGAATTCAAGCGCAACGTCGAGCGCTACCAGTTCATGAAATGGGGCATGCAGGCGTTCGACACCTTCAAGGTCGTGCCGCCCGGCATCGGTATCGTGCACCAGGTAAACCTCGAGTACCTCGCGCGCGGCGTGCACAAGAAGGACGGCCCGGGGTCTAGTCCGATCTACTATCCCGACACGCTCGTCGGCACCGACAGCCATACGACGATGATCAACGGCATCGGCGTGGTCGGCTGGGGCGTCGGCGGCATCGAGGCCGAGGCCGGCATGCTTGGTCAGCCGGTGTATTTCCTCACGCCGGACGTGGTCGGCGTGAACCTCACGGGGGTGCTGCGCGGCGGCGTGACCGCCACCGACCTCGTGCTCACCGTCACCGAGCTGCTGCGTAAGCACGGCGTCGTCGGCAAGTTCGTGGAGTTCTACGGCCCGGGCGTGACGAACGTGCCGCTCGCCGACCGCGCGACCATCGGCAACATGAGCCCGGAGTACGGCTCGACCTGCGCGATCTTCCCGATCGACGACGAGACCCTGGCCTACATGCGCCTCACCGGTCGCAGCGAGCACCAGGTCGCGCTCACCGAGGCCTACGCCAAGGAGCAGGGCCTGTGGCACGACCCGTCGACCGAGCCGCGGTACTCCCAGCGCGTCGAGCTCGACCTGTCCACCGTCGTGCCGTCGCTCGCCGGCCCGAAGAGGCCGCAGGACCGGGTGCCGCTGTCCAACGCACAGGCGATGTTCCGCGAGGCCCTGCGTGACTACGCCACGACTGGAAACGGCCACAGCGCACTGACCGACGGCGGCATCGACGAGGGAGGCGCCGAGTCCTTCCCGGCCTCCGACCCGCTGTCGATCACCGAGAGCAAGCCGAGCGACCAGCCGATGCGTGTGAACGTCGGACCGCTGGGCGACCGGCCCAGCAACCCCGTGCACGCCGTCCTTGCCGACGGTACGGCGGTCGAGCTCGACCACGGGGCCGTGGCCATCGCCGCGATCACCAGCTGCACCAATACGTCCAACCCCTACGTCATGGTGGCCGCCGGGCTGCTCGCCAAGGCCGCCGTCGAGCGCGGCCTCACCAGCAAGCCGTGGGTCAAGACGACGCTGGCTCCTGGGTCGAAGGTCGTCACCGACTACTACGAGAAGGCCGGGCTCACGCCGTACCTCGACAAGCTCGGGTTCAACACCGTCGGCTACGGCTGCACCACCTGCATCGGCAACAGCGGGCCGCTCCCGGCCGAGGTGTCCGCAGCCGTCAACGAGGGGGACCTCGCGGTCGTCTCGGTGCTGTCCGGCAACCGCAACTTCGAGGGACGCATCAACCCTGACATCAAGATGAACTACCTCGCGTCCCCGCCGCTCGTGGTGGCCTACGCGCTGGCCGGGACCATGGACCTCGACATCACCACCGAGCCTCTCGGCATCGACAGCGACGGCAAGCCCGTCTACCTGCAGGAGATCTGGCCGACCACAGCCGACGTCTCGCGGGTCGTGGGAGAGGCCATCACCGAGCAGATGTACGCCTCGTCGTACAAGGACGTCTTCGCAGGCGACGAGCGCTGGCAGGCCATCCCGGTCCCGGCGGGCGACGCCTTCACCTGGGACCCGGCCTCGACGTACGTCCGCAAAGCGCCGTACTTCGACGGCATGACCCGTGAGCCGCTGCCACTCACCGACATCGTGGGCGCGAAGGTGCTCGCGGTCCTGGGCGACTCGGTCACCACCGACCACATCTCCCCCGCCGGCTCCATCAAGGGTGACTCCCCCGCCGGCAAGTACCTGCAGGAGCATGGGGTCGCGCCGAAGGACTTCAACAGCTACGGCAGCCGCCGCGGCAACCACGAGGTCATGATCCGCGGCACCTTCGCCAACATCCGGCTGCGCAACCAGCTCGCGCCTGGCACCGAGGGCGGCGTGACGGTGTTCATGGGCACCGCCGGGCAGTCCTTGATGTCTATCTACGACGCGTCGCAGGCCTACCAGGCCGAGGGCACGCCGCTGGTCATCCTCGCGGGTAAGGAGTACGGCTCCGGCTCCTCGCGCGACTGGGCCGCCAAGGGCACCGCGTTGCTCGGCGTGCGCGCTGTCGTGGCGGAGTCCTACGAGCGGATCCACCGCTCCAACCTCATCGGGATGGGCGTGCTGCCGCTGCAGTTCATGCCTGGCGAGAACGCCGCGTCGCTCGGCCTCACCGGTTTGGAGTCCTACTCCATCGCGGGCGTCGCAGGTGGCGGCGACGTCCCCCGAGAGCTCACGGTGAAGGCCGACGACAAGGAGTTCCGCGTCACGGTCCGGATCGACACCCCCGGCGAGCAGGCGTACTACCGCAATGGCGGGATCATGCCGTACGTCCTGCGTTCACTGCTGTGAGGCACACGTCGCGAACGTGACGCTTGCTGCGCTTTCGCCCTGAAACCTCGCCAATCGCCCTCGTGCCGGGGCATCATCGACCGATGACGTCCACGGGTGAGCCCGACGCAGCGCCGCGCTACTCGCGCTGGCTCGCCTACGTCGTCCTCGGCATCGCGCTCGTCGTGGTGCTCGGCTGGTGCACGGGCAAGCCCGGGCTGCGCTCGGTGGTCCCGGGATCGGCTGCGATGAAATTCCAGACTGCGGTCGCGCTCGTCTTTGCTGCCAGCGCGCTGCTGCTCGGATCCGGGCGACGTCGGCGGGTCGCTGTCGCCTTCTGGTCCTTCGACGCCGCGCTGGCGGTCTGGGTCCTCGTCGAGTACACCTTCAACCTCGGCTCGGCGTTCGACCAGTTCCCCTTCGACGATTCAGCCAGTCGCTCGCCCGGCAGGATGGCGGCGTTCACTGCCATGTCGCTGCTCCTGCTCAGCCTTGGGGCGCTGACCTTGCGCCTCCCCTCCGCCCGCCGACGCTGGGCACAGGCCGCAGTCATCGTGTCGATCGCCCCCGTGCTGCTGAACCTCATCGGCGCCCTGCTGAGGGTGCCCGTGCTCTACGGCGGCATCTTCAGCTGGAATCCCGTAGCCATCCCGACAGCTTTCTGCCTGGTGCTCTTGGCCTTAGCGGTCCTGCTCTCACATCCTGAACTCCTCGTCACGCGACTGATTCTCGACCGCGGCCAAGGAGGACTGCTGTTCCGCGCAGTGCTCTTCGCGGGAGGCATCCTCCCCATCATCCTCGCCACCATCATCTTCACCCTCCAACGGCATCTGCACTGGCCGAGCGGGACCGCCCTCGGCGTGTCTCTGGTGATCAACACCTGCCTGCTGTCCGTGATCGCCTTCGTCGTCGGTCGACGCGCCGGGCACGCCAACGCCGAGCTCGCCGAGGCCCGCGATGAGGCGGTGCGGGCCTCGTCGGCGAAGTCGGCCTTCCTCGCCACGATGAGCCACGAGATCCGTACGCCCATGAATGGGGTCTTGGGGATGACGAGCCTGCTGCTCGACACAGACCTGACACCCGCGCAGCGCGAGTACGCCGAGACGACGAGGTCCTCGGCCGAATCGCTACTCACCGTGATCAACGACATCCTGGATTTTTCCAAGATCGAAGCCGGCCGCCTCGATCTCGAAGAGCTGGACTTCGACGTAACTATCGTGGCCGAAGAAGTGGTCGAGCTGCTCGGCCAACAAGCCCGGGCCAAGGGGCTGGAGGTCGTCTTGAGCCTGGACCCGCGCCTCCCGGCAGCTGTGCGCGGCGACCCGGGGCGGCTGCGCCAGGTGCTGATGAACCTGCTGGGAAATGCAGTGAAGTTCACGCACACGGGCGAGGTCGTGGTCAGCGTCTCCCCCCTGGACCCACCCGAGGCCGAGGGCCTGCGCTTCGAGGTGGCAGACGCCGGCATCGGGATCCCCGAAGAGCTTCAGGCAGGCCTGTTCGACAGCTTCACGCAGGCTGACTCGGCAACCACGAGGATGTACGGCGGGACGGGCCTGGGCCTGGCGATCTGCCGCCGGCTTGTCGAGCTGATGGGGGGCGAGATCGGTGTCGAGAGCAGCCAAGGCTCAGGCAGCACCTTCTGGTTCACCGTCTCGGTGCGTCCCTCGTCCCGGCCCGCCGCGTGGCGCCCACCCAACCTCGTGGGCGCCAAGGCGCTGATCGTGGACGATCTGGCGGTCAACCTGACCGCCTTGTGCGGCCAGCTCGCCCAGTGGGGGATGCAGGTCCACGCGGCCGAAAGCGGCCAGGAGGGACTGGAGCTGGCGCTAGCCGCTGAGCAAGCCGGCGAGCCGTTCGAGCTCGTGATCACCGACCACCAGATGCCAGGGATGGACGGACTGGCCTTTGCACGCGCCCTCCAGTCGTCCCTGCTTCAGACCCCGCCCATCCTCATGCTCTCCTCGGCCGGTGGCCGCGGCGAGTTGCCTGACTCGGCCGACTCCGTGCTGGCGGGTTTCCTCGTCAAGCCTGCGCGCCGGTCGCACCTGTTCGATGCGATCGCGACCACGCTCGGGACTCCACTGCAACGTGTTGGGGCCCCGCGCCGCAACGACGTGGCACCGGTGACCCCTGTCGACGGCCGGAAGATCCTCGTGGCCGACGACAACGAGGTGAACCGGCGACTCGCGACGCTGCTGTTGTCCCAGGCGGGCTACACCGTCGATGCCGTCACCAACGGCGTCGAGGCCGTCGCGGCGGTCGCCCGGACCTCCTACGCCGCGATCCTCATGGACTGCGAGATGCCGCTGATGGACGGATATGCCGCAGCGACCGAGATCCGGCTGCGCGAGGCGGGGAAGGGACGCGTGCCGATCCTCGCCGTGACGGCCAGCACCATGATCGGCGACGAGGCGCGTGCCCTTGCCTCGGGCATGGACGCGCATGTCCCCAAGCCCATCGATCGCGCCAAGCTGCTCGAGGTGTTGGAGCGCCTGTCGCGCCCCGAGCACGAGGCGGCCGCAGCCCCCGTAGCCTCGCTGGACCAGGCGATCCTGGACCAGCTTCGGCGCCTCGACGACGACGCCCTCGGGTCCCTCGTCGAGATCTTCCGGACCAGCGGTCCGGCGACGTTGGACATGCTCACCGCGGCCGTTGCCGCCCAGGACGCCACGGCCGCCTTCCACGCCGCGCACAGGCTCAGGGGCTCCGCCGGAACGTTCGGTGCCACCGCTCTGGCAGCCAGGCTGGCGGACGTGGAGAACAGAGCACGCGCTGGGGCGCTTCCTGACGCCGAAGAGCTCGCAGTCCTCGGCATCGGGCTACGTGAGGTGCTCACCGCCCTGGGCCTGGAGCACGAGCGGCACTGAAGCGCCCGCGCTGAGGAACGGCCTGGGAACTCCGCTTGCCTGCCAGGTGTTGTCACAGACACAAGGACCGGAGGCGCACCCGTGAGCACTCAGCAGATCGAGCCCCTGGATGTGCCTGCCACCAGCACCGACCTGGTTCGGGCGTACCTCAAGGAGATCGGCAAGGTTCCGCTTCTCACCGCCGCGCAGGAGGTGGAACTGAGCCAGCGGATCGAGGCGGGGCTGTTCGCCACCCACAAGTTGCGGCAGCCCAAGCTCAGTGGGGGCCTGACGCGCGACCTGACCTGGCTCGTCCAGGACGGCGAGCGTGCGAAGCGGCAGCTGCTCGAGGCCAACCTCCGCCTGGTCGTGAGCATCGCCAAGCGCTACGTCGGGCGCGGACTGCCCTTCCTCGACCTGATCCAGGAGGGCAACGTCGGCCTGATCCGTGCGGTGGAGAAGTTCGACTACACCAAGGGCTTCAAGTTCTCCACCTACGCGACCTGGTGGATCCGTCAAGCCATCACCCGCGCCATGGCGGACCAGGCCCGGACGATTCGCATCCCGGTGCACATGGTCGAGCAGATCAACAAGCTGTCGCGGTTGCAGCGTGAGCTGCTCCAGTCACTTGGTCGGGAGGCCACTGCCGAGGAGCTGGCCGCCGAGCTGGACCTGAGCCCCGAGCGAGTTGAGCAGAT
This sequence comes from Mycobacteriales bacterium, assembly GCA_046595815.1. GTDB lineage: Bacteria > Actinomycetota > Actinomycetes > Mycobacteriales > SCTD01 > RYN-111. The sequence goes on from JBKJSN010000052.1 coordinate 6,507, forward strand.
CCAGAGCTACGCCCGCGAGCCTGTCTCCCTGGAAACCTCCGTCGGCGACGACGGCGACAACAGCCTGGGCGACTTCATCGAGGACAGCGACGCACCCGTTGCCGTCGACGTGGTGGCGTACGGACTCATGCAGGACCAGCTGCACGAGATGCTCAACTCGCTTACTGAGCGAGAAGCCGATGTCATGAAGCTGCGGTTCGGCCTGGCCGACGGCCAGCCCAAGACCCTCGACGAAATCGGCCGCTCGCGGGTGAGGCCCAGCGCGCGGCCGATTTCG
>JBKJSN010000135.1:0-4004 GCA_046595815.1 Mycobacteriales bacterium
CGACTCGGTGTTCACGTCCTCCGACGTCTTCCGGATCGACCACTACCTCGGCAAGGAGACGGTCCAGAACCTGCTGGCCCTGCGCTTCGCGAACGAGCTGTTCGAGCCGATCTGGAACAGCAACCACATCGACTCGGTCCAGATCACCATGGCCGAGGACATCGGCATCGGTGGCCGCGCCGGCTTCTACGAGCAGACGGGCGCCGCCCGCGACGTCCTGCAGAACCACCTGCTGCAGCTGCTGGCGCTGACCGCGATGGACGAACCGGTCAACTTCGAGGCGGAGTCCCTCCGGACCGAGAAGCGCAAGGTGCTCGGCGCTGTCGTGCTGCCCAAGGACCTGCGCTCCTACGCCGTACGCGGCCAGTACGACCAGGGCTGGCTCGCCGGCGAGCGCGTCAAGGGCTACGCCGCCGAGGAGGGAGTGGCACCCGGCTCCACGACCGAGACGTTCGCCGCGGTGCGCCTCGACGTCGACACCCGCCGGTGGGCCGGTGTGCCGTTCTACCTGCGGACCGGCAAGCGCCTGCCCCGTCGGGTGACCGAGATCGGCATCGTGTTCCGCAAGGCACCCCACCTGCCATTCGCCGGCAGCGACACCGAGGAGCTCGGCAGCAACCAGCTCGTCGTACGCGTCCAGCCCGATGAGGGGGTAACGCTGCGCTTCGGCTCCAAGGTGCCGGGCACGACGATGGAGGTCCGGGACGTCGCGATGGACTTCTCCTACGGCGAGGCCTTCACCGAGAACTCCCCCGAGGCCTACGAGCGGCTGCTGCTCGATGTGCTCCTCGGGGACGCCTCGCTGTTCCCCCGCAACGAGGAGGTCGAGCAGTCCTGGCGGGTGATCGACCCCATCGAAGCGCTCTGGGCCGAGGGCGGTGCCCCGGAGCCCTATCGAGCCGGGTCCTGGGGGCCACAGGGCGCCGACGACATGCTCGCCCGCGATGGCCGCGCCTGGAGGCGACCATGACCACGCTGTGGGACACCACCGGCACCCAGGTCGTCAAGGCTCTTGCCGCTGAGCGCCGACACGCGGGGTCGGTTTCCTCCGGCCTTGCCCTCACCCTCGTCAGCGTCGTCGACGAGGGGCTGGTCGCCGAGGCTGAGCAGGCGGCGACGGCGGCGGCGGCGCAGCACCCCTGCCGGCTGCTGCTCGTCGTACGCCACCGGCCTGACGCGCCGGAGCCCCGCCTCGACGCGGAGGTGTCGGTGGGTGGCCGCCTCGGCCCGGGCGAGGTGGTGGTGATGCGGATGTACGGCCGGCTGGCGCTGCATGCGGAGTCGGTCGTGCTCCCCCTGCTCGCCCCCGACGCCCCCGTGGTCACGTGGTGGTTCGGCCCACCGCCCGCCAGCATCGCCACCGATGCGCTAGGGGTCATCGCCGACCGGCGCATCACCGACTCCCGTTCGGCGGCCGACCCCCTCGCCGCGCTTCAGACGCGCGCCGAGGACTACGCGCCGGGCGACACGGACCTTGCCTGGACGCGTACGACCCTCTGGCGGGGGTTGTGCGCCTCGGCCTTCGACTCCCTGTCCGGCGAGGTGGAGCAGGTGCGTGTCGCAGGCGAGGCGACCAACCCCAGCCGCGCGCTCCTCGCAGGCTGGCTGCACGCGCGGCTGTCGAACGACGTGGAGCTCGAGGACACCGCCGGGCCAGGCATCACCGGAGTCGAACTCACCGTCGGCGGGGTGGCAGTAAGCCTCACCCGCACAGACGGCCGTACGGCGGTCGTCCGGCGCTCCGGCCAACCTGACAGGGCGCTTCCCCTGCCCCGCCGCGATCTGAGCGAGCTGCTCAACGAGGAGCTCCGCCGCCTCGACGCCGACGAGACCTACGGCGAGGCGTTGGAGGCGACGACCGGAACCTCCGGCCTCGCGCAGCGTCCGAGCCGGCGGGTCCACGAGTGGCACGACCCAGCCGAGGTGGGCGCGTGAGCGGCCCGACCGTGGTAGTCCACCGCGATGCCTCCTCGCTCGCCAGCGCTGCTGCGGAGCGGCTGTCTGCCCGGCTCGTGGACGCGCAGAAGGAGCGTGGCGTCGCCTCCCTCGTCCTGACCGGGGGCGGTGTCGGGATCGCGACCCTGCAGGCTCTGCGGGCAGGGGCCGGCCTGCTGGCTGTGGACTGGTCGAGGGTCGACATCTGGTGGTCCGACGAGCGCTACCTGCCCCACGGCGACGTGGAGCGCAACGAGACCCAGGCCCGCGCCGCCCTGCTCGACCACGTGGACCTCGACCCCGCTCGAGTGCACCCGATGCCGGCCCTCGACGGCCCAGATGGCAGGGACGTCGACGCCGCAGCAGCGCGGTACGCCGAGGTGCTGGCCGCCGCCGCACCGCATCGGGTGGGCGTGCCCGCCTTCGACGTGCTCCTGCTCGGCATGGGCGGCGAAGGCCATGTCGGCTCGATCTTCCCCGAGTCCCCGGCCGTGCACGACGTACGACCCGTGCTCGGGGTCCACGGCTGCCCGAAGCCGCCGCCGACGCGCATCACGCTGGGGTTCTCAGCGATGACCGCTGCCCGCGAGGTGTGGCTGCTCGTGGCTGGGGCCGAAAAGGCCTCAGCCGTCGCGATGGCGCTGTCCGGCGCCGGCCCGGCGGCACTTCCGGCCGCCGGAGCTGTCGGGCGGACCCAGACGCTGTGGCTGCTCGACGAGGCCGCTGCAGCTCAGCTGCCGCCCTCCCTGCGCCGGCTCTGAGTCGGCGCTAGGGCTACTGGGACTACTTGCCGCGCAGGCGCTGCAAGGCCTCTTGCAAGATCGCCTCGCCGTCGGCCTCGTTGCGACGCTCGCGAACGTAGGCCAGGTGCGTCTTGTAAGGCTCAGTCTTCGGCGGGGCCGGCGGCGCGCTCTTATCGCGCCCTGCCGGGAAGCCGCAGCGCGGACAGTCCCACGTCTCGGGGATCTGGGCTTCCTCCGCGAACGAAGGACGCGTCTCGTGGGTGTTCGCGCACCAGAACGAGACCCGGATGCGCGGTGCTGCTTCGCCGCGCTCCGCTTCGCCCATCGGGCCTGCACCGACCCGGCTGCCCCGGATGGCGTTTCCGCCTGCCACTCGTGCTCCCGACTTCGAACTATCTGTGTTGGTGCCTGACCCGCTCAGTCTACCTACTGCTGCTTGAGCAACAGTCCCAGCGCGACGACGGAGACGAACCACACGAGGCCGCAGACCACCGTGAGGCGATCGAGGTTCTTCTCGACGACGGCACTGCCGCCGAGCGAGGACGAGACGCCGCCGCCGAACATGTTGGACAGACCGCCGCCCTTCCCCTTGTGGAGCAGGACGAGGACGATCATCAGCACGCTCGTCAGGACAAGCAGGCCGGACAGGAAAGTGACCATCAGACGAGCACACGCTCCTCGGGAAAGTGACAGGCCACCTCGTGGCCGGGAGTGATCTGGACGAGTGGCGGCTCCACCTGCTTGCAGATGGCCTGAGCCTTCCAGCACCGCGTGTTGAACCTGCACGCGGGCGGCGGGTTCAGCGGGCTCGGGACGTCGCCAGTGAGAAGGATACGCTCCCGCTTCGACTCCTTCTCCGGGTCGGGCACGGGCACGGCGGACAGCAGCGCGTGGGTGTAGGGGTGCATGGGGTGCTCATAGAGCCCGATGCGGTCACCCACCTCGACGATCTTTCCGAGGTACATCACGGCAACGCGGTCGGAGATGTGGCGCACCACGGACAGGTCGTGCGCGATGAACAGATACGTGAGGCCGAGCCGGTCCTGGAGATCGGTGAGGAGGTTGATCACTTGGGATTGGGTGGAGACATCCAACGACGACACCGGTTCGTCCAGCACCAACACGCTCGGATCGAGGGCCAGCGCGCGGGCAATCGCGATTCGCTGGCGCTGTCCCCCCGAAAATTCATAGGCGTACCGGCGCAACGCGTACTCACCCAGCCCGACCTGCGCAAGCAGCGCGATCACGCGCTCGTCTCGCTCGCGGCCTTTGATTCCAAGGTGGACCTCGAGTGGCTCACCAATGGATTCGGCGATCGTCTGGCGG
>JBKJSN010000006.1:0-15478 GCA_046595815.1 Mycobacteriales bacterium
CCTGCGCTCGCGCTAGTGGAAGAAGTGGCGGGTGCCGGTGAGGTACATCGTGACGCCGGCCGCCTTGGCCGCCGCGATGACCTCGTCGTCTCGGACCGAGCCGCCGGGCTGGACGACCGCCCGCACGCCCGCGTCGAGCAGCACCTGCAGCCCGTCGGGGAAGGGGAAGAAGGCGTCCGAGGCGGCGACTGCGCCGACCGCCCGGTCACCGGCGCGGGACACCGCGAGCTTGGCGGAGTCGACGCGGTTGACCTGGCCCATGCCCACACCGACGGTCGCGCCACCTGAGGCGAGCAGGATCGCGTTGGACTTCACGGCCCGCACCGCGCGCCAAGCGAACTCCAGGTCGGCAAGGTCCTCGACCGGCTCGCCGCAGGCCAGCGTCCAGGCCGTCGGGTCGTCACCAGGCGCGGTGATCGCGTCGGCCCCCTGCAGCAGGACGCCGCCGTTGACGTGCCGCACCTCGACCCCGCGGCCACCGAAGCCGGAGGTCTGCAGGATCCGGATCGACGGCTTCTTGGCCAGCACCTCGACGGCACCGTCCTCGTAACCCGGGGCCACGATGACCTCAGTGAAGATCTCCGCGACCTGCTCGGCCATCGCCTTGCTGACAGGGGCGTTGACGGCGATGACGCCACCGAACGCCGAGACCGGGTCGCAGGCGTGCGCCTTCGCGTGCGCCTGTTCAACGGTGGCGCCGGACGCGATCCCGCAGGGGTTCGCGTGCTTGATGATCGCGACCGTCGGCGCGGTGAAGTCGTTGGCCGCGCGCAGCGCAGCATCGGTGTCGACGTAGTTGTTGTACGACATCTGCTTGCCGTGCAGCTGCTGCGCGGTGGCGAGGGAGTCGCCCGGGGTCGCGGACGTGTAGAGCGCCGCCCGCTGGTGGGGGTTCTCGCCGTACCGGAGCACGTCGGAGCGCTGGTAGGTCGCGCCGAGGAAGGACGGGAAGTCCTCGACCGCGTCGCTGGCGTCGTAGGAGCTGGCGAACCAGGAGGCCACCGCCACGTCGTACGCCGCGGTGTGCTGGAACGCCTTGCTCGCCAGGGCACGCCGCTGCTCGAAGGTGAAGCCGCCGCCCTCCAGTGCCTCGAGCACGGCCGGGTACGTCGAAGGGTCGACCACGACGGCGACGCTGGGGTGGTTCTTGGCAGCGGAGCGGAGCATCGCGGGGCCGCCGATGTCGATCTGCTCCACGCACTCGTCGGGTGCGGCACCGGACGCGACGGTGGCGTTGAAGGGGTAGAGGTTGACCACGACGAGGTCGAAGGGCTCGACGCCGAGGTCGGCCAGCTGCTGCACGTGGTCGGGCAGGGGGGGGTCGGCCAGGATGCCGGCGTGCACCTTGGGGTGCAGGGTCTTCACCCTGCCGTCGAGGCACTCCGGGAAACCGGTGAGGCTGTCGACGCTGGTCACCTCAACGCCGGCCTCGCGCAGCTTCGCGGCGGTGGAGCCGGTGCTCACGATCTCGACTCCGGCCTTGGCCAGGCCGAGACCGAGCTCGACGAGCCCGGTCTTGTCGTAGACGCTGACCAGCGCGCGCTTGATGGCAATGGCACTCATGGGATGGTGACCCTTCGTCCGGTGACGGTGAAGCCCTCGCGGGCCATACGACCGACCGCGTCGACGAGGATCTCTCGCTCGGCGGCCTTGATGCGCTCGTGCAGGGTGGCCTCGTCGTCGGTGTCGAGCACCGGTACGGCGGCCTGGGCCACGATCGGCCCGGTGTCCACGCCCGCATCGACAAGGAACAGGGTGCAGCCGGTGACCTTGACGCCGTGCTCGAGGGCATCGCGGGCGCCGTGCATGCCGGGGAAGCTCGGCAGCAGCGCGGGGTGGGTGTTGACCATCGGGAAGGTGTCGAGGAACTGCTGGCTGACGAGCTTCATGAAGCCAGCGCTGACGACCAGGGCCGGCTCGTAGCTCCCGACGGAAGCGGCGAGCGCGGCGTCCCACGCCTCGCGGGTCGGGAAGTCGGAGACCTTGAGCACGAAGGTCGCGATGCCCCGGTCCTTGGCGCGCCGCTCCCCGAGCGTGCCCTCACGGTCGGCGCCGACGGCGACCACCTGCGCCCCCCAGGAGGGGTCGTCCGAGGCGTCGAGGAGGGCCTGCAACGTGGTGCCGGTGCCCGAGACGAGCACGACCAGACGCGCGGACACCGGGGGCCTCCTTGGGGGAAGGCGCCAGACTACCGGGAGCGGCACCCTGCGCTGACGCGCCCAGCCGTGCAGGATGGGCGCCGATCCGCCGGACCGAGGAGCGCTCGTGACATCACCGCAGGACCCGTTCGCCGCCCCCGGCGACCAGCCGCCGGAGCAGGGCCAGCAGCCGCCGTCGTTCAGCAAGCCCGCTGAGCACGGCACACCGCCGCCCGGGTACGGGCCGCCGCAGGGCTACCCGCCCCCGCAGGCCTACCCCCCGCCGTACCCCCCGCCGTACGGGCAGGCCCCTTACACCGCCCAGCGGACGAACACCTTGGCCATCGTGGGCTTCATCCTGACCCTGGTGGTGTGCCCGCCGGTCGGGGCCGTCGTGTGCTTCATCGCGCTCAGCCAGATCAAGCAGACGGGCGAGGGCGGGCGTGGCCTGGCGCTGGCAGGCATCTGGATCTGCGTCGTCGCGGTGGTCCTGGCCGTGCTGGCCGTGCTCGCGCTGTTCACCTTCGGCGCGGCGGTCGAGGGCAACTTCGAGTCGACCGTCGTGCCTGTCCCCTCACCTCGGTAGTCACCTCCCCCACGCCTGCGGGCATCCGCGCCACCATGATCCAGAACCCGACACTTCGGAGGACACCATGACGAACCCCCAGGACCCCTTCGGCCCGCCCGGCGACCAGCCGCCGCCCCCGCCCGGCTACGGCACACCGCCGCCGCCGCCGCCGCCCGGCTACGGCGAGACCAGCCCGTGGGACAAGCCCGCTCCCACGCCGTACGGCGCCCCCGTTCCGGAGCTCGCTTCCTGGGGCTCCCGCGTCGGCGCCGGTCTCATCGACGGCCTGCTGTTCGCGGTGCCCTACTTCGTGGGAGCGCTGCTCGGCGGCGCCATCGGCGGTGGCATCGGCGCGCTGTTCACCTTCCTCGGCTTCGCAGGTGCGCTCGCGATCGCCGTCTGGAACCTTGTGCAGCAGGGCACCACCGGCCAGACGATCGGCAAGAAGCAGCTCGGCCTGCGCCTGGTGCGCGAGGCCGACGGTCAGGTCGTCGGCACCGGCTTGTCGATCGGCCGCTACTTCGTGCACATCGTCGACGGCCTGCCTTGCTACCTCGGCTACTTCTGGCCGCTGTGGGACGCCAAGAAGCAGACCTTCGCGGACAAGATCCTCGCCACCTTGGTCATCAAGGGCTGAGCGACGTTCCGCAGGCCCGGTCCCGTCCGCGGGGGCGGGCCTGCTGCGTTTCTACCGTCGTACGACGCAAGCCGCCGCTGCGGCCGCCAGACCGATCTCGAGGGCAGCCGCGAGCCCGACCTGCCACGGCGACGGGCCGACCTGAGCCATCCGGCCACCACCCAGCGGGCCGCCGGACAACCAGGCGAGCAGGGCCAACGCCAGCCCGACACAGGGGCCGAGCGCGAGCCCTTCGAGGGCAGCACGGCCAGGTCCGCACGTCAGCCGACGCGCGAGGAGCAGACCACCGAAGGCACCGGCGAGGACGGGTACGGCGAGGGCGAGGACCCCGAGCCACACCGGCACGGGACCGGACGGCAGGGCTGCGAGCAGAGGGAAGGCCGGGACCTCCCCGAGGGTCGTCCCGAACGGGCCGACCGAGGTGCCCACCCCGATCGCGAAGCCCGGACCGGTCAGCCACGCGGCGCCCCACAGGGCGGCGTTGGGCACGCAGAGCAGCCCGAGCGCAAGCAACGCGAGGCCACCGAGCACCCCCGGGTCGCTCGACGCAGCCAGGGAGGATGCCCGCCCGGCGTGCCTCACGAAGCTGACTCCCGCGAGCACGGCTCCGGTCGCGACGAGCACTCCTAACGCAGCCAGGGTGCCGGCGAGCAACCCCCTCGCCCGCACCGGAAGCAGTCGGTGGGCCGCGCCGGTGAGCTGCGCCTCGCGCAGCACGCCGCCACCGGACCCGAGCACGGCGAGCGCGAGCCCACCGAGCATCGCCTGCACTGGCGCGGGGCGGATCGACTCGGTTGCACTGGCCGCCGCCACGACCGCGCACAGCACGGAGTAGGGGAAGGCGATGGCCACCACCAGCCGCGCTGCCTGCGCGAGCCGGGCCACCTCGAGCGAGCGGGCGCCGTGTCGACCCGCGCGGTGCAGCAGTACCAACGGCAGCAGGGCCAGACCGAGTGGCATCAGGCCGACCGTCCCGCCGGGGATGGTCATCGCGGTGCCGTGCGCGAGCAGCCAGAGCTGTCCGACGGCCCGCGTGGCGGCGGCGGCCCCGGAGCCCGAACGCGAGTCGGTGGCCCAGACCAGCAGCAACGGGATGCCCAGTGTGACCAGGCCAGCGCCCGCTGCCCAGGCGGCTGCCAGCGCCCCGGGGCCGAGCGGGTTCCGCTCGGGCTGCGTCCGCCGTACCGGCTGGCGCAGTGGAGGGCGGTCGAGCGTGGAGGTCATGGCCCCACCGACTGTGCCAGGGCACGCCATCCGGCCGGGGTTCCCACGCCGTACCGGAAATTGCAGGTACGGCGAAAGGCGGGTGCAACCGGACAGCAGCCGCGTGCGTGTAGGAGTGTGACCACCTCGCTCGCCCGCGCACCGAAAGAGGCGCCGACCCGACCTGCCTCCGCGGCACCGACCCGTTCATGACCGACTCGCAGCCCCTCGCGGCCGACGACCGGGTACGGATCGACGGGATCGGGCCGATCACCGTCGGCATGACGCTGGCCGAAGCCGAGGACGCGGCGTACCAGCGCTTCACGACGTTCAAGGACGACCTCGGCAACGGCTGCGGGTACGTGTCCCCGCGCTCCGGATCCCCCGACATCAACCTGATGGTCATCGACGGCTTGGTCGCGCGGGTCGAGGTCGACGAGGGGAGCACCACGCGCACCGACCGGGGCATCGGTATCGGCGCCACCGAGGACGAGGTGAAGGCCGCCTACTCCGGCCGTGTGGTCACGCGGCCACACGCCTATACCGGTGGCCACTACCTGCGGGTGGTCTCCAACGACGGCCTGCTGGTCCTCGTCTTCGAGACCGACGGCACCCGGGTCACGCTGATCCGCAGCGGCACGGCGTCCGCCGCCGACTACACCGAGGGCTGCGCCTGACCCCAGGTACGACGAACGCCCGCCCTCGCGAGGAGGGCGGGCGTCCGACGTACCTGGCTTTGCGTCCTCACAACTGCCCCCGACGCTGCGCGCGGGGGTGATGACGTAAGGAGTTAGAGGTTCTTCATGATCTCGCGCATGAGCTCGGCGGTCGCGGACGGCGTCTTGCCGACCTTCACGCCGGCGGCCTCGAGGGCCTCCTGCTTGGCCTGCGCCGTGCCGGAGGAGCCGGAGACGATGGCGCCGGCGTGGCCCATCGTCTTGCCCTCGGGAGCGGTGAAGCCCGCGACGTAGCCGACGACCGGCTTGGTCACGTGCGCCTTGATGTAGTCCGCCGCACGCTCCTCGGCGTCGCCGCCGATCTCACCGATCATGACGATCGCCACGGTGTCGGGGTCCGCCTCGAACGCCTCGAGGCAGTCGATGTGCGTGGTCCCGATGACCGGGTCGCCGCCGATGCCGACGGCGGTGGAGAAGCCGTACTCGCGGAGCTCGTACATCATCTGGTAGGTCAGCGTGCCGCTCTTGCTGACCAGGCCGATCTTGCCCGCGGTCGGCGCGATCGTGGCCGGGATGATGCCGGCGTTGGACGCACCGGGGCTGATGAGGCCGGGACAGTTCGGGCCGATGATGCGCGTCTTGGACCCGGCGTTGAGGTTGTACTGCCAGAAGTACGCCGAGTCCTGGACCGGGATGCCCTCGGTGATGACGACCGCGAGGCCGATGCCCGCGTCGATCGCCTCGATGACGGCGGACTTGGCGAAGGCCGGCGGCACGAAGATGACGGAGACGTCAGCACCCGTCTTCTCCATCGCCTCGGCGACGGTGGCGAACACCGGGATGCTGACACCGTCCGCATCCACAACAGAGCCGGCCTTCTTCGGGTTCACGCCACCGACGACGTTGGTGCCGGAGGCGACCATGCGGCGGGTGTGCTTGGTGCCCTCGGAGCCGGTGATGCCCTGGACGATCACCTTCGAGGCGGCGGTGAGGAAGATGGCCATTACAGAGCGCTCCGATTCGATGTAGCTGCAAGCTCGGCCGCTTTATCCGCCGCGCCGTCCATGGTGTCGACGACCGTGACGAGGGGGTGGTTGGCCTCGACGAGGATGCGGTGACCCTCCTCGACGTTGTTGCCGTCGAGCCGCACGACAAGCGGCTTGGTCTCCTTGTCACCCAGCATCTCCAAGGCCTGGACGATGCCGTTGGCGACCGCGTCGCAAGCGGTGATGCCGCCGAAGACGTTGACGAACACCGACTTCACGTCCGGGTCCGACAAGATGATCTCGAGCCCGTCGGCCATGACCTGCGCCGAGGCGCCGCCACCGATGTCGAGGAAGTTGGCGGGCTTGACCCCGCCGTGCTTCTCACCGGCGTACGCCACGACGTCAAGGGTGCTCATGACGAGCCCCGCGCCGTTGCCGATGATGCCGACCTGGCCGTCGAGCTTGACGTAGTTGAGGTCCTTGGCCTTCGCGCGGCCCTCGAGGTCGTCCTCGGCCACGACGTCGGCGTAGGTGTCGAAGACGTCCTTGTGGCGGAACTCCGCGTTCCCGTCGAGCGTGACCTTGCCGTCCAGCGCCAGGATCTCGCCGGAAGGGGTGCGGACGAGAGGGTTGACCTCGACCAGAGTGGCCTCCTCCTCGACGAACACCACCCAGAGCTTCTGCAGCACGGCGATGACCTGGTCGCGCACGTCCGCGGGGAAGCCGGCCGCGTCGGCGATCTCGGCGGCCTTCGCAGCGTCGACGCCGACGATGGCGTCGACGGGGACCTTCGCCAGGGCCTCGGGGCGCTCGACGGCGAGCTCCTCGATCTCCATGCCGCCCTCGACGGACGCCATGGCGAGGTAGGTGCGGTTGGCACGATCCAGGAGGAAGGAGACGTAGTACTCCTTGTCGATGTCCGACGCCTCGGTCACCAGGACCTTGAGGACGGGGAGGTCCTTGATCACGAGCTTGAGGATGTCGTTGGCGCGGGCCTCGGCCTCGTCCGGCGTCGGGCAGTACTTCACGCCACCGGCCTTGCCGCGGCCGCCGGCCTTGACCTGGGCCTTGACCATGACGGGCTTGCCGATGCGCTCGGCCGCCGCACGGGCATCCGCCGGGTTGTCGACGGTCTCGCCGGCGAACACCGGCACACCGTGCTTGGCGAAGAGCTCCTTCGCCTGGTACTCCATGAGGTCCACGGATCGGGTCCTGTCTGTCGGGCTCGAGGGAACCCCCTTGAGCACTGTCGAGCGTAGCCAGCGCTTCGTCGGGGTTTCGACGCGGGACCGCTCATGTGACGCACTCCATTGGCCCAGGTCACACCCGAGGCAGGTACTCGCTCGTTCACACAGAAGACAGCCCCTGTGAACTTGGAGCTCCCCGTGCGCCGCCTCGCCCTCGCGACCGCTCTGCTGGCAACAGCCAGCACCCTGACCTTCGTCAGCCACGCCGACACGGTGCGCGCCAAGTCGGGAACGCACCGCTTCGTGACCGCCGACGCCATGGTCCCCGTGGTCGACGGGCCCAAGAACGACCACAAGGTCACCATCGACACCCGGCTCTACGTCCCGGACAACGCGACGGCCCGCACGCCCCAGCCCGCGATCCTCATGACGCACGGCTTCGGCCTCAACAAGCTCAGCGGCGAGGTCACGTCGATGGCGAGCTTCCTGGCCGCGCACGGGTACGTCGTGCTGACCTACAGCTCGCAGGGCTTCGGCAAGAGCACCGGCTGCATCTCGCTGGACTCCCGCACGTACGACGTCAAGGACGCGCAGCAGCTCATCACCAAGGTGCTGCAGACCAAGCCCTACGTGAAGAAGGACCGCAAGGGCGCCGTCGTGGGCACCGTCGGCGGCTCCTACGGCGGCGGCGCCCAGGGCCCGCTCGCCGAGACCGACCCGCGCATCCGCGCGATCTCGCCGGGCCGCACCTGGAACTCCCTGCAGTACGCCCTGGACCCCAACAACTGGGTGGTCCCCGGCGACAAGACGGGCTTGACCCACGAGCTGGCGCAGCAGGGCGTGTTCAAGAAGAACTGGACCTCGCTGTTCTTCGGCAGCGGGATGGGGCAGCCGGTCGGCGGCCTCCCCCCGACGGGCTCGCAGAACGGGGGCTGCCCGCAGGACAAGGTCGCCACCAGCGACGCGGCCGGGTTCGCCTGCACCGGCTTCCGGGCCGAGCTCTGCCAGGTCTATGCGCGGCTGGCGGGCACGGGGGACGTGACCGAGGCCGACCGCAAGCTCATCGCCGACTCCTCCACCGCGGCGGGCATCAGCCGCCTGCGCGTGCCGACCCTTCTCGTGCAGGGGCAGAGCGACACGCTGTTCAACGTCAACGACGCCGCCTCGACCTACCTCGAACTGCGCCGGCGCGGCGTCCCGGTGAAGATGATCTGGAACTCCGGCGGGCACGGCGGCTATGACTCCCAGCCCGGCGAGTGCGACGTCTACGGCCGGGGCACCACCGACCTCGACACCTGCTACCTCACGCTGCGCACGCTGGCCTTCTTCGACCAGTGGCTGCGCGGCATCCCGGACCACAGCCCGGGCTTCACCTACTTCCGCGACTGGGCCTCCTACTCCGGCAAGGGCGCCACCACCCAGTACGGCGATGCCCCCGCCTTCCCGGCCGGCGGGAGCTTCACGTTCACCCTGTCCGGCACCAAGGACCTGGTCATCCAGCACCCCGAGACCGGCTCCGTGGAGCTGGTGAACCCCGGTGGCGGCGCCCCCACGTCGTACACCGAGGTCTCGAACTTCAGCGGTCCGGCCAGCTCGCCGGGCCTGGGCCAGGTCCCCACGGGCGACGCCCCTGGCACGGTCGCGGCGTTCACCAGCGGGCCGCTGCGCTTCCCGCTCGTCTCGGTCGGCATCCCGAGCGCCCGGCTCCGTCTTTCGCACGTCGCCAAGACCGATCTCGTGCTGTTCGGCAAGGTGTACGACGTCGACCCGGACGGCAACGCTACTTTGATCCACCGCCTCATCGCCCCGATCCGCGTGCCCACCGACAAGCTCAAGCCGTGGGTGGACGTCAAGCTGCTGGGCTTCGCCCACCGGTTCGAGGCCGACCACCAGATCCGCGTGTCGTTCTCCACGACCGACGCGACGTCCTACAACAACCCCTCCCCCGACGTGATCACCCTGGTCACCGGTCTCGGCACCTCCTTCACGCTCCCCGTCTCGAAGGGCTGACCCCTTGAAGCGCACTGTCCTTGCCTCGCACCTCGCGGTCGCGATCGTCGCCGTGGCACCCCTGGCCACCTACGTGTCGCACGCAGCTGCCCCGGCGTACACCGTCAAGGCGCTCACGATCACCACGACGGTCGCCCCCGAGGGAGCCCTCGGCAACACGACGTGCGTCGTGGACGCCGACCTCTACACCCCGGCCGGCGTCGACAAGCGGCACCCTGCCCCCGCGATCCTCACCACCAACGGCTTCGGTGGCAGCAAGACCGACCAGGCCGGTGCGGCGAAGTGGGCCGCGGCCCACGGGTACGTCGTGCTCTCCTACTCGGGCCTGGGCTTCGGGGCGGACCCGCAGACCGGACGGCGCGGGTCCGACTGCAAGATCACCCTCGACGACCGTCAGCACGACGGTGCTGCCGGCAAGCAGCTCGTCGACTTCCTGGGCGGCATCAAGGCCGCCGACGACGGCAGCACCATCGACTACGTCCTGAAGGACCGGGTCGCCCACGACGGCAAGCGGCACGCGGGCGACGTGCGCGTCGGCATGGTCGGCGGCTCGTACGGCGGGCAGATCCAGTTCGCCGTGGCCGGCATCGACCCGCGGGTCGACACGATCGTCCCCCTCATCACCTGGAACGACCTGAGCTACTCGCTCGCGCCGAACAACACCACGCTCAAGGCGAACGGCGTGAGCTACACGACCCCGGGCACGGAGAAGATCGGCTGGACCTCGCTGTTCACAGGGGTGGGCATCGCCGACGGCGTCCAGGGGGCCTACACCGCCAAGGACCCGTCACGCCTGGGCCCGTGCCCGAACTTCTCCGACGAGGTCTGCCGGGTCAAGGCCACCATGGACACCCTCGGCTATGCCGACGACAGCGCGGTGGCGTTCGCCCGCAACGCCTCGGTCACGTCGTACCTCGACAACATCCGCATCCCGGTGCTGCTCGGCCAGGGGCAGGCGGACACCCTGTTCACCCTGCGTGAGGCGGCCGCGACGTACTCCGCCCTCAAGGCCCGGCACGTCCCGGTCAAGATGATGTGGCAGTCGTGGGGTCACAGCGGCGGCAAGGTGCCCGGCGAGTTCGACCTCGCGGACCCGATGAGCAACCACCAGGGCCGCGTCGTGATCGCGTGGTTCGACCACTACCTCAAGGGCAAGGGCCCGAAGCCGGCGCTCGACTTCAGCTACTACCGCGACTGGGTCAAGGGCAGCGTGTCGCAGCGCTACGCCAGCGCCCCGTCGTACCCGCTCCCCGGCACCACCACGCTGGCCGCCTCCGGCACCGGGCTGTTCCCCGCGCTGAAGGGTCTCGTGGCGGGCAGCACGACGATCGGCGCCCCCGGCAACGTGCCGCTGAGCTACACCGAGACCTCGGCCCTGGACCAGGGGCAGGCCGTGCGGGACGTGCCCGGCACCACCGCGGTCCTGTCGACCGGCGCACTGCTCAAGGACGTGGACGTGATCGGAGCGCCCACCGCGCGGCTGCAGCTGTCCTCACCGACGGCGAGCGGCGCGAGCCCCAGCACCATGCTGGTCGCGTTCGTGAAGCTGTACGACGTGGCGCCCGACGGCACGATCAACCTGGCGCACCGGCTCGTCTCCCCGATCCGGGTGGCCGACCTGTCCAAGCCGGTCGACGTGGCGCTCCCGGGTGTCGTGCACCGGTTCGCCAAGGGCCACCGCATGCAGCTCGTGGTGTCGCTGAGCGACTTCGCCTACAAGGGCAACACGTTCGGCCAGGTGCTCACGCTGTCGACGTCGCAGGCCGCGCCGACCATGCTGACCTTGCCTGGCCGGCTGGACCTGAGCGCCTTCCCGAAGGGCTGACGCCCTCAGGCAGGGGCTTGGGTGTCGGCGCCGACGTTCTGGCGCACCCACTCGACGATCGCCGACGGGGACGCCCCGGCGGTGAAGATCTTCGTCACACCGGCCGCTTCGAGCGGCGCGATGTCGTCCTCCGGGATGATGCCGCCGCCGAAGACGACCACGTCGTCCGCGCCGCGGGCACGCAGCAGCTGCACGACCTTGGGCAGCAGCGTCAGGTGGGCGCCGGACAGGATCGACAGCCCGACTGCGTCGGCGTCCTCCTGGATGGTGGTCTCGACGATCTGCTCCGGGGTCTGGTGCAGCCCGGTGTAGATCACCTCCATGCCGGCGTCACGCAGGGCCCGGGCGACGACCTTGGCCCCGCGGTCATGGCCATCGAGGCCCGGCTTGGCGACGACGACGCGCACTCTGCCGCTCATGGCGAACCTCCCTCACATGCTGCTGGACTGCCCTGGGAGAGTACGCGGGCGTGACAGCCGACTGGCGCGACCCCCTCCTCGCAGGGGCCACCCTGCTCGACGTACGGCTCGCCCGCAGGGACCCCGCCCGCTGGCCCGGGTACCACCCCGAGCCCTCGGTCCGGGCCTACCGGTTGCGCGGCGCCCCCGACCACCCGGGCCCGGTCGCACTCGCCTGGGACTTCTCCGTGCAGGGGGGCTCCTTCGGCGAGGACGACGCCACCGTGCTGGCCAAGGCCTGTGAGCACGCGGTCCGGGAGCGGGTCCCAGTGGTGACCCTCGTGCGTACCGGCGGGACCCGGCTGCAGGAGGGGATGGCTGCGCTGGTGGGGATCCCACGCGCCCTGCTTGCCCTGCAGTCGCTGGCCGAGGCGGGGCTCCCGCACCTGTCCGTGGCCGACGCCCCGACCACCGGTGGCGTGTGGATCTCCGTCGTGTCAGGCGCCGATGTCCGCGTCGGCGTAGCTGGCGCGACGGTCGGCTTCGCGGGGCCCCGGATCGTCGAGGCGATGACCGGCTCGCTCCCCGGACCCGACAGCCACACCGCCGAAGCCGCCCTGGCCGCCGGCCTCGTCGATGCCGTTCTGCCCCGCGACGACGTCCCCACCTGGCTCACCGCGGCCCTCCGCACCCTCACCCCTCCGAGTTGGGGCGGTTTTGTCGGTGAGCCGCAGCGCGCCACGCCGACATTTCCGCCACAGCGCGGCGGCGGCGGGCTCGGGGGGGGCGCGGGGGGCGGGTGGGACCAGGTGCTGCGGGCCCGAGCGCGTACGGCGGGCGGGCGGGTGCTGTTGGCCGAGCTGCTCACTGACCTGCTGCCCCTGCAGGCCCCGAGGGCCGACACGACGGTGTACGCGACCCTCGGCCGGCTCGACGGACGGCCGGTCGTGGGCGTGGCCCTGGCTGCGGAGCTGAGCGGCCGGCCGACGCCCGACGGCTACCGCCTCGCCACCCGGGCCTACCGGCTCGCCGGGCGCCTGGGCCTGCCGGTACTGAGCCTGGTCGACACCCCCGGCGCCGACCCCAGCCCCGCCTCGGAGCGCGACGGCATCGCACCCGCGATGGGCGAGGCGCTGGCCGCGCTCCTGGCCTGCCCCAGCCCGACGGTGGCGCTCGTGCACGGGGAGGGCGGCTCCGGCGGGGCCCTGGCAGCCGCTGCCGCCGACGTCGTGCTGGTCGGCGCGGACGCCTACTTCGCCCCCATCGGGCCTGAAGGGGCGACCGCTGCGCTGCGCCGGCCCAAGGAGGAGTGCGCAGACCGGATGCGGATCACCCCAGCCGACCTGCTCGCCCTGGGCTTCGCGGACGCCCTCGGGGGCACCGAGGACCTGGCCGGGCGCGTGGCCCAGCTGCTCGCCGTACCGGTGCAGGAGCGCTTGGCGGCGCGCCGCGCACGGTGGTCCGCCCCGCTTCCCGGCAGTTTGTGACGCGACACGTGTGCAATCGGTCACTCTCCGGCGGCGGAGGTGACTACAGTTCCCCGCGGACTTCCCCCCGAGGCCACCTATGGAGGTGCGCGTGCCCAACCCCCGGCCGCGCCTGAACCAAGCCGCCCGCGCGACGCGCCGCGGTGTGCTGACCGTCCTCCGCCCTTCCGGGCTGCGGGGCACCGCCACCGAGATCGCGTGGGTTGCCGCGCACGGGGCGATGTACCCGTGGGGGGCGGCCCGACGTGAGCGCGTGCGCGCCCACCGCGACGAGCTCGAGCGCTTCACCCTCGGCGACCTGACGCCCATGCAACGCGGCCTGCTCATGGCCGACGTCGTCGCTGCGGGGACGCCGATCATCTTGCTGCACGGCCTGGTCGACAACGGCTCGATCTTCGTCGCCCTGCGCCGCTCGCTGCGCCGCCGCGGCTTTGGCCGGGTCATCACGCTGAACTACAGCCCGCTGTCGCAGGACGTCCGCCAGGTGGCCCGCCGACTGAGCGTTCTGGTCGAGAAGACCTGTCAGGAAACGGGATACGAGAAGGTGCACGTCGTCGGGCACTCCCTCGGCGGCGTCGTCGCGCGGTACTACGTGCAGCATCTCGGCGGGCACGCCCGGGTGCACACGCTGTGCACCCTCGGGTCCCCGCACACCGGCACCCACGCCGCCCGGCTGCTCCCCTCGCGGCTGGTCAAGCAGCTGCGGCCGGGGTCGGACCTGATGGCCGAGCTCGCTGAGCCGGCACCCCACGTCACCACCCGGTTCGTGTCGTTCTGGAGCGACCTCGACGAGCTCATCGTGCCCAAGCGGGCCGCCCGGCTGGAGCACCCGGACCTGTCGGCCCGCAACGTGCTGCTGCGCGGCGTCGGGCACATGTCGCTGCCGATCAACCCGCGGGTGGTGCGCGAGATCGCGACCCTGCTGGCCCACCTCGACGAGCACGGGACCACGGTCACGGCCGGCGTCACCTCGATCGACGCGACCCCGGCCGTGGCGCCGGAGGAGCCGGTGACCCCACAACGCCAGCGGGCCCGCCGTACCGCTGTTCAGTAGGCCCCGGTTGTCGGGATGGCCCGGATTTTGATAACATAGGGGTAACGGACCGCTCACCCTCTGCCCCAGGGATGGCGGTCGACTCCGTTCGCAGGCAAGCCCAGCAGCGAACGCAGCCCCTTACCCCCCGGAGCTTCCCGCCGTGCCCTCAGCCGACACGACCGCGCTCTCCCCACGCCTGGTCCGCTTCATCCTGCTCGGCGCCCTGTGCGCCGGCCTCGGTGGCCTGGCCGTGCCCACCAGCACCTCAGCCGCGCCTGCGATGGCGCTCAGCGCGACCCAAGAAGCCTCCTCCCTGCACGCCCCTGTCTTTGCCGCGCCCACCGTCGTCCCCAAGCCGGTACGGCGAGTGGCTCGCGCCACCCGGCACCTCCACCGCGCCCCTCGCTGGGTGCGACCGGTCGGTGCCGGCATCGTGAGCGCGTACGGCCAGCGGTGGGGCCGGATGCACAAGGGCGTGGACTTCGGGGCCGGGTACGGCGCTCCGATCCGTGCGGTGGGTGACGGCGTCGTCATCGGGGCCGGGTACCTCGCCTCCGAGAGCGGCTACGGCAAGATCGTCCTCATCCGCCACGCGGGGGGCGACGTCACGGCGTACGCGCACATGTCACGGGTGTCGGTGAACGCCGGCGAGCGCGTCCGCGCCGGCGAGGTGGTCGGCCAGGTCGGCTCCACCGGGCACTCCAGCGGACCGCACCTGCACTTCGAGGTCCGCATCGGCGGCTCCCAGGTGAACCCGCTGCGCTGGCTGCGCAGCCACAACGTCCCGGTCTAGAGCTTCTCCACCGGGGCGTAGCGCAGCAGCAGCCACTTCACCCCGGTCGTCCCCCCGAAGTCGACCTCGGCTTGCGCCTGCTCGCCCGCACCGCGCGTGGCGGTGACGCTGCCCAGCCCGAAGGCGTCGTGGTTGACGCGATCGCCGACCTCCAGGTGCGGCACCTGCCGCAGGCCCGGCGCGGAGCGGGCGCTGGCCACGACCCGGTCCGCCGCGCGGGACAGCGCCGGCCTGCTGGCAGGGGTGCTGGCCAGCCGCCGCCAGTCCATCAGGTGCTCGGGGAGCTCGTCGAGGAACCGCGAGGCGGGGTTGTACGTCGTCTGTCCCCACGCCATTCGGACGGTGGCCCGCGAGACGTAGAGGCGCTGGCGTGCGCGGGTGATCCCGACGTAGGCGAGCCGGCGCTCCTCCTGCAGCTCGGCCTGGTCCCCGAGGGTCCGCAGGTGGGGGAAGACGCCGTCCTCCAGCCCGGTGAGGAACACCACGGGGTACTCCAGCCCCTTGGCGGCGTGCAGCGTCATCAGCGTGACGAC
>JBKJSN010000194.1:0-7823 GCA_046595815.1 Mycobacteriales bacterium
GGCAATCGCACTGGATGCCTACCGCCTGATCGAACTCGAACTGGCCGCCCAGCACCCCCACGTGAAGGTCGCCGATCCTCTCCCGTCGTGGCGGCCGGAGACGATGCTGATGCCGGATGGTCTGCACCCCAATGCCGCTGGGCGAGCGGTGATCGCGGCGGCCGTACGGGACGCGCTCGCAGCTTCCTGAGAGCTCACCTGCCGGCGCCGCTCTCCGGTTTTCCACAGGTCAGTTCCGTGTCGCACAGGTCGCAGGCACTAAGAACTGCCGGTCTTCGCTCGGTGTGACGCCCGAGAACGACCGGAGGGAACTGGCATGACAAGAGCAGCAGCACGACTGGCGGCAGTGGTCCTGGCGTCGGGAGCCCTTGTGGCGGCGACGAGCGGTGCGGCGTATGCGCTGGGGGAGGTCCGCGCCTGGAACAGCCCCAGCGCCCCTCTCATGGTGAGCGGGTACGGAAGTGCCGGCTATGGCTATGGGACGTGGAAGGCCTCGACCGGCAGTGACGGCACGCGTTCGCGTCTGTCGGCGAACCTCCGGATCCGCAACACCGACAACCACATGGTCTTCGCCAAGCTCACGACGCAGACCAACGCCGGCTACTGCTTCCAGCCGGAGTACACCTCCTGCTCCGCCTCCTACTTCACCTACGCCTCGTCGACCACCGGGCGTTACGCGGGCAGCACCTACAAGTCTTTCGGAGCCTCGACGGGCGTCAACGCGAGCGGCAACTACGTCCGCGGGCTGGTCAACGTCCAGCTCGACATCCCCTGGCGGGACGACCCGAGCTCAGGCACGACCTACACCCAGCCCGAGGCCTACTAGCCGCTCGCGTCCAAGGAGAATTCCATGACCACGGCAACAACCAGTTCCATCATCCTTGAGTGCCGCGGGCTCGTGAGGCAGTACGGCGGCAGCTTCGCCCTCGGTCCGCTGGACCTTGAGCTCGGCACCGGTGTGACGTGCCTCGTCGGAGCCAACGGCGCCGGCAAGTCGACGCTGTTCCGCCTGCTCTCCGGGGTCGACAGTCCCACCGCTGGGGAGGTACGCCGGGATGGCCCGGCCTCCCTCGGCTACCTGCCTCAGTCGCCCCTGCTGCCACCCCGCGCGACGGCGCGTGAGTTCCTGCACCACGTGGCCTGGCTCCAGCGGGTGCCACGCAGTGAGCGCGCGGCGCGCGTCGTAGACGTGCTGGAGCGCGTGGGGTTGGGCAAGCAGGCGGACCAGCAGATCAGGGCGCTGTCGGGAGGGATGGCCCGACGACTGGGAATCGCCCATGCTCTCGTCCATCAGCCCACGGTCCTGCTGCTGGACGAACCCACGGTCGGGCTGGACCCTCGTCAGCGGGTCGGCGTGCGTCAGGTCGTCTCCGGATTGACGAGCGACAGCGTCGTGCTGGTCTCGACCCATCTGGTGGAGGACGTCCGAGGCCTGGCAGACAGGGTGCTCATCCTCAGCGACGGTCAGCTCGCCTTCGACGGCACCGTGAGCGACCTGGAACTGCTCGCCGATCCTGCAGCGCCCGGCGACACCGAGCTCGAGCGCGCCCTCGCGTGTGTGATGGGCGGTGCGGAGTGAGGACGCGGTACGCGCTCAGGACGCTCTGCGGGCCGTGGCTGGTCGCAGCGGCGGTGCCCCTGGAGGTCGCGAACTTCGTCCAGCGGGGCATGCCGTGGCGAGGTGAAGGCATGTGGACCGTCGAGTGGTTCGCCATCGTGCTGTTCGTCCTCGGGCCGCTGGCCGCCGGCGCCGCGGCCGTCGACGCCGCGCGCCTCACCCGCCCGGGCAGCGTGCACCTTGTCGTCACGGTGCCAAACGGATGGCGGTCCTACGTCCGCGCGGCGGGTTGGTGCGCCACGCCGCTGGTCGTCGTGCACGTTCTCGCGATCGGGTGCGGCCTGGCGTACGGCGAGGTGTCCGAGCCCAGCGTCGGGTGGCCCGCCCTTCTGGCTCAGGTTGCTTTGCAGGCTCTGGCGATCGTCTGGTTCGTGGCCGTCGGCTCCGCGTTGGGACGCCTGCTCAACCCGCTCTTTGCGGGGCTGGTGGGCAGTGTCGCCGGCTTTGTGCTGACCTACCTGCTCGGCGACGGGGGCGGTAGCGGGCACTTCGCCCTCCTCGGGCTTGGCTCCGCCACGCTGTCCCGACTGGGTCTGAGTTACCACTCGCCGTACCTGCTCAGTCAGGGCTTCCTGCTGGGCTGCACTGCAGTGCTGCTCGTCCTGGTGCCCACTCGCGGTGGGCGGGGACTGCGCCTGCCGAGCGGCCGCGGGACGGCCGCTCTGTGCGCGGCCCTCGGTCTCATCGTGGTGGGACAGCTGCTCCTCCCCGAGCGTCGTCTCGAGGCGGCGCCGCGTGCACCGGAGATGTGCAGCGACGAAGGAGTGCGGGTGTGCCTGTTCCAGGAGCACCGCCAGTCCGCGGACCACGTACGGCGCCAGGTGCGGGTCTTGGTGGCCGCCGCGCGTGCGAACGGCTACGACAGTCTCGTGCCTGAGGAGGTCGTGGAGAGCAGCCGCACCTTCGCTGCGGCAAGGCCGGGTACGGCGACGTTCGCGTTGCCGCTCAGCACCGGCCACCCCGACCGGGAGCGCCTCGACGACTGGGCTTACGAGCTCACGACGCCCACCCACTGTCCCGTGCTGAGCTCGGGGCAGCCGCCGGCTGACAGCTATCTCAGGCGCAAGGCGCTGCTCGAGGTGACCTGGCTGAGCCTCGTCGGAATCCGCTCGGACCTGCTCGACTTCGGGGAGGGGTTGCACGTGCTCACCCCCGCACAGGTGGCACGCATCGTGGCCGACTTCCGCGCCTGCAGGCTGGGCTGACGTGCGGAGCCAGACGGTGCGGTCGTGGGCCGCCGTACATGCCTCCACGACTGCGTTCGCGTTGCTGACTCTGACGGGGCTGGCATCTCTGGTGCTTGCCTCGGTGCGGATCACTCATCTCGGGCCGTTGCACTTCCTGAGCCCGCCGTCGGCCCTGTTGCTCCTACCGGCAGTGGCGGGTACGGCGGTCGGGCTGGCCTGCACGAACCAGGTCGGGCTCTCGTTGCCCGACCCTGCGCGAGCCAAGGGGGCCCGCGCGGCCTGGCTGGTGGCCTGGTGCCTCGGCGCTCTCGCCGTTGCCAACGCTGGTCAGCTGCTCGGCGCGGATGTCTCTGGGCAGGCAGTGGCGCGCAACGTCCTCCTGCACGCCTCGCTGGCGGTCCTGCTCGTGGTGCTCAGGTTCCCGGCACTGGCGTGGCTGCCTTCGATGCTCCTGACGATGGTGGTGATCCTGTTCGGGGGCGATGCCAACGGCGCCTATTACTGGGCCGTGCTCCTGCGGTCCGACATCACAGCGGGACAGGTCGTCACCGTCAGTGTTCTCTGGTCCGTGATCGGCCTCGTGCACATCTTGCGCGCTCAGACATCCGGCTGACACGGGCCGGAGCCGAGCCGGGCGAGGCCAGCCAGGTCGCCGGGCTGGTAGGTGCTCGCGTCAAGCCGGGTGCGGGGAGCCATCACCTGACTCGGGTCGTTGATGTGGGCAAGACCGACGAGATGGCCCAACTCGTGGAGGATGACGAGGCGTACCTGCCGTTCCCGACGATCACGGAGCATGGCCCCCATTGCCTCAGCGTCGAGCGCGACGGTCCCGCTGACGAGGGCGAGTTCGCCGCTCGGCGTACGCACTCCCAACGGCCCGGCCTCGCCGACGATGTCGACTCCGAAGTCCGGCACCTCCTCGGGCGTTGCCCAGGTGACGAGCACGGGAGCCCAACGGTCGCCGTACCGGCTCTTCTGGTAAGACCGACGGTCGGTGCTCGGCGCCTCGTCGGTGGACCCGTCGTTCTCAAAGCGCAGGCCCGTAACCGTGGCCAGGTGCGCGAAGGCGTCGTCGATCAACTGAGCGCCGTTCGACGGTGCGTTGGCCGTGCGCACGACGTAATGGATCGGCCGGCAGGGCGACCAGGTGACGGGAGTCGTGCCGTCGTCCTGATGAAAGAGGAACCGGAAGCTGTCTGAGGGGATTGCCACAGCCTGCGGAACCCCGATCGGCTCGGGATTCTCTTCAAGCCCCACGGGAGGACCCTCACCGCGTGTCTGGCCGGTAACCCGGGCTCCCGCGCGCTGGTCGGGCAGCCACAGTGTCCGGCCAAGCGTCAGCACTCCCACGACGATGGAGAGAGTGAGAACGACGCGCAGGCCCGACATCCCTCTTCGTGGTGTGGCGGTGTGCGTGAGGGTGGAGGTTGTGGGCGCGCGGAAGGGCACAAGGTCGCGCGGGGGCCTTCCGCTTGCCTCATCGAGCACCCAGTTGGGCACGCGTCCGGTGGGCGAACGTGGCACGTCGTCGGGCACGAGATCTTTCACGCCGCTGGTCTCCTCCCCTGATGGCACGACGAGGTTAGGGGACGGCGCGCTCGAGGACCTGCTCCAACCGTGCGCGGGTCGCTGGCGTCAGCGCCGGGTCAGCAGTGCCCGGCCAGTCGGTGACCTCATCTGCAGTGGTGGTGAAGAACTCCTCGATCGTCTCCAGGAGCCGGGTCGTCACGTCGAGCGCCAACGCGACGGCGTGCAACCGGTCCGGGTAGGCCTCCCGCCCATGGAACGCACCGACAGGAGCCTTTCCCTCGAGCATCTCCACAGGGCCACCGGGGCTGAGGTACTCCTCGACGTACCCGCGGAGCTCGGCCAGCATCGCCTGCGCCGAGCCGGCGGTCGCTCGCATCGAAGCGGCGAGCTCTGTCGGGCCGCCGCTATCGGCGTAGAACGCGCGCAGCACGCCCTCCACCTGCAGATGCGGCTCCTCGGGGGCGCTGGCGTGCCAGGTGCGTAGCGCCTTCCGGCCGGCTGCCGTGATCGTGTAGCGCTGCCGGGTACGGCGGCCCGCCGGCTCCTCGGTCATGCGTGCCCAGCCGAGGCTCACCAGCTTCTTCTGCTCTCGGTAAAGGTGCCCCTCGGAGGTCGGCCACACGAAGCGCAGGCTTCGCCGTACCTGCTGGGTCAGCTCGTAACCGGTCCACGAGCGGGTGGCGAGCATCCCGAGCAGCGCGTAGGTGGCGGGGGTAGCGGAGGACACGTCTTGCACATTACTCGCAATGCGAGTAAGAACGAGCTTATGGGGATCGGGACATTGCGTTGCGCCGTCATCGACGTGAACGACCTCGGGGTGGCCGAGGCGTTCTGGTCCGAGGTGACCGGACTGCCGGTGATCCCTTCGGTCTTCCCTGGGCGGTACAGCTACCTGGGCCAACCCGATCCCTGGCGGCACGAGGTGATCTTGCATCTCGTGAAGAGCGTGAAGGGGACGGAAGCCAACCGCGCGCACGTCGACATCTGGGTCCGCGACGTCGACGCGGCCATCGCGCAGATCGAGGCCATCGGTGGGCGCCTGAAGCGGTCACCGACGATCTATCCCCGTCCGGGGTCGTCCGACGGAGTGCCGCCGACCCTCGACTGGTCGGTCATGCAGGACCCGTTCGGCAACGAGTTCTGCGTCATCAACGTCCTCACACCACAGGAGTCCGCCGCCGTCGCGCACGCTGCGCCCGGCGACGACCACCACTACCGCGTGGCCGCCGGTCGCGCACAACCGAAGGAGAGCTGAATGTCTGTACGCATCGAGGACCTGCCCGTCGAGGTCTCGCAGGGAGAGCTCGTCACGAGGTACGCCGAGTTCGGCGACATGGCGATCCGGCACGCGACCCTGCCCGCCGGGACAGACATGGGGCCGGTCCTGCAGGGGCTGCCTGGTGACCGCTGCCCGAGCCCGCACTGGGGCATCGTGATCTCCGGCTCGATCGAGATGACCCACGCCGACGGCACGCAGGAGCTGGTCAGCGCGGGCGAGCTCTACCACTGGCCTGCCGGGCACACGGGTGTCTCCAAGGAGGGCGTGACCTTCATCGAGGTCGGGCCGACGGCGGAGATGCGTGCCTTCAGCGACCACGCCAAGAAGCTGTTCGCCTGATCCAGCTCAGGCGAGGCCGATGCGTTCCATGAGCGCCGCCGTCGCGGTCTCGTCCACGTCGCACTGGTAGGGGCCGGCCTTCGCCGCCAGCACGTCCGGGGGCGGGAACTCCTCGAGCTCGCCCAGCCAGCGGAAGAACTGCTCGAGGCCGGCGGGGGAGATCAGCTCCAGAACGGTGGCTGGCTCGTCACCTGCGTTCCAGAACGTGTGCCACTGGTCGCGCGGCTTGAACACCAGGTCGCCCGGCTCGGCGCTGATCTCCTCGTCGCCGAGCAGCGCGCCGATCCGACCGGTGAGGACGTAGGTGAACTCATCCTCCAGGTGGTGCCGGTGCACCGGCGCGGCCAGGGCTCGGGGCGCGAACAGGTGCTGCACGAGTGCACAGCGCTGGTCGGTGTGGGCGCCCTCGATGAGGAAGCGATCGGTGACCTGTCCGGGGCCCGGGAGCACGAGTCCATCGGCGGGGCGGACGAGGCGGGTTGAGGTTGGAGTCATGCGGGCAGCCTCCTCAGCCGCCGGGCCTGGGGCAATGCCACAGTTCTGGGGTCTTCAGGGTCAGCCGCCCGCCGTACAGTCGGAGGGTGGACCCGCGGCAGGGACGAGCACTCGAACGCCTTGGCCAGTTGGCCGAGCGACAGTTCGACCTGGTTGGGTTCTGGCGCGAGGCCGGCCCCGTGCTCGCCGCTGCCGTGCCGAACTGCCTGGATCCGTGCTGGTACTCCCTCGACCCAGCGTCGCTGTTGCTGACCAGCCACTTCCACGAGGACCTGGCGCTGTTCCCACAAGAGTGGCTCGAGGCGGAGTACGTCGAGGACGACCTGCACCAGATCGCTGAGGTGGTGCGCTCCGACGTGGGCATCTCGACTCTGCACGAGCTGACCGGAGGCGACCCGTCGCGGACCGCGCGCTGGCAAGCGAACATGCAGATGGGCGGCGATCAGGAGCTGCTGTTGCGGCTGCGCGCGGGCTCGGGTGACACCTGGGGAGCACTGGGGCTGTACCGCGAGCGGGACCTGCCCATGTTCAGTGAATCGGACAAGGCGTTCCTGACCGCGGCGAGCGTTCCGCTCGCGGAGGGGGTACGGCGATCGCTTCTGTTCGGGGAGGCGCAGGAGCCGGAATGGCCCGACGGGCCGGGCCTCGTCGTGGTCAGCGCGACCGGGGAGCTCGAGGCGGTGACCGAGACGGCCCGTCCTTGGCTGGAGCTGCTTGCGGGCAATTGCGGCGACACGCTCCCGTTGCCGGTCCGAGCCGTCGCGCGACACGCGCCCGCGGACTCCAGAGTGCGCGCCGTCAACGGGCACTGGCTGACGCTGAGGGCGGCGCGGTTCGCGGGGGAGGACCGCGTGGCGGTGCTTATCGAGCCGACAGCGCCGGCACGGATATTCGACCTGGTGACGGTCGCGCACGGTCTCACGGCCCGCGAGCGCGAGGTCGTACAACTCGTCCTCGCAGGCCGCTCCACGGCGCAGATCGCTGAGGGCCTGCACCTATCGCCCTACACCGTGCAGGAGCACCTCACAGCCGTCTTCGACAAGATGGGCGTGCGTAGCCGGCGCGAACTGGTGGCCCAGGCCTTCTTCACCCACTACGCGCCACGGTTCCGCGACAACGAGCGGCGAGTTGAGGCCGGCAGCCCAGTGCGGGGGAACCCGGCGCTCCCAGCCGGGGACCAGGCACAGTGGAGTGGATGACTGACTACTCCCGCGCGGACGCGCAAGCGCTCCTCGCCCGCCTCGCCGGTCCGGCGGCACAGCTGCGCGATGATCAGTGGGCGGCCTTGGACGCCCTGGTCAACCAGCGGCGCAGCGCTCTGCTCGTGCAGGCGACGGGGTGGGGCAAGTCCGCGGTCTACTTCGCAGCGACGGAC
>JBKJSN010000164.1:0-4036 GCA_046595815.1 Mycobacteriales bacterium
GTCGCGGTCGCCCGACTGTTCTTCGACAACATCACCCACCTGCAGGGCTCGTGGCTGACCGTGGGAAAGGACGTCGGCCAGCTCACCCTCCACATGGGCGCTGACGACCTCGGCTCGGTGATGCTCGAGGAGAACGTCGTGTCGGCTGCGGGCGCGAAGCACCGGTCGAACCGTCGCGAGCTGATCGGCCTGATCCGCTCAGCCGGTCG
Organism: Mycobacteriales bacterium; assembly: GCA_046595815.1. Classification (GTDB taxonomy): domain Bacteria; phylum Actinomycetota; class Actinomycetes; order Mycobacteriales; family SCTD01; genus RYN-111. The sequence goes on from JBKJSN010000164.1 coordinate 210, forward strand.
CGTGCCTGCTCAGCGCGACACCCTCTACCAGCACCTGGTCGTGCACACGGACCCGGCGAACGATCCTGAGGACATGATCGTCAGCCACTTCTCCTCCACCGCACCCGGCGCCCAGCAACTGCTCCCCGTCGTCTGATCCGCGCCGCCGCAGGGTGGGCGCGCAACGGGGCACTGATCGCTATGTTTCGCCGATGCGACTCCCGGCCGTTCTGATCGCGCTGCTCGTGCTCGTTGGATGCTCGTCCGGCGGCTCTCCCGAGGCGCGACGGGACCCCACGGGCGCTCCGACGGCTTCTGGGCCTGTGGTCTCGGCGGCTGTGGCCTCGCCCGTGGTCGTCGAGGTGCTCCCGAAGACCTTCGGTGGGGGCTTCACGAGTCCGAGCGGCAACATCGTCTGCGACATGTCCTCGAGGTCGATCACCTGCTCCGTGCGCGACCAGCCGTGGAAGCCGATGCCGCTCGAGGAAGGTTGCACCCCCGGTCAGTGGGAGACGGTCGTGCGGCTGCAAGTGGCGAGCACCGCGAGCCTGCAGGGACAGTGCGAGCGGCCGAGCGGCGGGGCTGTGCTGGCCTACGGCCGTGGCATCCAGCTCGGGTCCATGCGATGCGGCATGACCACCAAGGGGCTCGAGTGCCTGGTGATGGGCACCAGCCAGGGGTTCCTCGTGAGCAAGAACTCCTATCGGCTCACGACTCAGGGATCGACCCTGGCCAGCGCCCGCGCTGCCACGAGCAACGGGACGACGAAGCTGCCCGGGGGCTTCTGGGGCTGGTTCTCCTCCCCCTCCGGGAACCTCCGCTGCAGCCTCTCCGCGGACAGCGCGCAGTGCACCGTGCTCGAGCACACCTGGAAGCTGGACGACGATCCCGAGCCCTGCGAGTACGACGATGCCGAAGTGGTGGTCGAGGCGTTCGTCTCGACGGGCCGCGGAAACGTCTACACCACCTGCCGGCCCGACCAGGAGGAGCGCAGCGAGCTGCCCTACGGCCGCGGCTATCTCGTCGGCGACCTGATGTGCAGCTCCTCCGCGCAAGGCATGGCGTGCACGAACGTGCGGACCAAGCACGGCTTCGTCGTCGGCAAGTCGGCGTACCGGACGTTCTGACCCCGCCGCCCGCTGGCAGGTCGGCCGGGCTAGCGGTACTCCGGGTTCTCGAAGCCGAAGCGCTCGCCCGCGTCCCACTCCGACCGCTGGTTGCCCTGAGCCGGGATCCCGCCGGCGTCCTTGAGCATCCGGGCCAGGTGCAGCAGGTTCCACGTCATGAAGGTCGTGTTGCGGTTGGTGAAGTCGTTGTCGACCCCGACCGTCTTGCCTTCCACGACATCGCCGTACGACGGCCCCGGACCCGCCTCGCCGATCCACCCGGCGTCGGCCTGCGGCGGGATCGTGAAGCCCAGGTGCTGCAACGAGTAGAGGACGTTCATGGCGACGTGCTTGATGCCGTCCTCGTTGCCCGTGACCAGGCACCCACCGACGCGGCCGTAGTAGGCGTACTGCCCGCGCTCGTTGAGGATCGCGCTCGAGCCGTAGAGCCGCTCGATCGTCCGCGTGCAGACCGAGCTCTTGTCCCCGAGCCAGATCGGCGTGGCGACCACGACGATGTCGGCGGCCATGACCTTCGCCTGGACCGCGGGCCAGTCGTCGCGAGCGAAGCCGTGCTCGGTCATGTCGGGGTACACCCCGAAGGCCGCGTCCACGTCGACGCAGCGGACGGTCTCGCAGGACACCCCCTGCTTGGTGAGGATCGCGACGGAGCGGTCGATGAGCAACTGCGTGTGCGAGGGCTCCGGAGAGGGCTTGAGAGTGCAGTTGAGGAACAGCGCGGTGAGGTCGTCGTAGGACGTCATGCGCCGCAGTCTGCTCCCGCAGGGCAGGATGGTCGACCGTGACCGTGACCCTGCACTCCGCCCCCATCGTCCTCACGATGACCGGCGAGCCCGTGTACGACGGGGCGGTGCTCGTCGAGGGCGACCGCATCCTGGCCGTCGGTCCGCGCGCCTCGATGACGGCCGACCGCGTCCGCGAGTGGCCCGGCGTCCTCATGCCGGGCCTGGTCAACGCCCACGCGCACCTGGAGTACGGCCCGCCCTTCGCCGACCTGGCCACCAGCGGACTTCCGTTCCCGCTCTGGATCGCTGAGCTGAACAAGCGCCGCCAGGCCATGACGGACCAGGACTGGCAGGTCGCCGCGCGCGGCTCCGGGCACCAGCTGCTGCGCACCGGCACCACGGCGATCGCCGACATCGTCACCCACGGACCGGCAGTCGCGGTCGTGAGATCCCTTGGCCTGCAAGGAGTGTCGTACGGCGAGCTGGCCGGCGTCGACGCGAAGAGCTGGCCCGTGGCGTGGCAGCGGCTCGAGGCGCTCCTCGGCGCGGGAGCCGACGGCATCAGCCCGCACACGCTCTACACGCTCTCCACCAGCGTCTTCCGCGACCTGGTGGGCGTCGCGCGCGATCGCGGGCTGCGGCTGCACCCGCATCTGGCGGAGACCGCCGACGAAGCCGAGTTCGTGTTGTCGGGCACCGGCGCCCTCGCCGCGTTCGTCGAGCGGTTCGGCCTGCACTTCGAGCTGCACGGGGTCGGCACGGGAACCAGCGCGGTCAAGCACTGCGACGACCTCGGCGGGCTCGGGCCTGACGTCCACGTCGCGCACGGCGTGCACGTCGACGCCGACGACCGCGCGCTGCTGCGCGAGCGGCAGACCGTGGTGGCCCTCTGCACGCGGTCCAACGCGATCCTGCAGGCAGGGGAGGCCCCGGTCGCCGACTACCTCAGCGAGGGCAACCCGATCGCGCTGGGCACCGACTCCCTCGCGAGCAGCCCCGACCTGGATCTGATGGCCGAGGCGCGCGCCGCTCGTGACCTGGCGCGCCGCCAGGGCTTCGAGCGGCCTGAGCGTTTGCTCGTCGAGGCCCTGACCCTGGGCGGGGCGATGGCCGTGGGCCAGGACCTGGGCACGATCCGGGAGGGCGCGCGCGCAGACCTCGCGGTGTTCGACGTACCGGTGGACGCCGATCCCTACGAGGCGCTGATCGAGCACGGTGCCGGGCGCTGTGTGGCGACCGTCCTCGGGGGCCGACTGGTGCACCGGCGATGATGGAGCGGTGACCCGAGCGCACCTGGACAAGGACCCCCACGACGTCGCGGCGATGTTCGACGAGGTCGCCCCGAAGTACGACCGCACCAACACCGTGCTGTCCCTCGGCCAGGACCGGCGTTGGCGCAAGGCAGTCGCGCAGGCACTGGCGCTCCAGCCCGGCGAGCGAGTGCTGGACCTCGCCGCCGGCACCGCCACCAGCGCCGCAGCGCTCGCCCGCAGTGGCGCCACCGTGGTCGGGTGCGACTTCTCCCTCGGCATGCTCCGCGAGGGCCGCGGGAAGGGCGTCGCGCTCGTCGCCGGGGACGCCTTGCGGTTGCCCTTCGCCGACAGTTCCTTCGACGCCGTCACGATCTCCTTCGGGCTCCGCAACGTGCAGGACACCGATCAGGCTCTGACCGAGATGCTGCGCGTCGCACGTCCCGGCGGGCGGTTGGTCGTGTGCGAGTTCAGCCACCCGACGTACAAGCCCTTCCGGACGGTCTACAGCAACTACCTGATGCGCCTGCTGCCGGCCGTGGCGAAGAAGGTGAGCAGCGACCCGGCCGCCTACGTCTACCTGGCGGAGTCGATCCGGGCCTGGCCGGCGCAGGCCGCGCTGGCCGGTCACCTGCAGCGGGCCGGGTGGGGGAGCGTGGGCTGGCGGGACCTGACCGGCGGCATCGTGGCACTGCACCGAGGCACGAACCCTGGCACGAACCCGGGCACGAACCCTGGCACTGAGC
>JBKJSN010000216.1:0-3768 GCA_046595815.1 Mycobacteriales bacterium
ATCTCGCCGATGCCGGTGATGGAGCGCTCGCGGACCGGGCGGGTGATCATGCCGGCCTGGCAGAAGCGGCAGCCGCGGGTGCAGCCGCGGAAGATCTCGACGCTCATCCGCTCGTGGACGGTTTCGGCGAGCGGGACGAGCGGGGTCTTGGGGTAGGGCCACGCGTCGAGGTCCATGGTGGTGCGCTTGTGCACCCGGAACGGGACGTCGGGGCGGTTGGGCGCGACCCGCTGGATGCGTCCGTCGGGCAGGTAGTCGACGTCGTAGAAGCGCGGAACGTAGACGCCGCCGGAGCGGGCCAGGCGCAGTAGCAACTCCTCGCGGCTGGCGCCGTCGAGCTTGGCCTGGCGGATGACCTGGGTGATCTCGAGGACCGCTTGCTCGCCGTCGCCAAGGACGGCCGCGTCGATGAAGTCGGCGATCGGCTCGGGGTTGAACGCAGCGTGCCCGCCGGCCAGCACGATCGGGTGGCTCTCGTCGCGGTCGCGGGCGTGCAGCGGGATACCGGCGAGGTCGAGGTGCTCGAGCATGTTGGTGTAACCGAGCTCGGTGGAGAAGCTGATCCCGAGGACGTCGAACGCCTTTACGGGTCGGTGCCCGTCGACCGTGAAGGCGGGTACGCCGTTCTCGCGCATCTTGGTCGCGAGGTCAGGCCAGACGCTGTAGGTGCGCTCTGCGAGCGTGTGCGCCTGCTCGTTGAGGACCTCGTACAAGATCATGACGCCCTGGTTGGGCAGGCCGACCTCGTAGGCGTCGGGGTACATGATCGCCCAGCGCACATCGCAGCTGTCCCAGTCCTTGACCTGGCTGTTGAGCTCGCCACCGACGTACTGGATGGGCTTCTGGATCAGGGGCAGCAGCGCCTCAAGGCGGGGGAAGACGCTCTCGACGGTCATCCCTCCAGGCTACGGCGAGCCGGGGCGGGCACTTCTCCCGAGAGGCGCACCAGATCTGGTGCACGCCTCGGGAGGCACGCAGTTGCCGCGCGGCGGCGGGACACCCGACGTGAGGGGGCTACAGCTCGCGGTTGCGCATGTGGACGTTGAGCAGCAGGCCCACGGCCATCAGGTTGGCGAACATCGAGGACCCGCCGTAGCTGACGAAGGGCAGCGGCAGCCCGGTCACCGGCATGATCCCGAGCGTCATGCCGATGTTGACGAAGCTCTGGAACCCGAACCACGACACCACCCCGGCGGCCACCAGGCGCCCGAACGGGTCGGAGGCCTGCTGCGCGATCCGCAGGCCACGCCAGAGCACCACCCCGATCGCGGCGATGATCCCGGCGCCGCCGACCAGGCCGAGCTCCTCCCCCGCGACCGTGAACACGAAGTCGGTCTGCTGCTCGGGGATGAAGCGCCCCTGGGTCTGTGTCCCCTCGAACAGGCCCTTGCCGAAGACCCCGCCGGAGCCGATGGCGATGCGCGCCTGCGTGGTGTTGTAGCCGACGCCGCGGGGGTCGATGCCGGGATCGGCGACCACCCGGAAACGGTCGAGCTGGTAGCCCTTGAGCACGTGCGGGGCCACGACCGAGCCCATGATGACGCCGGCGAGGAGCAGGCCGCCGATCCAACGTCCCGGTGCCTGGGCGACGGTCAGCACGCCCAGGATCGTGAAGATGAAGACCATCGTGGTGCCGAAGTCGGGCTGCAGCATGATCAGCGCCATCGGGACCACGCACAGCCCGAGCACCGCCACGACGTCCAGGTCGCGCGGCACCGCCTCACCGTCACGCTTCTCCCCCAGGAGCATCGCCATCCCCACGACGATCGCGAGCTTGGCAAACTCCGACGGCTGGATCTGGAAGCCGGCCGGCAGCACGATCCAGGAGTGGGCGCCGTTGATGGTCGAGCCCACCGGCGACAGCACCACGATCAGACCCAGACATGAGGCGCCGTAGACGAAGGGCGCATAGGCGCGCAGGGCGCGGTAGTCCACCAGCGCCGCCACCGTCCCCAGACCGACGCCGAGGACGGCGTTGATGATGTGCTTTTTCAAGAAGGCGTCGGGGTCGAGCCCGAGGACTGTCTGGTGTTCCCTGGTCGCCGACCAGATCAGCAGGCCGCCGACCGAGATCAACGTGGAGACGGCGAGCAGCAGCCACACGTCGAGCTGGCGCAGCGGCGAGCTACGCGCCACCAGCCGCTCGCGACGCTGCGTCTCGCGCGGCCGCAGCGGCACCGGGGAGATGCGGGGGGTGCTCCACTCCTGCGTCATGAGGACCTCCGGCGCGGCGCCTCAGCCCATGGCAGTCTGCCGAGCTCGCCCAGCGCGCGGGTGGTCGGCGACGGGGTGGCCACCACGGTCACCGGGCGCCGCGGGACACGCGTGCCGGGTCGGCCGATGGAGCCGTCAGGAAGGACGACCGGCAGGCTCGTCGGGAGCGTGCCTCCTGGCCCGAGCTGGCGGCGGCTGCCCTCCAGTCCGTAGATGGCGTCCCAGATCTTGCGGGAGATCGGTGCCGCCGTCGTACCACCGGTCCCCGCCTCGGGGACCATCACGACGGTCACGAATCGCGAGTTGGACACCGGCGCGAAGGAGGCGAACCACGAGATCGGGGCCTTCCCCTGCACGTCGGCGGTGCCCGTCTTCCCTCCGACCGCCACCGTCGACAGTGGGAAACCCCGGTAGGACCCCTTCGCCGTACCGGGTGGGAGCACGACACCGGCCAGCGCGCTCTTGATGTAGTCGAGCACCTCCTGCTTCACAGGCACCCGCTCGACCTTCACCGGGGGCAGCTCGGTCGCGGTCCGGCCGTCGGCCGACAGGAATCCCTTGGCCAGCTGCGGGCGGTAGAGGATGCCGCCGTTGACCAGTGCGGCGTAGCCCATCGTCAGCTGCAGCGGCGTGACGAGCACGTCACCCTGGCCGATGATGAAGTTCGCGGCGTCACCGGCGTTGTAGCGCCAGCCGTCGCTGCAGAACTCCTCGGCGATCTGCTGCAGGTAGGTGCCCTTCTGCCTGCGCTTGGCACCGGCGCAGTAGTCGGCCTTGCGCTCGTCCCAATACGCCTGCTTGTACTTGCGGTCCGTGATCAGCCCGGCCCGCTCGTCCGGCAGGTCGATCCCGGTCTGGCGGCCGAAGCCCCAGGCCCGCGCCATCTTGGCGAACACCTCGCGGGCGCGGCCGGTGTTCTTCGTCGCGCCGTCGCGCGACCACTGCTCGACGGCGAGCTTGTAGTAGACGGTGTCGCAGGAACGGATGAGGGTCTCGCGGAAGTCCAGGGTGCCGAAGCTCTCCCCCTCGAAGTTCCTCTTGACCGACGAACCGATGCGGTAGCTCGGCGGGCAGGGGTAGACCCGCGCACCCAGCGGGTACCCCGCCGTCACAGCGGCAGCCGTCGACACGACCTTGAAGGTCGAGCCGGGCGGGTACCGGCCCTGCACCGCGTTGCTGATCAGCGGAGCGCCGGGCGCGTTGCTCAGCGCGGTGTACTCCTTGGTGGAGATACCACCGACGAACAACGTCGGGTCGTACGACGGGTAGCTGGCCATCGCGACCACCCGCCCCGTCGTGGCCTCGACCACGATCGCAGCGCCCTTGGACGCCGTGAAGTTCTTGCCGCGCAGCCGGTCGTAGCGGGCACGGGCCTCCTTGATGCCCGTCGCGAGCGCAGCCTCGGCAACCTTCTGCACCCCCGCGTCGATCGCCAACACGAGGTTGTCCCCGGAGATGGCGGGCGTCGTGCCGACGTTCCCGGTGACGCTGCCGTCTTTGTCAACGAGCAACCGCTGCACGCCGTCGGTGCCGCGGAGCCGCTCGTCGTACACC
>JBKJSN010000074.1:0-8853 GCA_046595815.1 Mycobacteriales bacterium
TGGCGACAGTTTGCGCCTGCACGCCCTGAACGGCATCCACCACCAGCAAGGCGCCTTCACAGGCCTGCAACGAGCGCGTGACTTCATAAGTGAAGTCGACGTGACCGGGGGTATCGATCATGTTGAGCACGTAGTCGCGGCCGTCGTCCGCGCGCCAGGGCAGCCGAACGTTCTGCGCCTTGATGGTGATGCCGCGCTCGCGCTCGATATCCATCTTGTCGAGGTACTGAGCCCGCATCTGCCGGGCGTCGACGACCCCGGTCACCTCGAGCATCCTGTCCGCCAGGGTCGACTTGCCGTGGTCGATGTGGGCGATGATGCAGAAGTTCCGGATGATCGCCGGATCGGTAACAGGCACGAGCCATCCTATCGGCGCCAGCGCTCGGCCCCGCCGCTCACTTGGGGCTCCCCCTTCACCCCTGCTAGTCTGATCAGCCGTGTGGCGTGCGCTTCATGCCCACCCTGTGCCTGTACAGACGACCTTCACATTTCGAGGACGAGGAACCGCTCCGCCGTGGCGAACATCAAGAGCCAGATCAAGCGCATCAAGACCAACGAGAAGGCGCGCCTGCGCAACAAGTCGGTCAAGAGCTCCCTCAAGACCGCCGTGCGTAAGTTCCGCGAGGCCGTCGCGACCGGGGACGTCGACACGACAACGTCGACGCTGCGCACCGCGAGCCGTCAGCTCGACAAGGCCGCCAGCAAGGGCGTCATCCACGCCAACCAGGCGGCCAACCGCAAGTCGGCGATGGCCAAGAAGGCCGCCGAGCTCACCGCCAAGTAAGCACCGCTCCGTCGCGAAGGCGCCGCCCCTGCTGGGGTCGGCGCCTTTCGTCGTTCATAGCCGGTACGGCGAGGCTCATGCCTCGCGCAGGTACCCCGCCAGCACGTCATGGGTCTTGACCACGAGCGCGACCGCCACGGGCAGCACGAGCACGCTCCAGGCCGAGGCGACGTCGGCGAGCGCGAGAAGACCGCCGAGCAGGGCCATGCCTTCACCGAGCACCGCTCGCTGCCAGGCGTTCGGGTGCACGTGCCGCAGCCGGAGCAGCTGCGGGTAGAGCGGCTGCTTGCTCATCGCTGAGCCTCCCGGGCCTGGGTCACGGTGAGCAGCATCTTCTCGATCGCGTAGTCCTTGTCCGCGCCCTCACCCTTGACCTGCGCGTCCGCATCGGCGACGGCCAGCAGCGCCCTGGTCAGCGAGTGCTGGTTCCAGCCCTTGGCCTGACGTTGGGTCTGCTCGACCTTCCACGGCGGCATGCCGAGCTGTCCGGCGAGCACGTGGGCAGGGGCACGACCGGCTCCGGCCACCAGACCGACCGACCGGAGGGCACTGGCGAGGGCGGAGGTGATGAGCACGTGCGCGAGGCCGGTGGACTGACTCCAGCGCGCCAGCTCCAGAGCGCCGGCCAGGTCACCGGCGAGGGCCTTGTCGGCGATCTGGAAGCCGCTGGTCTCGGCCCGGCCGGAGTGGTATCGGCGTACCTCCGCCTCGGTGATCGGTCCCTCGGTGTCGGCGAGCAGCTGGGAGGCCGACGCCGCGAGCTCGCGCAGGTCGGTGCCGACCGCATCGAGCAGGGCGGTCACCGCGTCGTCGGTCACCTGGCGGCCGGGGGCGCGCAGCTCACCTCGCACGAAGTCGCGGCGCTCGCTCGGCTTGGTGAGCTTCGGCGCATCGACGCGGCGCGCACCGGCGGCGAGCAACGCGGTCACCAGCGCCTTGCCCTTGGCGCCGCCGGCATGCACGACCACCAGCAGGATCTCCGGGACGGGATCAGCGGCGTACGCCGTGACCTCCGCTGCGACCTCCTTGGCGAGGTCCTGGCCACCGCGGACCACGACCACGCGGTCGTCGCCGAACAAGCTCGGGCTCAGAGCTTCGGCGAGATCTCCCGGCTCCAGGCTCCCGCCGTCGAGGTCGCGCACGTCGAGGTCCGGCGTACGGGCCCTTCCGGCGCGCACCACGTCGGCGACGGCGCGCGAGACGAGCAGCTCCTCGTCCCCGACGACGAGCGTCAGTGGCACGAGCAGGTCAGGGGGCGGCACGGGTCCATGATTCCACGCCCTCCCCACCGGGGTCGTCCTGTGAGATCGTGAGCCGGCCGGTAAATGCCCACAGAACTGGCCCAAGGGCTCAGCAACTGGCCATGGAGGTCGCGATGCAGAGCCCCGCAATCACGGCGGCGCGCGCCGCCGTGCCTCACGAGGATCTGAAGGACGCCCTGCGGTCAGGGCAACTCCGACTCCACTACCACCCGATCGTCTCGCTGGAGACCGGCCGACCCCGTGGCGTCGAGGCGCTGTTGCGTTGGGAGCACCCCCGAGGCGGCACGCTCGTCCCCGAGGACTTCCTCCCCGGCGTGGCGCACACCCCGGTGATGCAGGACATCACCCGCTGGGTGCTGAGCACCGCCCTCACCGACGTCAAGGCTTGGCCCGGGTGGACCGTGTCGGTGAACCTCAGCACCCGGGACGTCACCCAGCCGGACGTGCTGCACCACGTCGACGAGGCCCTGAGCGCGAGCGGGATAGCGCCTGAGCGCCTCATCCTGGAACTCACCGAGCAGGCGATGATCCAGAGTCTGGAGGAGGCACGGAAGGTCCTGGCCGGGCTGCGCGATATGGGTGTCGGCCTGTCCCTCGACGACTTCGGGACCGGCTACTCCTCACTGCTGTACCTGCGCGAGCTCCCGATCACCGAACTGAAGATCGACCGGGCCTTCCTCGCCCGCGTGCCTGGTACCGCTGAGGACCTGGCGATCGTGCGCAGCGTCGCCAAGCTGGGACGCTTCCTCGGCATCGGGGTCATCGCCGAGGGGTTGGAGACCCTCGAGCAGGCGCAGATCGCGCGTACGGCGCGGTGCACCGGCGGACAGGGCTACCTGTGGGGCCGCCCGATGCCGGCCGAGCAGATCGACCCCGCACAGCTCGTCGTGATGCCTGAGCTCGTCGCGTCGCCGCGCAAGGCCAAGGCGGTGAAGAACACCGAGGCCGTAGGCCGGATCCAGGAGCTCTCCCACGAGGGAGCGTCCCTGCACACGATTGCGGCCGCCCTCAACGCCGACGGGCTGCAGACCCCGAACCGCACCCGCTGGACGGCCGCCACGGTCGCCCTGGTCGTCACCGACCTGCCGAGCGTCTGAGTTCCGTTCAGCGACCGGCGTCGATCGCCGCCGCGGTGAAGTACGCCGACAACAAGGTGTTGCGCAGCCCCGCCTCGAAGAACCGGCGGCCGCCGGCTTGGGCATCGATGGTCGCCGGATTGTCCTGAGGCAGGTGGTACTGCGGGTAGTCCGCCGCCTTGCGCAGCCCGGCCCAACGCAGTGTGCGGAAGCCCGCGTCCGCCCAGGAGGCCTCGTCGGAGTTGCGGACGTTCCGACCCTCGATGCTCACCTGGCGGCGACCGCTGGGGAAGCGCAGGAAGCGGTGGTTCACCTCGGCGAGCAGGCCGTCGAGGTCCTCGTCGCGTGCACCGCGCCACAGGCACAGGCAGTTCTTGTCCGTGGCGGTCACTCCGACTGGCCAGGCGATCCCGACCATGTCGGAGACGAGGTACGCGCGGACCTTGCCGCCGGCCTTCTAGTACGCCTTCGCCTGCTCGTCGGAGGCGAGCGCGCCCTCCTCCTCGCCGTTGTAGAAGCTGAACACCATCGTCCGCTGGGTCTTCACCCTCGCGAAGGACCGGGCCAACGCCATGACCATGGTCGTGCCGGTCGCGTTGTCGTAGGTCCCCTCGAGCGCTTGGGGCATCGTGTCGAAATGCCCGCCCAGGACGACGAGCTCGTCCGGCCGCGTCGCCCCGCGCTTGGTCGCAGTCACCGCCTCCAGGGCGCCGGTGTAGGTCTCGACCTGTACGACGTACCCCAGCGCCTTCAGCTCCTTCACCAGCGCATCGCGTGCCAGCAGCTGTTGGGGTGTGCCTGTGACGCGCCCGATGTAGGTGCTCGCGAACGACACGTCCCAGTCCGCGAGCTGCTTGCCGGTCGTCGCCGGCACCGGGTAGCGCTGCCAGGCCGGGGCGGCTGCGGCGCCGGCACCGGGCACGACGGCGAGGCCCGCCCCGAAGGCGACGGCAGCGGTCAGGGCGAGCAGGTGCGTACGCAACAGGCCTCCATCGGGTCACTGACAGGGTTCGCCACCACGGCCCTCTCCCCTGCTTGCGTACGGCGGGTCGCGGGCACGCGGTCGCGCGGCAGGCGGCTCGACGGTGTCGCAGCGGGTCTGCGCCCAGTCGGGCAGTCCGAGAAGCGGCGGGGCCGCCGCCAGACCGACCGGCGCCGACAAGGCACCCGAGGTGACAGCCCAACCCCCGTGATGGACCGAGCCGGCGAGAGTCCGCCAGCCCTCGGCGCCTCGCGCCACGGTGGTGATCCGCCCGCGACGCACCACAACGGCCACGTCCCCGTCTCTGTCGCTGCGGTAGGTGCGCGCACCACCGTCCTGCAGCCGGCGCAGCGTCTGCACGCTCGGGTGGCCGTACGGGTTGCCCGCACCGACCGGGGTCAGCGCGACCTGTGCCTGCACAGCATCAAGGAAGCCTGGGTCCTGCTTGGCGCTGCCGTGGTGCGGCACCTTCAGCACATCCGCCCGCAGGTCCACGCCACGGCCGCGCAACTCGGCCTGGGCATCGGTCTCGAGGTCACCGGCGAACAGCACCGACACCCCCTGCGTCACCAGCCGCAGCACGACGGAGCTGTTGTTGGGGTCGCTCGACGTACCTCGCCGCACGGTCGCGTCGAGCACCTCCCACGAGACGCCGTTCACGGACCGCCGCTCCCCCGTCTGCGCCCGAAGGACCGGGATCCCGCGGGCTGACAGCCAACGGTCAAGCCGGGCCTTCTCGACGACCGGCTCATCGAGCCCGTTGACCTGGACGGCGCCGACCTTGCGCCCACGCAGCAACCCCGGCACCCCCTCCACGTGGTCTGCATGAAGGTGGGTGAGCATCAGCAGGGGCACCCGGCGTACCCCCAGGCGCCGCAGGCAACGGTCGATCGGCTCAGGGTCGGGGCCGTTGTCGATGACGAGAGCCTGGGCCGCGCCAAGGCGCACGACGAACCCGTCGCCCTGCCCGACGTCGCACGACACCACTGCCCAGCCGTTCGGCGGCCAGCCCGGCCGGACCACGACCAGCGCCAGCATCGCGACGAGGATGCCCACGAGCACCGAGGCGGCCGCGCGCCGCAGCACCTGCGACCGCAGCACGACCGCGGCCCCGACCAGCAGGCACAGCACGCTCAGTGCGCCGGCCCAGCCCGTCGCGACGGTCAGCCCCGCGCCGGGTTGCCGCGCGCCCGTGCGGGCGATGAGCACCAGCCAGTGGGTGGGCACCCACGCCAGCCAGGCCAGGGCCTGCCCGGCGGGCAACCAGACCGGGGCGACGAGCGCGGCCAGCACCCCGAGCACCGTCGCTGGGGCAACGGCCGGGACGGCGAGCAGGTTCGCGGGTACGGCGAGCAGCCCAAGTTGACCGCTGAGCGCCACCACGACGGGGGTACAGGCCAGTTGGGCCGCGGCGGGTACGGCGAGCGCCTCTGCGAGCCATCGCGGCAGCCTGCGTGCCAGGCGGTCGCGCCACACCGGTGCGATGAGCAGCAGCCCGGCGGTAGCCAACGTCGACAGCGCGAAACCGGGCTGCGCGGCCAGCTCGGGCGACAGCAGCACCAGGACCAGCACCGCGGCGCACAGCGCCGGGAGGGCCTGACGGCGGGCACCGGTGGCCAGCGCGATCAGGGCGATCACGCCCATGGTCGAGGCGCGCAGGACGCTGGGGGACGGACGGGCGAGGACGACGAACCCCAGCAGCACCAGGCCCGCGATCGGCGGTCGCCATCGCAGGCCGATCCCCAGCCACGCGCACAGCAGCAGCGCGGCACTGAGCACGACCGCGACGTTGGTCCCCGAAACGGCCACCAAGTGCGTGAGACCGGTGGTCCGGAAGTCCTCCTTCAACGACGGGTCCAGGCGACTGGTGTCCCCGTCGACCAGACCGGGCAGCAGCCCCCGCTCGTCCGACGGCAGGACAGCGGTCGCGTCCAGCAGGCCGGCGCGCAGCCGCCCCGCGACCCGCTGGACCGCGGAGGGCCGGGACAGCACGACGGGTGGGCCACGGGCGGACAGCACCGCCGCGACGTCCGAGCCGCGGCCCGGATCCTGCAACCGCCCCTCGACGCGCACCCGCTGGCTCGGCAGCAGTCCGAGCCAAGACTCCTCGGGACTGAGGACCAGCACCGGCTGGCGCAGGCGGAACGAGCGGCCGGCGACCTCCAGGCGCAGGACCCTGACCCGGGCTGCCACCAGGGGTCTGAAGGCGAGCACGTCCGCCTTCGGCGGCACGCTGCGAGGATCGTCGGCGAGGACGGCCTCCACGACCACCGCAGCCCGGGCATCGGCCGCCGACGCGAGCGGTCCCGAAGTGCGGGCCTGTACGCGCGCTGCAGTGGCGAGCCCTGCCGCTGCGGCGCAGGCAAGGGTGGCTGCGACGAGGGCAGCCCACTCGGCCCGGGACAGCAACGTGCCGGCCGCCAAGGCCAACAGGACGACCGCGACGACGACAAGCACCTCTGGCCGCAGCAAGCGGCCCTGCCAGGCGACCAGCCACGCAGCCAGGGCGGGCCACGCCAGCCGCAGGTCGGGCCCGGTCACACGCGGACCTTTGACTTCAGGCTGGAGTACTTCGCCTCGCCGATCCCGGACACCTCACGCAACTGGTCGACGGACGCGAACCGGCCGTGCTCGGTGCGCCAGTCGACGATCCGCTGGGCCAGCACCGGCCCGATGCCGGGGAGTCCATCGAGGTCCTGGGCCGAGGCGAGGTTGAGATCCAGCAGCCCACCGGTGGCCCCGCCACCCGGCGAACCTGGCGCCGGCTGCAGGCCCACCAACACCTGTTGGCCGTCGGTGAGCTTCTGCGCGAGGTTCAGCGACGCGGTCGAGACGCCAGGCAGAACGCCTCCGGCAGCACGCAGCGCGTCGTCGACCCTCGAGCCTTCAGGCACCCGGACCAGGCCCGGGCGCCGAACCTTGCCCTCGACGTCGACGACAAGCAGAGGGCCGGAAGCGGCCACCGAAGGGCCGACCACGGCAGGTACGGCGAGCGGCTGCTCCACTGCGCGTCCCCTCAGCAGGACCAGACCCGCCACCAGCGCCGCGATCAGCCCGATCCCGATGAGGGCGACCGCTCCCCGCCGACCAGGGTCGTACGAGCCCGAGGCAAGTACTTCGCCGACTGAGCTCGGTGCCGGGTCAGCGCGAGAGGACGACAGCAGCGCCCGCAGGCGGGTAGCTACCTCAGGCAGGGTGTGGGGAGGGCGCGGCACCCGGCGACGCTAGGTCGGGCCCTGCGCAGGCCTGGCGTTCCGCCGTACCCGCTGTGGAACGGCGGTCTTGATGTGGAACCGCCAGAATCGGCCATAGTGGGCAACGGGAGGTCGTCCATGAGAGCTCACCTGATCGCGTTCGCCTCCTTGGCCCTGCTGACCGCGTGCTCCGAGGCGCCACAGACTCCGACTGCGGCTCCGACCGCGACGACTCCCTCCGCGGCGCCCACCAGCCCGTTGCCACGGGCGACTTCTACCCAGGTCACGGAACGCGTCATCACGTCTGGGTTGCGCGTGCCGTGGGGGCTGGCCTTCCTGCCGGACGGCAGCGCCCTGGTGAGCGAGCGGGAGCCGGCGCGGATCCACCGCGTCACCGCAGCCGGTTCCCGCAGCCTTGTCGCGACGGTCCCGGGCGTGTCACCGCAGGGCGAGGGCGGGTTGCTCGGGCTGGCGGTGTCCGGGAGCTACGGCAGCGACAGCTGGGTCTACGCCTACTACACCTCGAGCAGCGACAACCGAGTGGTGCGTTTCAGGCTCACTTCACCTGGTACGCAACAGGTTCTGCTCAGTGGCATCCCTGCGGCAGGTAACCACAACGGCGGGCGGATGGCGTTCGGGCCGGACGGGATGCTCTACGTCGGCACCGGCGACGCCGGTGACCCCAGTCGCTCGCAGAGTTCCACCTCGTGGGGCGGCAAGATCCTGCGCCTGCGTCCCAGCGGTGGCGCGGCGGAAGGGAACCCGTTCAACAACCCGGTCTGGTCGATGGGCCACCGCAACGTCCAAGGACTTGCCTTCGACCCGCAGGGACGCCTGTGGGCGACGGAGTTCGGGCAGAACACCTGGGACGAGCTCAACCTCATCGTCGCGGGCAAGAACTACGGCTGGCCGGTCATCGAGGGCGTGGGCACGGCCAGCGGCCGGTTCGTCTCCCCCAAGGTCGTGTGGCGTACGTCGGAGGCCTCCCCCTCCGGCATGGCCTACGGCGGCGGTGAGCTGCACGTCGCGGCCCTGCGCGGCACGCGGTTGTGGGACGTCACGATCTCCGGCACCGCTGCGTCCACGCCCGTCGCCCGCTACCGCGGGACCTACGGCCGGATCCGAACGGCGGTGCTCGAGCCAGGCGGCCAAGCCCTGTGGCTCACGACCAGCAACTGCGATGGCCGCGGGTCGTGCGGCAGCCGGCGGGACCGCGTCGTACGCGTCCCTCTCTGAGATCGCTGTGACTTGAGCCCTTTCGCCAGGGTTCACCCAAGGTGATGAAACGGGGCCGAACGCGTACCCCTGACCCCAATCTTCGCGATGACCGGTGCGTCCATGACCCGACGGCCCGCAAGGGCACCACCTCGAAGGAACTCCGATGAACCTGCTCCTGCTCTGCACCTCGAAGCTTGCCTCTGCTGGCTTGGTCACGAAAGTTGTCGTCGCTGGTGGCTTCGTGCTTGCCAGTGCCACCACGGCCGGTGCGACCGGTCTTGCTCCGCTCCCGGGGGTCTCGGTTCACGCTGAGGTCGGTGGGACGAACGTCGACGCG